>JAJRXJ010000341.1 GCA_024276355.1 Actinomycetes bacterium | reverse complement strand
GTGACCTCGAGGAAACGGTTCGCCTCGTCCTCGCGGTACATCTCCCGCACGGTGTCCTCGATCATCGCCTGGATCGCCTTGTCGATGTCGCCGCCCCCCTGGGTCTCGATCATGCCGTCGTCGATCGGGATGTCGGCCGTGAGATAGCGAGCGAAGATCGGGACGGCCGCTTCCGCGTCGGGCCGCTCGATCTTTATCTTCACATCGAGGCGACCGGGGCGAAGGATGGCGGGATCGATCAGATCCTCCCGGTTCGAGGCGCCGATCACGATGACATTGCGGAGCGTTTCCACGCCGTCGATCTCGGCGAGGAGCTGCGGCACGATCGTGGATTCGATGTCGGAGCTGATCCCGCTGCCCCGGGTGCGGAACAACGACTCCATCTCGTCGAAGAACACGATGACCGGCCAGCCCTCCTCGCTCTTCTCCCTGGCCCTCTGAAACACCAGCCGGATTTGGCGTTCGGTCTCGCCGACATACTTGTTGAGCAGCTCCGGCCCCTTGATGTTGAGGAAATAGCTACGGGCATCGTGATCGCCGGAGACCTCGGCCACTTTCGCGGCCAGGCTGTTGGCCACCGCCTTGGCGATGAGAGTCTTGCCGCAGCCGGGAGGCCCGTACAAGAGGATCCCCTTGGGTGCCGGCAGGTCGTAATCGGCAAACAGCGACTGGTGGAGGAACGGTAGCTCGACGGCATCGGTGATCTGCTCGATCTGTGAGTCGAGGCCCCCCACGTCGGCGTAGGTGACGTCGGGAACCTCCTCGAGAATCAGATGACCGACCTCGTGACGCGGCAGACGCTCGAGGGCCATGCCCGAACGGGGATCGATCAGAATCGGATCGCCCGACCGGAAGGCCTCGCCGATGAGATGGTCGGCGAGGTCGATGATCCGCTCCTCGTCGGCACGGCCGATCACGATCGCACGGGTGCCGTCATCGAGCAGGTCCTTGAAATGAACCACCTCACCGGTGCGGTCGGGCTCGCGGGCCATGACCACGTTGGATGTGTCGTTGAGCACGACCTCCTGGCCGCGACTGAGTCGGCCGACCAGGTCGGGCTGGACGGTGACCCTCAGCTTTCGACCGGCTGAATGCACATCCACGGTGCCGTCGTCGTTGGTGCCCAGGACGGTTCCGTAGCCTGAGGGCGGTTGGGTGAGCTTGTCGACTTCGTCACGAAGCGAGGAGATGTGGTCTCTCGCCTCCCGCAGCGTGTAGGTGAGTTTCTCATTCTGGGAGACGGCTTTGGACAGCTGGCCGCGAGTTTCCAGGAGACGCTCCTCCAGGGTGCGCACACGCTTCGGCGAATCCTGCAGGCGTCGGCGGAGAACGGCAACTTCGTCCTCGAGTTCCGCGGCGAGCATGCGCAGACGATTGATCTCGGCCTGCTGCGAATCGTCGATCATGCTGGTCTCCTTTCGGCAACGACCTCACACTAGACCGATGCCCGATACTCCAGTCGGTCGACATGCCCATGTCGGTAGTACATCACTCTGAGCGTTGATTCATGACCGAAGTCATGAATGGGCGCCGGTGTCGTCGTTCCTGCTAATGACCGTGGCTACACTGCCGACTCAGGTAAGGAGCCCGGCTTCGGGCCTGCAACGTCAATCAACTACTACAACGTGAGGTCGAGTGACACCATGAAGGTCTGGATCGATCAGGATTTGTGTACCGGAGACGGACTCTGCGAAGAGATCGCTCCAGATATTTTCACCCTTCTCGACGATGGTTTGGCCTACGTCAAGGACGGCGACAAGGTGCTGTCCGACCCGGGTGGAGCCGAGGGTCTCGGCCCCGTGCCCGAAGGGCAGGAAGAAGCGAGCATCGAAGCCGCCGAGGAATGCCCCGGCGAGTGCATCTTCATCGAAGTCTGATTGGCTGAGACCGGTCCCCGGCATCAGCCGGTCCACCCGTCTCAACCACAACCGGCGACCTCAGCGACTGCGCTGAGGTCGCCTTTCAGCTTTTCGGACAGCGTGGTGGCCCTCACCGCATAGGCGACCCCGGCGTGGCGCTTCGTGGTCGCGAAGGCCACGCCGACGGCAACTCCGGAGCCATCAACCAGGACTGCGCCGGAGTCACCTGCTTCGACATTCGCCGCCAACAGCCACGACGGCCGATCGACCGTGTCGACTCCCCCGACCTCGGTGATCTGCACGGTGACCGGGCGATCGATACGGAAGGGAGTCGGGTCGGGCCTGGGGTCGCTCTCCCACCCGATCAACGCACCAACGGTGCCATCGGCGGCATCACCCAGGGGAATGGGAACCATGGACGCACCCGCCACCCGCAGTACGGCGAGGTCGTCGACGGTGTCGTAGAGCACCGGAATGGCCGGCAGTGAGCGCCCGTCGGTGAAGGTGACATTCACGTTGTCGAGGCCGCGAATGACATGGGCTGCGGTGGCGACGAGATCGTCGGCCACCGCAAAACCGCTGCCCTCTCGATCCCGCCCACAGGCGAGTCCGCTCACCCATACGGTCGAGTCGACCAATCGGGCCAACAGTTCGGGGGGCAGCCCATCTGACGCCGGAGGCGGGCCGGGATCGGGCGGATCGGACAGAGGAGGACGGCTGGGTGGCGCGGACGCGACCGGGTCGTCGGCCGAGCATCCCGAGGCGAAGACGACCATGAGGATCAACACCGCCAGCGCTGGACGCCCGCCCATCACTCGACCAGGAGGCGCGCGTGGGTGAGGAAACCGGTGTGGGCGACCATGCGATGGTCGGGGCGCACCGCGTTGCCCTCGACATGCCATGTGCGGTTCAGCACCTCAAGCGTCTCGACCATGCCGAATGGTGAATCGGCGAGTGCTTCCGACAACTGTGAGGCCTGGATGATGCTCGGGGTATAGGCCAGGAAGATCCCGCCGATTCGGAGTGCGTCACGGGCGAGGGGCACGACCCTCCACGGTTCGGGCAGGTCAAGTATCACTCGGTCGAGATCGGTCTCGTCGATGCCTTCGTACACATCGCGCACGGCCGTCTGATAGTGGTCGAGTGCGCCGGTGCCCAGGAAGCGGGACACGTTCTCGCGGGCCCGGCTTTCGAAGTCCTCCCTGATCTCGTAGCCGGTGATCTCCGCGCCCACCCGGAGCAACCCGGTGGACAGCGCGCCGCTGCCGAGACCAGATTCGAGAACACGGGCTCCGGGGTATATGTCGGCCAACACCAGAATCGGGCCGATGTCCTTCGGATAGATCACCTGCGCCCCGCGCGGCATCTTGAGGATGTAGTCGGTGAGTGTCGGGCGAACGGCGATGAACACCATGCCCCGGGTGGATCTGAAGGTGGTGCCCTCGGGGTGCCCGATCATGGAGTCGTGGGCGAGGACACCGGAATGGGAATGGAACTCTCCCCCGTCGGCGAGATCGATCAGGTAGCGCCGCTTCTTGCGATCGATGAGCAGCACGGTGTCGCCGGCTGCCAGGTTGATTCGGTTGGTCATTCGACGGGCTTCCTGGAGATGCTGCTGGGCGTCAATTCAATCGTGACGATGCAGCGGACCGGTCATGTACGGTCGGTCGAGGGATCGATGTGCGAGATTTCCAGCGTCTCACCGACCTTGAGGCCCTCGGAGAATCGAATCGGTTTCTCTCCGCGTTTCGTGACGGTGCGCAGGCGCGAACTCACCAGGCGGGCGGCGAAAACGGTGAGCCAGAAGTTCGACCCACCAAGCAGACCCCGACGGATGCTGTTCAAGCGGATGGTTCGACTCAGGTACGCCCGGCCGAACGACTTTCGGGCCATCAGATCCTGCGAATCTCTACAACTGTGGACTTGGTGCGGCCGGCCCGGCGACCGAGCAGAAACACGACGATCAGCAACAGGACCCCACCGATGGCGAAAACGGGCATGGCCTTGGACGCGGCCTCGTCGGCCGTCTGATCGATGTCGTCTTTGAATGCCCGGAACGAAGAACGAAGGTCTTCGCGCGATATGGGTTCGTCGTTGTCGGCCATCAGAGGCTCCTCTTGCTGATTCTGGAGACGAGCAACACCAGGACCGCCGACACCGCAACGAGAGTGATGGTGCCGGGCAGCCACGAGAGATTGCCGGTGAATGTGGAGCCGGTCTCTTCCTGAAGCGCCCGGAGCAGTGCCAGGCTCAGCGAGGTGAGTCCGAGCATCAGGAGAATGCTGCCCATGAGACCAAATGAGATCCAGCGGCCTGATCCGCGGAGCGGGCCGAGGATCTCCTGTTTCGCGTAGGACTTGACGAGGTCGAACATCTCGCCGGGTCCGGGTCTGTCGGCCATTTCTCCTCCGGGTCGGGATCGCAACCCTATCCGTTCGGATTGTGTCCCTGTCGTGAGATGAGTTCGAGCAATTCGAGTTGTTGTCGAACCAGACCGCCGAGAAGGTCGAACCGCATTTCCACCGAGGGTGCGCTCAGCACCCGGTACCGGTCGAGATCCGCCATGGGCAGGGATGCGCAGAGCTTCCACAAGGCGCCGGAAACGGAGTTGCGGGCAACATCGGGCAGGGTGATGGCCTGCCCGAGAGCAGCCGCTCCATCGCAAAGCTCTCTGATGGATTCGAGCAGCCGTGACAGATCGTGGCGCGAGATCTCCGGCCCCGGATCGTCGGGCCACGGACGCGTGACTGCGCGGGGATACGGATCGTCGTGGAGCCATCTGATCACCTGCATCCTGGAAATGGCCGCGGCTGCCAGATCCCAGGTGCCGTCAGGGTGCTGTCTGATGGCGACGGTCTCGAGAATGCAGCCGATGTCGGCCCTCACATCGGATCCGCCCACCTCGCTACCGCGTTCTATCATCACTGTCGAGAAGCGGCGATCGGAATCCGGGGCGGACAGATCGGTCGCGAGCGTGCAGTAGCGATCCTCGAAGATCCTCAGTGGAACGACGACCCCGGGCAAGACCACTGATCCCAGCGGAAACACCGGAAGCTCCCGGTCGACGGTCGGTTCCATCCGGGTGGGGCCTCTCAGCCCGTGGTCGGGGGTGACGGGGCCAGATCGTCGAGAGCGGGACCGTAGGGATGTCCGGCCGCGGCCTCGACCATCGATGTCTGGAGCGAGTTGCACTGCCCGAGGGTGGTCCCCAGGTCGGGATCGTTGGCCAGCATCGCGAAGCTCACCTGGTCGCCGTTGGAGGTGGTGATGGCACCGACGACCCCGACGGTGTCGGAATCGGACACCGCCAGAATTCGGGCCTCGCCACCGATCTCGGAGAGACAGTCCGCCAGGGGGCCATCGGCTGCTGTGGGGATGGCGGCCATCATGTCGTCGGCCACGGAGGTGTGTTCCAGAACCGACACCAGCATGTCGCAGGTGGTCTTGTTGAGCGAGGACAACCCGGAACCGTCGGCCACGGCTGTGCCGAAGACGGGCAGGCCGGCCCGGTCGAGAAGAATCACCTCGCCGAACAAGATGGCGTTGGCGCGTACGGCTCCGACGCCGCTGCGAACGCCGATCTCCTTCAGGATCATCTCCGATGTGGTCGCGCCGTCGGCAGTCAAGGCAAACCGCATTATGTCCGAGAAAGGCGGCGACTCTATCTCGCCCAATGTGCGTCGATCCCCGCCCTGGGGTGCGACCGAGTTGCCGGCGCGCCCCTTTATCTCGATGCCCCGCTCGGTGAGAAGATCCGCGAACAGGCGAGCGGTGTCGACGGCAGGGTCCCGTGACCTCACGTTCTGGGCGGGATCGAGAGTGTCGGGCCAGGATGTGAACCCTTCGTTGACCATCAACGCCGACAGCGGTCCGACCTCATTGGCGGCGATGTCGTCGGATGTCCAGACCGGACCCGACGGGGTTTCCTCGCCGATGTAGTCGCGCTCCGCCGGCGCGTACTTGGTCTCGTCGCCCATGATTCCACCCGATACGGACGTGATTCCGTCGGCGGCCAGCTGTCCCGCCACGGTGTCGGCGAGGGTGGCGAGATTCGTGAAGGGTCGGGCTCCGGGGAACTGCCCGACGTAGTCGGACGTGGACAGCACCGGGTCTCCCCCACCCACAAGCCAGATGTCGCCGTCGAGTTGACCGTCCTCGGACACGACGGAATCAGCAAGCACCACCGCAACCGTACGAAATACCGAGTCACCCGGAATCTGGGTGGTGGCGGCGGACAGGGTGATGAGTCGTTGCAGAGCCCCGGGGGCGAGGAGATCGCCGCTGTCGTTGCGGGCCACCTCAATCCCGTCTCTGTGGACTGTCACGCACCTGGCGGCGGGCATGGCCGGGTTGATGAGAACGGTCTGGGCCGCACGTCCGAGCATCGTGTCCGAGGTGGGGGTGCGCAGCCACTCGGGTATCCGTCGGACGCTCAGCAGCGGGGTGGAGACGGCCGCGGTCGGCGTCTCTTCGGCCACGGCGTGGCCCGGGTCGGACTCGTTGTCGGAGCGGATGGTGAGGACCGACGCGGCGACGAGGGATGCAAGCAGGATGAGAGGCACGAAATAGCGGCGCATGGCCCCCGCAGACTAGGCCGACGGAGACCGATGGTTGCGACGCGGGCGGATATCAGTCGACGTTGTCGGGCTGGACCGCGGCACGAATGAACCCTCGTACGTGTTGCAGCCGACGCTCGAGGGCCTCGGGGCTCAACGGGTCGTGGCCCAGGAGGCCGGCTATGAATGTGGCGTCGCTGAAGTACGACAACAGCGCGCCGTAACCGGTGATGAGGAGCTGCTCGGGATCGTGACGGCGGAAATGACCGGCGTCCATCTCACGGCGGAAGTAGTCGGCGGCTCTGGCGAACAAGGGCTGAAGGGCCATACCGAGATCGACGTGGCCTGAGCCCTCCTCGGCCAGGGCTTCTCGGCGGACGATGCGGACGAACTCGGGGCTTTCGCGAAAGAACTCGAACCCGGCGGTGAGGACGTGATCGATCTTCTGCCAACCGTGGGCATCCTCTTCGGTGACCGCCTGCTCGACACGTACGTACCACTCGGCAAGGGCTCGCTCGAACACCTCGGTGTACATCAGTTCCTTCGACGGGAAGTGATGGAGAAGACTCTGCCTGCGTATGCCGACGACGGCCGCGATGTCGTTGAGCGAGGTTCCGTTGAAGCCGCGCTCCGCGAAGAGACGCTGTGCGGCCACGATGATGGCATCTTTGGTCGGCGTCTCGATCACGGTCGCATCGTAGTGTGGTGCGCAGGGATAGGGTCACGTTCGACATCGACACGGAGGACCGATGACCGATATCGACCAGCGCGCCGTCAACATGATCCGCGGAATCGCCATGGACGGCCCCAACGCCGCCAGATCGGGCCATCAGGGCACCGCCATGGCTCTGGCACCATTGGCCCATGTTCTTTTCACCCGGGTCATGACCTACGACGCGGAGGCCCCGACCTGGCCCGACCGCGACCGTTTCCTGTTGTCGGGCGGCCATGCGTCGATCCTCCAATATGCGCTGCTCTACATGGCGGGCTTCGGGCTCACCCTCGACGACCTGCGCGAGTTTCGACAGTGGGGGTCCCCCACACCCGGGCACCCGGAAGTCGGACACACCGCGGGGGTCGAAGCGACCACCGGACCGCTGGGGCAGGGCATCGGGAACATCGTGGGGATGGCGATTGCCGAGGAACAGCTCCGATCGCGCTTCGGCGCCGATCTGTTCGACCATCACGTGTTCGCCACCTGCGGCGATGGCGATCTCTCCGAAGGTGTCAGCCATGAGGCGGCTTCGCTGGCCGGACATCTGGGCCTAGGGCGCATCGTGTTGTGCTACGACGACAACCACATCACCATCGACGGACCCACCGAGATTGCCCTCACCGACAATGCCCCTGAGCGCTTCCGCGCCTACGGGTGGCACGTCGAGGAGTTGGGCGAGGTCGGCGATGATCTCGATGCCCTCGAAGCGGGGGTGAGGCGGGCGATGGCCGTCACCGACAAGCCCTCGCTGGTGGTGGTCCGTACCCACATCGGAACGCCCTCACCGGATTCCCACGACACCCCGGCGGCCCACGGCTACTCGATATTCGACGACGAGATCGCCGCAACCAAGACCGCGATGGGTATCCCGGCCGACCAGACGTTCTACGTCGACGACGAGGTTCTGGAGATGTATCGCCGAGCCGGCACGAGGGGCCGGGCCGCTCGCGAGGCCTGGGAGGCGCGGCTGGAGTCGTTCAGCGGCGATCGGGCGGCGCTCGACGCCTGCCTGAATGCCACCGGTGTCGAGGGGTGGGCCGACACGCTGCCGACCTGGACCCCCGGTGAGTCCGTCGCCACCCGCAAGGCCTCCAACGCGGCGCTGCAGGCGTTGCTCCCCGTCGTACCCGGCCTCACCGGTGGCGGGGCCGACCTCACCGGCAACACCGGTACCACCATGAAGGACGTCGGCACCTTCTCCCCCGCCGACCGCAGCGGACGCCAGATCTACTTCGGAGTGCGCGAGCACGGCATGGGTGCGATCGCCAACGGCATGGCCCTTCACGGCGGCGCAATTCCGGTCATCGGCACCTTCCTGGTCTTCTCCGACTACATGCGGGGTGCCGTGCGCGTGGCCGCGCTGTCCAATGCCCACACCATCTTCGTGTGGAGCCACGATTCCGTGGGCGTCGGCGAAGACGGCCCGACCCACCAGCCCGTCGAGCAGCTCGCCGCCCTGCGAGCCATCCCCAATCTGCGGGTCATCCGGCCGGCAGATGCCAACGAGACCGCGGCGGCATGGCGTCTCATGATCGAGGCATCGGGGCCGTCCGCTCTCATACTGACCCGCCAAGGCGTGCCGGTTCTCGAGGGCACCTCGGCGGCGGGAGTCGCCGACGGCGCCTACGCAGTTTCCGATCCAGACGGGGCCTCCGTCACCCTCGTCGGAACCGGCAGCGAGGTATCGCTTTGTGTCGCAGCCGCGAAGAAACTCGCCGACTCGGGAATCATCGCCCGCGTGGTGTCGTTCCCGTGTTGGGAACAGTTCGAAGAGAAGTCCTCGGAGCAACAAGCCGCTGTCCTACGGCCCGATCTGCCGTCCCTCGCCGTGGAGGCCGGGGTTTCGATGGGCTGGCATCGTTGGGTCGACGATGTCGTCTCGATCGACCGATTCGGTGCCTCGGCACCGGGAGCCAGGGTCATGGACGAACTCGGTATGAACGCCGATCACATCATCGACCACGTCATGCAACTCCTCGCCCCAAGCAACTGAACCCCGCAACGAACCACTCAACGGAGCAGAAAATGTCGAAACTCAAGCAGCTGTTCGAGGAGCAGGGCCAGAGCCCCTGGCTCGACAACATCCGCCGGGGATGGATAACCGGCGGCGAGCTCCAGCGGTGGGTCGATCGCGGTGTCAGAGGTCTCACCTCCAACCCCTCGATCTTCCAGAAGGCCATACAGGGGTCGGCGGAATACGACCAGGAATTCAGCGAGGCAATCGCGGCCGGTCTCGATGTGGAAGCTTCCTATTGGAAGCTCGTCACCTCCGACATCGAGGCCGCGCTGGCGATACTGCGACCGGTCTACGACCAGTCGGATGGCCTCGACGGATACGTGTCGGTCGAGGTTGATCCGGGTCTGGCCAGAGACACAGCCGCCACAGAAACGGCGGCCCGTGAACTCCACCAGCGCATCGATGAGCCCAACGTCTACATCAAGATTCCGGCAACGGCCGAAGGCCTGGGTCCGATCAGGACCATGATCAGTGAGAGGCGCAGCGTCAACGTCACCCTGATCTTCTCGCTCGACCGCTACGCCGAGGTGATGGAGGCCTACATCGCCGGGCTCGAAGCAGCCGAGGGAGACCTGTCCGATGTATCGAGTGTGGCGTCGTTCTTCATCAGCAGACTCGACGTGGAGATCGATCGTCGCCTCGATGCCATCGGCACGCCCGAGGCGCTCGAGCTCCGAGGCCGCGCCGCGGTGGCCAGTGGGAAGTTGGCGTACGAGGCCCACAAGCGAACCTTTGCCGGGGCCCGGTGGGAGGCCCTCGTCGCTCGCGGGGCCCGTGTGCAACGTCCGTTGTGGGCATCGACCTCCACCAAGAACCCGAGCTACCCCGACACCCTCTACGTAGACACCCTGATCGGCCCCGACACCGTCAACACCCTGCCCGACAAGACCATCGAGGCGTTCGAGGATCACGGCACGGTGGACCGCACCATCGATGTCGGTCTCGACGAGGCCCGCAGCGTGATGGAGGGCCTCGCGGCGGTCGGCGTCGACATCGACGATGTCACCCGCACGCTCGAAAACGAAGGCGTGGCTGCGTTCGAAAAGAGCTTCGACGAGTTGATCGACGCTCTCGGTGAGAAGGCAGAACGTTTGGCCTGAGCCACACCCGGGTAGAGTGGCCGCGCCTCGGGGCGCAAGAGGCGATCGGTGCCAGCCAGCACTGATCAGATCGAATCCGCACGGCAGGCGCTGACGCGCCGCGAAGCTGAGGAGATGGCCGTAGCCATACAAACGAAATGGGTGCCCTCGACACCCGATGAACTTGATGCTGTCGTGCAGCGTCACATCGATGGTCGGGCGTCCGAAGACGAAATCTCATATCTCGATTCACACCACGACCAGTGGGTCGCGTCCCTGTGGCGCCTTCTCGATGCGGCCGAGCGCCGTCTTGATTCCGCCCGGGAAAGCCTGAGAGGCCCGGAGCGCAGCGTCGTCCTGGCCGACCTCGACAACGAGTGCTTCCGGATCGACGAGGCCCTCACGGCATTGATCGGCCCACCCGCCCCTGAGGAGTTGGCACCCGAACCGCCGCGTCGCGACAAGGCCGTGGATGCCCCGGTTGAGCCCGGAATCGTCCAGCTGCAGTTGTCGCGCACGGATGGTCGAATCGTCGCCTGGGCGGGCGGCCACAACATTCGCCCCGAGCCGGAAGCGCAGGTTCTCGAGAGGGTCAAGGCCCTCGGCGGAGGCGCGATCCAATGGGACGAGCACGGCACGCTCAAGTTGCCGGTGAGGGGTCGAGCGGAAACCATCTCGACACCGATCGCATCAGCTCTCGGATGGCTTGTCGACCTGGCCACAACCCACGACGACGACTCCGTGGGCGCCAGCGCCACATGGATGGGCCTGGCCGCAGCTCTCGCCGTCGATCTGGTGGCTCAGGGACGTGTGGTTCCGCAGCTTGTCCAGTCGAAGCGGAGTCGCAGGGACAAAGACGACGGGCTCGTGAAGTGTCGTGTCCGTTGGTTGCCGGCGCTGATGGATCCCGAGTCGTTGGCCGATCTGGTGGCCAGCGTCCCCGGTTCGGTGATGGTCAACAATCGGGATCAGAATCCCGAGAAGTTCACTGCAGCGGTGATCGGCGACCTGACCCACGCGATCGTGGCCACCGCGGCCGGTCAGCTCACTCTCCCGGCCACGCCACCAGAGATCACCACCCGGGCCGACGTGGGCGAGGCGTTCCTGTGCAATCTCGACGGCCAACCTTTCTTTGCCCCACGGTCGATAACCGGGGAGATGGTGCGCAAGCTCCAACAATGGGCATCTCCCGTGTCCGGTGCTGTTGGCTGTCGTCTGGTCATCCAACTCGATCCCCCCGACGATTCCGACGCATGGCATGTTTCGGTGTACGCACCCGGGATCGATGGTGGACTCGAGCCGGTGGAGGTGGCTGTAACCACCGGATCGAAGTCGAGATCGGCCGAGGTCGGGGGGCAGCTCTCACGACTCGAGCGGCTGTTCCCGGAGTTGCTTCGCCTCGGTGGTCGGCGCCGCGGTGAGGTGCTCCTGTCCCAGGATGAGGCCTGGCGGTTGATGACCACCACGGGCGATGTTCTCACAGCGGCGGGTTACGAAGTGCGGGTGCCTCCGCTCTCTCGCAAGAAGGCCACACCCTCATTGCGCCTCACGGCTGAAGATGCCCAGGACACCGTCGTCGGTGCTCAGCAACTTGCCAACGTGAGATGGTCGGCGGTGTTCGACGACGTCGAGTTGACCGCCGCCGACATATCCAGGCTCGCAGCCGAGGCCCGCCCGCTCGTCAAGTCACGCGGTCAGTGGGTCGAAATCGACAAGGCCGACCTCGTCGAGGCCGCGGCCGCGCTGGCCGAGCGGGCCGACAAGACCCGTCTCTCGGGCGCCGACATGCTGCGTCACGCTCTCGGCCTGGAGGGCTCGCCACTGTCGGGTGGCATCACGCTGACCGGCGACGGCTGGGCTGCCGACCTGTTGGCCAGCGTCGAGTCGCTTCCCGAGAACCCGCCCACGCAGCCCCCGGGGTTCAACGGTGAGCTCCGCTCCTATCAGGCCGACGCCCTTGCCTGGCTCGATTTCCTCGACGAAGCCGGCCTCGGGGGATGCCTCGCACTCGACATGGGGCTCGGCAAGACCCCGACCCTTCTGGCCAACCTGCTGTCCGACAAGGCCGACAGGCCGTCTCTCGTCATCGCCCCACCGGCGGTCGTGGGCAACTGGGCATCAGAGGCCCGCCGATTTGTCCCCGGGTTGAAGGTGCTCGTCCACCACGGGGCGAACCGCTCCAGGAACTCGTCATTCGAACGGGCCGTCTCAAAGGCGGACCTCGTGATCACCACCTACGGCACCGCCGTGCGCGACATCGAGGAAATCATCGGTATCAAGTGGTGGAAGGTGGTGCTCGACGAGGCCCAGGCCATCAAGAACCCTGCCGCAGAGACCTCGCGACAGTTGCAACGAATCGACGCACGAACCCGGGTGGCCCTCACCGGCACACCGATCGAGAACGGTCTGGGCGACCTCTGGGCCATCATGAACTGGGCGAATCCCGGTTTGTTGGGGCCCCGCGCCGCGTTCATCACCCAGCTCACTCCGGACAACAAGCGCAAGTCCGACGGCGAGGACGCGCTTCGGGCGTTGAACGGCATCCTCGTATATCGCCGTACCAAGGCCGAACCGCTCATCGCTGCCGAGCTCCCGGATCGCATCGACGAACTCGATCAATGCGCGATGACCGAAGAGCAGATCGGCCTCTATCAGGCCGTCATCGACACGCTCGTGGTCGATGCCGAGACCAAGGAGCCCGGCACTCCCGAGCGCAAGGGGGCTGTCCTGGCCGCGATCACCGCTCTCAAGCAGATCTGCAATCATCCGGTCAACTATCAAGACGACGACAATCCACTCGAGGGACGGTCCGGGAAGCTGGCCAGGCTCAACGAGATCGTCGAGAGCGTCTACGCGGCCGGCGAGAAGCTGCTGGTGTTCACTCACTTTGCCACTTGGGGTGTGAAGCTCGCCGAGTATCTCAGCGAGCGTCACGGAATACCTGTTGAGTGCTATCACGGCGGATTGGCACGCGGGGCGCGTGACCGAATGGTGGAGTCATTCCAGTCCATGGAAGGCCCGGGAGCCATGGTGCTCTCGCTGAAGGCAGGCGGCACCGGCCTCAACCTCACCGCCGCGAACCACGTGGTCCTCTACGACCGATGGTGGAATCCGGCGGTCGAAGATCAAGCACGTGATCGCGTATGGCGAATCGGCCAGACCAACACTGTCATCTGTCACCGCCTGGTTTGCCCCGGCACGGTCGATGAAAGGGTCGAGGAGGTGGTGGCCGGTAAGCGCCACATCGCCGACGTCACCCTGCCGAAGTCGAGTTCGATCGGCGACCTGGATGCCGATCAGCTTCGACAGGTGTTCGGGATTGATCAGTCGGCGGTCCTCGACCTTGAACAGATCGAGACCGGGACGGAGTCGGAATGAGCGGAAACGACAAAAAGCGGAGCAAACGCAAGGGAAAGAACCGTCAGAAGAGCCAGAGCGTGGTTGATCCGGCCAAGTTCTGGGGAGATCCGGGATCGCTACCCGAACCGATCGACCATGTCACCTACTCCCCCGACATCACTGCTGTCGTGGTTTCATTGGGCCGCATTCCGATCCCCCCTCACGAGACTGCAGCCGAGCATTCATTTCAGCTCGTGTACCAGCGAGCCGGAATGATGGCCGCGGCGTTGGCCACGGCCAGTGGCCTGGTCGACGACGACGACACGTAGAGCCGATTCGGAGATCGTCGGTCAGGTCGGGTCGATCTCGTCGACCTCGACCGGGCGTCCCTCCCGATGGGACTTCCACGCAGCGAGACCCAACACCAAGGGGGCGCGACCGTCCCTGCCGTCGACCGGGCTGGCCGAACCGGTTGAGACCGATGAGATGAACTCCTTCCACTCCTCGAGATAGCTCTGTTCGTAGCGCTCGAGGAAGAAGTACTGGAGTGGCGAGCCTCGCCGGGCGGCGACGTCGCTGGCGATGGTGGTGTTCGCCGGCACGTTGTGGGATGCGATCATCCCGGCCGAGCCGAAGGCCTCGACGCGTTGGTCGTAGCCGTAGACGGCCTGGCGGCTGTTGTCGATGGTGGTGATCGTTCCGTCCCGATGGGTGAGGACCACCACCGCGGTGTCGATGTCGCCCGCATTGCCGATTGCGGGATCGACGCGCACACCTCCGGTGGCGTAGACCGTCACCACCTCGGACCGGGCGACGTACCGGGCCATGTCGAAATCATGGATGGTCATGTCGAGAAAGATTCCGCCGGACCCCTCGATGTAGGAGATGGGTGGTGGCTCAGGATCGCGACTCGTGATCCGAACGAGATGGGGGTCGCCGATGGAACCATTGGCTACTCCCTCGGCCACCGCCCTGTGACTGGGGTCGAAGCGGCGATTGAATCCCACCTGCAGGTAGGCGCCGACTTCGTCGACGACGGCAAGAGCGCGGTCGATCTCCCCGAGATCCCTGGAAAGTGGCTTCTCGCAGAAGATGGCCTTCCCGGCCCGGGCTGCGCCGATGATCAGATCGACGTGGGTTTCGGTGCTGGTACAGATGGCAACCGCGTCGACCGAGGCGTCGCCAAGGATGTCGTCGACGGATTCGGTGATGGTGGTACCGAGGCGCTGGGCCAGCGCCTCGGCCGAGGAGGGAACAACATCGAACACCGGGCCGAGAACGGCGTCGTCGACGCGCCTCGAGATGAGTTCTGCGTGCATGGCCCCGATGCGTCCGCAGCCGAGTACGCCAATTCGAAGATTCATCGGATGTCCTTCACGTGTGGTTGTGGGATCGGTCTGTCGCCGGCGGTACCGGTGCGTTCCCGGCGCCGATCACCGATTGGTCGTAGTCGATGCAGGCCCCGGTGAGCATCCCCGATTCCGCGGTGGCCAGGTGGGCGATGGTGCGGGCTATCTCGTCGGTATCGATCAAACGCCCGAACGGCAGTTCGGCGGAGGCCCTCTCGAGCCACCCGTCGGTGGCCCCGTGAAACCTGCGTTGCACGATGTCCTCGGCGGGAGTGTTCATCCATCCGGGGTTGAGAAGGTTGACGCGTATCCCATGGCGCATGAGCTGATAGGCGAGATTGCGGGTGAGTGCGACCAGCGCCGACTTGGATGTCGAATACGAAAGTAGTTCGGGTGCGCCACCGTGTCCGGCCACCGAGCCGATCATCACGACTGATCCACCTCTATCTGCATCGCGCATCAGTCGGGCGCAGCCCTGTGCGATGAGCGCCGGGCCCCTCACGTTGACCATCAGCATCTCGGCCCACAGATCGGGTGGGGAATCCCACACCGTGCCGCGGGCGGTGGCCGCCGCACAGTTGACGACCGCGTCGGGAGCGCCGAATTCGTCGCCCACGGCCTGCACAGCCGCCGAGCATCCCTCCGGTGTTCCAACATCGGCCTTCACGAAGACTGCTCGGCACGTGTCGGTGGTGAGGGCTGCGGCGGCCGCTTCGCCCTTGTCGGGGTCGCGTCCAACCAGTACGAAGCCCCGTGCCCCCCGGTCGGCGAGGGCATGGGCAACGGAATTTCCGAGGCCCTGGGAGCCGCCGGTTATGAGGGCCACCCCTCCTTCGAACGTCGACGCTGCCGGGACTCGTGCTGCGGTGGTGGGAGTCATGGTCACCACCCGATCCGCTGGTCGGCCTTGCCGGCCAGTAGCTCGGCGTGTGCGCCCAGAACTTCGGAACGATCCGACACCTCCGGCACCCCGACCTCCCAGAAGGCCCCGCCATCGGTCCATGCATGGGGGTCGGTGCGAAGGGAGATCACGTAGGTTCGATCGGCAGCTCGGGCTCGACCGAGGGCCTCCTCGAGTTGGTCGAGGGTGTCCACGGTCTCACTCATGCATCCCTGAGCCGCGGCCAATCCAGCGAAGTCGACATGGATCGGCTCCACCACCCTGGAGTCGATGATCAAGTTGTTGAACGGCACACCGCCCTGGTTGATCTGGAGCCTGTTGATCACGGCGAATCCTCCGTTGTCGCAGATGATGACAATCATTTTGTGGCCCGACAGCACCGAGCTGTGGAGGTCGCTGTTGAGCATCATGGTTGATCCGTCTCCGACGAAAACGATCACCTCCCGGTCGGGCAGAGCCATCTTCGCCCCCCATCCCCCGCTGATCTCATAGCCCATGCAGGAGAATCCGTATTCGCAGTCGAAGCTGTTGATCTCATCCTGTCGCCACCCGTTGTTGACCTCTCCGGGAAAGCCCCCGGCCGCCGAAACCACGTAATCGCCCGGCTTCTTGTTGCGATCAACCACCCCAACCACCTGGGCGTAGGTGGGAGGCGAAGCCGATCCGGTGGGACTGGCGATCTCGTCGATGTAGCGGTGAAAGCCCGCTGCCTCGAGGGCGGCCCGCTCTCGCCAGGAGTTCGATGAGGTCCAGTCTGGCAACGCAGCCGAGAGCTGTGACAATCCCTCGCGTGCATCGCAGATGAGGGGCAGCGAGAGGTGCTTGACAGAGTCGAAACGTGCGGTGTTGAGACCGACGATCACGGTCTCCGGATTCCGGAAGACGGTCCAGGACCCGGTGGTGAAGTCGCCGAGCCTGCATCCCACCGACAGAACGAGGTCGGCCTCCGCGGCCAGATTATTCGCGGCCTCGCAACCGGTTACGCCGATCGGTCCGGCGTAGAGGGGATGACGAGCCGGTATGCACGCCTTGCCGGCAACCGTCTCGACGACGGGTACCCCATGCGTTTCGGCGAACTTGCGGAGTTGCTCCTCGGCGAACGAGTAGTGGACTCCCCCACCCGCGATGATCAGCGGCCTGAGCGAAGTGGACATGGCCTCGACAACCGCGCGCAGTTGCCCCTTGTCGGGACCGGGACGGCGTTGTCGGTGAACCACCGGCTCGAAAAACACCGCTGGGAAGTCGAAGGCCTCGGCCTGAACGTCCTGTGGCAGACCGATGAATGCCGGCCCGCAATCGCCGGGGTCGAGCATCATGGCCAGCGCCTGAGGGAGGGAATTCAGGAGTTGCTCGGGTCGGACGATGCGATCCCAGTATCGGGTGACCGATCGGAACGCATCATTGACGGTGGTCGAAGGGGACCCGAAGTGCTCGACCTGTTGGAGAACCGGATCCGGGATGCGACTGGCGAAGGTGTCTCCCGACAGGAGGAGCACGGGCAGGCGGTTGGCCATCGCCACACCGGCGGCTGTCACCATGTTGGTGGCTCCGGGGCCGATGGACGTGGTTGCCACCATGATCTGACGCCGCCGCTTGGCCTTCGCGAACGCAGTCGCGGCGAGCGCCATGCCCTGTTCGTTCTGGCCGCGCCAAGTGGGGAACTCGTCCTTCACCCGTTCGAGGGCATGCCCGAGGCTGGTCACGTTGCCGTGGCCGAATATGGCGTAGACCCCGGGGAAGAGAGCGACCTCACGGTCGTCGATCACCGTGCGTTGCGCCATGAGGTACTTCACGAGGGCCTGGGCCGTTGTGAGTCGGTGTGTCTTCACTTGTGTCTTCACTTGTGTCTCCTCTGACTGCGTGGGGTCAGACCTCGGCCAGCCGGGTGACCGTCTCCCAACGCTCACTGCGCCACGACCTGATCAGAGCGTCCTGCACACTCACGTAGTCGATGGCCTCGCTGAACCCGGGATGATGCTGTCGGCCCGCCGCGACCGACGAAAGGAACTCGTAGTCCTCGATCACCTTCATGTCCTCGTAGCCGATGGCGTTGGCGTCACCGGGGACGAAATGACCGTGGTAGGGGTAGCGGTCGCCGGCGTAGACGGTGGTGTAGCCGCGGGCGCGGTCGGAGGTGAGGTACAACTTCATTTCGTTCATCGTCTCGAGATTCCACATGATCGACCCCTCCGTCCCGTAGACCTCGAAGGCGTTCTGGCTCTCTGGTCCGATGATCGATCTGGAGGTCTCGAACACTCCCCGGGCTCCCGAGGCAAACTCGACCATGGCCGCGAAGTAGTCCTCGTTCTCCACCGGCCCGGTGGGATCGCCGGGCCGGCCCCGGTCGTAGTGGGTGCCGCCGGCCTTGGGCAGTGGTCGTTCGGTTATGTAGGTGTGGCCGGTGCCCACCACCTTGGTAATTGGTCCCACCAGCATGTGTGCGAGGTCGATCGAGTGGCTGAGAATGTCGGTCGATACGCCGTATCCGGCCTGGTCGTGTTTGAAGCGCCAGGACAGCAGCCCCATCGGATCGGCGCCGTACATCGAGAAGAAACGCCCTCGATAGTTGGTGATCTCACCCAAGGAGCCTTCATCGATCAGTTGCTTCGCATATTGGACCAAGGGTGCCCACCGGTAGTTGTAGCCCACTCCGGTGATGACGCCGGCGGCACGAGCGGCGGCCTCGATGCGAACGGTCTGCTCGGGTGTGCCACCAACCGGCTTCTCGCAGAACACGTGCTTGCCTGCGGCCGCTGCGGCCACCGCGACCCGCTCGTGCAACATGTTGGGGGCGCAGATGCAGACCACATCGACTTCGGGATGATTGATGACATCGGCCCAGTCGGTGGTACCGGACCGGAAACCGAACGACTCGACGGCTTGATCGATCCGGTCGGTGACGTTGTCGGAAATAATCGTGAGGTCCGGGTCGAATGTGCGCTCCGGGAACAGAGTGGGGATGCGAATGTAGGACCGGGTGTGGGCCTGGCCCATCCATCCGAAACCGATCACCCCCAGGCCGATACGTTCACGAGACACAGATGGGCCTCCCCCTGTCGGAGCGGCGGCGTGGTGCCGGGCTCATGATCGGGTCTCCAGGAGGCCCCGCTGGTCGGTCATCGGACACCTCGGGTCGGGGTCCATGTCGGCCCAGGTGTCGCGAACCCAGTGGTGGGTGGGGTCGTCGCAGAACGCCATCGAGCGTTCGGGCCCTCCACCGGCGAGGACGTTGAGGTAGTACATGGTGTAGCCGGGTGCCGCGATGCACGGGCCGTGGTATCCCCGGGGGATCAAGAAGACGCTCCCGTCTCGCACGGCCACGTTCTGATCGATCTCGCCGTCGGATGTGTAGGTGCGGTGCATCCCGAATCCTTCGGGTGACGGTTCGGTGGTTCCGGCCCTGGCAATTCGGAAGTAGTAGATCTCCTCGTTGTTGACCAGGCACTCGGCCGATGAGTCGTGCTTGTGGGGTGGATAGGACGACCAGTTGCCATCGGGCGTGAGCAGTTCGACGCACATGAGCTTGTCGGCGTGACCCCAAACGTCGGGGCTGAGAAAATTGGTGACCTGCCGGGTGGCGGGACCCGCTCCCCTCACTTCGACAACCACCCCGTCGGCCGGGCCGTACTTGGCCGAGAGCCGTCGGGTGGTCTGTGCCATGCACAACGCGAACTCGCCGTCGGTTGGGCTCTCGATGGTGAACGTGGCCCCGGTCGGCACGTAGAGAAAGTCGGTCACCTTCGCGAACACGGAATCGCGGCCTTCGATGTCGAAGGTTCGGCCCTCGCAGCTGATGGTGGCGCTGCCCGACAGCGGCAGAACCGCGACTTCGAACGGGCCGGTGGAGAGCGTCCGGGCCACGCCGCCGACCGTGCGGATCACTCGCAGACCGGAGTGGTACCAGCCGGCCATCTCGGGGGTGAGCAGAACCGGATCGTTGCCGTCGGCGAGCGAACCCGATGGGTGGTGAAGATCGGTCATGGTTGTTCTCCGTGGACGATTCCGGCTGCCGTGCGGACCGCCGCCGCGACGTCGCCGTCGGGCGGGTAGAGCAGGCTGCGCCCCACCACCAGTCCTCTCACGTTGGCCACCGCCATGGCGCGGCGCCATGACGAGAATGCCTTCTCGGGGTCGGGTCCGGGTGAGCCTCCGAGTATCAGCGTCGGGAGGGTGGTTGCGGCCATCACCCGTTCGACATCGGCCGTGGCCGGGACCTTCAGCCAAGTATGGGCGGAGGTGTTGCCAAGGGCCGACGCCACGCCGATGCACTTGATGAGCTCATCCTCGGACCTGTCGAGCACCGAGCGGCCGTCGATCTTCGTGTAGGGCAGAGGTTCGATCATGGCCATGAGACCGGCGGCGGCCAAACCGGTGATGTGTCGTGCGCACGATTCGATTGTGTGTCGGCAACGCGGATCGTCGGGGTCGATCCTCAGCAGCATCTTGGCGCCGTCGAGGCGGTTGTCGAGGACAGAACGAATGTCGTGGCCGGTGAGCTGGTCGTCGAGTTCCCACACTGTGCCCTGTAGCCCGCCGCGATTCATGGATCCGATGACCACCTTGCCGTCGAGCACCCCGAGCAGGGCGAGGTCGTCGAGCACGTCGGGAGTGGCCATGACCCCGTCGACTCCGGGGTTGGACAACGCGGTGACGATGCGGTCGAGAAGTGAACGACGGTCGCCCATGGCCATCGGGTCGGCGCCCACTCCCAGGGCACGCCGCGCCGGATGATCGGCGGCGATGATGAACGTTGATCCGTCGGAGGCCAGAAGTGGCCGGGTCCGACGGTCGGCGAACGCGCTTGCAATGGCGCCAGGATCGGTGGCTCTCGTCTCGATCAGGGTGGACCATTGCTCGTCGGTTATCACGACAGGAACTCCTCGATCTCGGATGGGGTCGGCATGGCCTCGGAGCACATGAGGCGTCCGGCGACGATGGCTCCGGCAGCGTTGGCGTGGGTGACGATGCGCCGGGGATCCCACCCGCTCAGCAGACCGTGACACAGGCTGCCGCCGAAGGCATCGCCGGCGCCGAGCCCGCAGACCACCTCGACGCGGACGGGCTCGACGGTGTCGCGTGACTCGGGAGTGGCGACCAGCACTCCGTCGGCCCCCATCTTTATGACCGCAATTTCAACCCCGGCTTCGAGCAGCCGGTCCGCCGCCATACCCGGATCCGGGGTGCCGACGGCGATGCGGCACTCGTCGCGGTTGCCGACGGCCACGGTTGCGTGGGGTATGGCGGCGCCTATGTGGTGGGATGCCTCTTCCTCGGACGACCAGAAGGCCGGCCGATAGTCGAGATCGAGCACCGTGTGGCCGTTCGCGCGTGCCTCAAGGGCGGCGGTGGCCGCAGAGCGGCTGGGCTCCTCGGCAAACCGTGATCCGGTCAGCCAGAAAATAGGGACCGACTTGATTTCGGCCATCGGGAGGTCGTCGATGTCGAGATCCATTTCCGGCCCCCGGGGCTGACGGTAGAACCAGAGAGTGGGGTCCTCGGGCGGAAGTAGTTCGCAGAACACGACCGGGGTGGGAAGAGTCGGATGGGTGGACACGAAGCCATCGTGCACCCCGAAGCTGCGGAGCCCGTCCCGAATCGCCAAGCCGAACGCATCGTCGCCAACCTTGTTGATCACCGCGGCGCGGTGCCCGAGGCGGGACGCTGCAACAGCCACGTTGGTTGGGCTTCCACCGATCGCCTTCCGGAAGCTCGTGACCTCCGAAAGTGTGACATTGCTCTGCTGTGGGTAGAGATCGATGCTCGACCGCCCCATGGTGATCAGCTCGATTTCGGAAAGCGGGAAGGGCTCCATGGTCGGTGACTCAGTCGGCCCTGTGATGCTCCCGGGTCCCGAACGGGATCGCGGCGGGGGTGAAGTTCATGCGCTCTCCAGCTCGTGGGTGAGCTCCTCAAGCTCGGCTCCGCCGGCCATCATGGTGACAAGTTCATCGCGGGTGATCTCGTCCTTGGCGAAGTTCCCGAGTGAGCGTCCCCGGTTGAGGATCATGAACCGGTCGCCGACCGGCCAGGCGTGGTGGGGATTGTGGGTGATGAAGATGACCGCGAGACCGCGTTGGCGGGCAGCCACAATGTATTTGAGCACCACCCCCGACTGCTTCACCCCGAGAGCCGATGTCGGCTCGTCGAGAATCAACACCTTGGCCCCGAAGTACGCGGCTCTTGCGATCGCGACCGACTGACGCTCCCCTCCGGAGAGTGTGCCGACAGGCTGCTCGGTGTCGCGGATGTCGATGCCCATCTTGGCCATCTCCTCCTTGGCGACTCGTTTGGCGGTGTCGACATCGATCCACTTGAACGGCCCGAAGCTCTTGGTGGGCTCAGCGCCGAGAAAGAAGTTTCTCCACACCGACATGAGCGGCACCATGGCGAGGTCCTGGTAGACGGTGGCAATCCCCTTGGCCAAGGCGTCCCGAGGCGAGTTGAAGTTGACCTCCTCGCCGTCCATCCGGATCGTGCCCTCGCTTTGTTTGTGGGCTCCGGCGAGGATCTTGATGAAGGTCGACTTGCCGGCGCCGTTGTCGCCGAGGACGCAGGTGACCTTGCCGGCGTCGACCGAGGTGGTGATGTCCTGCAGGGCGTTTATGTTGCCGTAGAATTTGGAGATGTTCTCGATTTCCAGGGTGGGTGCGGTCATCGGGATGCCTCCGCCTTGTCGCGAATGAAGTTGTTGGCGATCACCGCCAGCAGCAGGATCCCGCCCAGGAACACGAAACGCCAGTCGGAGTTCCAGCCTGAGAACGGGATGCCGGCCTTCGAGATGGCCATGATGACTGCACCGATGGCGCCGCCGAAGGCAGATCCGTAGCCCCCGGTGAGCATGGTGCCGCCGACCACGGCGGCGATGATGTACTCGAACTCCAGACCGTCGCCGGTGCCCGACTGCAGGGTGTTGAGGCGGAAGGCCAGCAGCAGGCCAACAAGCCAGGCGGCCGACGACACGATCATGAACAGTTGGGTCTTGGTGCGGGCCGCGGGTACGCCCACCTGGCGGGCGGCGTCCTTGTTGCCTCCGACCGCGAATGTCCAGCTGCCGAACTTGGTACGACCCAACACCCAAGTGGCTACACCAGCCACGCTGAGGAACCAGACGATTCTCACGCTGAACTTGGCGGGGCTGATGCCGCGTTCGATCTCTGCAGCCGTGGTGAAGAGCAACCGGACCACGGCCCCACCAAGAACCATGAGCGAGCCGACGAGAGCCAGCAGCCGGCCAGTGTTGTCAGCCGCGGTGTGGGCGAAGCGGCGCTCCTCGAAACAGGAGCTGGTTACGGCCCAGGACAGGGCGAGCAGTGCGCCCACCAACAGCAGGGAGAAAGCGGCGCCGCGGAACTTGGGGCTGGCCGACTCGGATCTCACGAGAAAGGCGATCGCGGCAATCGTGGTCGCCAGAACCGCGAGGCCGGTCGACTTGGTGAGAGGGTTGGTTGTCGAGGCCTGACGGACCCCGATGATCATGAATGTGATCCCGGCCGAAGTGAGCCCCACGAACAACATGGCCCGCAACCCCTGCTCGGTGATGAGTAGGAAGAAGTCGCTGCTCGATGCCGAGTCGAGGGTGACAGCCGAGATGGCCCCGAGGGCTACCAGTCCGAGCCCGAGCCCGAACGATTTCGATACCTGTTGATCGATGTGGAGGTTGCCACGTTGGGCAACGGGTTCGAATCTCCACCATCCGAACCCGAACAGGCCGACCAGGGTTGACACGGCGATGACAATCCCGCCGAGGTAGTTGCCTCCGGTGTTGTCGGTGGCATGAAGGATGACGATGCCCGCGATACCGCCGGCAAACGCGACCGCGGTGAGCGCCGCGCCGGCATTGTTGAGAACCTTGCGACGGGCGTAGTTGTATTCGTGGACTGCGAGAACCAGCAGGGCGAACCCCCCGACGATCCCGAGGGTGTAGAAGAAATCCCTCGAACCGAACTGGTGGTCGTTGCGTTGCCACTCGGAGGCGAAGATCTTGCGCCAGAAGGAATAGCCGGCGCCCTCGTCGATCCGGCCCACCTGGATCTGGTCGACCACGAGCTTGGAGATGCCCAGCTTGGCGCCCTTGAGGATGAAGAAGGTGCCCAGCGTGACAATGAAGCTGGGGAGGGATGTGCGCTCAACCATGGTGCCGTTGAACCAGCCGATGAACAGGGCCAGCGCCAAGCTCAGTGGTATGGCGATCGACATGTTGAGACCGGCACCTCCGAGGGCTCCGGTGTCCTTCACCAAGAGGATGGTGGCGATTCCCAGGGCTCCGGTGGCCGCTCCGGACGAGAGGTCGAACTCACCGCCGATCATCAGCATCGACACGGCCACGGCCATGATGCCCAGGGTGGCCGAGAGATCGAGAATGTTGGAGGCGCCACCGGCGGTTCCGAACGGAACTGACACCGCCCAGAAGAAGATCCAGATGGCTATGGCGCCGATGATGGCTCCGATTTCGGGTCTGACCAACAGGCGTTGGAACACGCCCCGATATGCCAGCCTTTCGTCCGATGTCGCGTCAGCGACAGCCGTCGAGTTTTCGTCGCTCAATTGTCCCCCCGGTCGTTTGGTACCCGTGATCGTCGACCACCTTGGTCGCCGATGGATGAAGGTAGCCCCGATCGGTCGGCCACGCCTGGAAACATGACCGACCGATCGGGGTGAGAGCTACCTGCTCAGCGTGCTGTCATCGTGTGCCGGCAGCGACGAGGGCCTTGACGGCCGCGGCGTTGTCGGGGGTCACGAATCCGGGACCGGTGAGGATAGGCAGACCGCCACCGAGGGTGTTCTGGTTGGTGACGTTGAGGTAGAGCAACAGCACGGGCATGTAGCCCTGCAGGTACTGCTGCTGATCCACCGTGAAGCTCACGTCGCCGGCCTCGATGGCGTCGATGATCTCCGGGGTGATGTCGAAGCCACCGATGGCCAGGGTGCGACCCAGGTCCTGGGCGGCACGCAGACCGGACATGGCGATGACCGGGCCGGTTCCGAGGAAGGCGTCGATCGACGGATCGGCGGCCAGCGTGGCGTTGATGGTGGCCTGCTGTGATGCCTGATCGGCGTCGCCACCCATGAACTGGGTTATGACCTTGCCGTTGAAGGTGTTCTCGGCGCCCTTGCAGCGCTCTTCGAGGCCGACGTTGCTCTGTTCCTGGGTGCCGCAGAGAAGCACCTTGGCACCGGCGTCGTTGAAGCGCTTGCCGGCGCCTTCACCGGCGATGATCTCGGTCTGGCCGACGTGGGTGAGAGCGCCGATGGTCTCGTAGTCGTTCACACCGGAGTTGAGGGTGATGACCGGGATTCCGGCGGCAACTGCGGCCTGGAGGGGCGGCACCAGCGCGTCGGGCGATGGCAGAGATGCGGCGATACCGGAAGCTCCGGCCGACACCGCGGCCTCGATGTCCTGTACCTGCTTCTCGGGATCGTTGTTGGAACCCTGCCAGACCAGCTTCACACCCAGGTTGGATGCCGCTGCCTCGGCGCCACGCTTGACAACCGACCAGAACGGGCCGTCGTCGGAGTGGGTGATCATGTAGAAGGTGAGATCGCCCCCCTGCGTTTGATCAACTGGCGCTGCCGTGGTGGCAGCGGCGGTGGTCGAGGTGTCGGCAGCGTTGTCGTTGCTGCTACCTGAGTCGCCGCAAGCCGATGCCAGCAGACCGAAGGCCATGACTATGGCCAACCATTTGAATTTCTTCATATTGTTCCCCTCCTGTGGGATTGTTAGAAGATTCTTGTGAGAGATCGCGTGGAGCGAGAACTAGCAGCTATCCGGGGCCTGTGCACGAATCTTTGTCGCCAACCGCCGTAGGTGCTCGATCGAGGCTCCAACATCGGCGACTGGTCCTTGGCCCGCGGGAGGAATTCCTCCGGTGAGAACCGTGTCCTGCTCCAACACGTACCAGCCCGAGTAACCCCGGGCCTCGAGCGAGACGACAGTGTCGTCGACGGCCACATCGCCCATACCGAGATTGCAGAACATCCCAGCCTGCACACCGTCGACCAGCGGTGTGTCACCTCGGATGACCGGCTCGGCGATCGACATGACGACGTCCTTGAGATGGACGTGGGCGACACGATCGAAGTGTCGCCGTACGAATTCCTCGGGTTCGAATCCCCCGAGCAGGAAGTGACCGGTGTCGAGGGTGAAGGCAACGTCGCTGCCCTCGAGGACGCGATCGATCTCCTCGCGGGTCTGGACGATGGTGCCGAGATGTGGATGGAGAGCCTGCACCAGACCGTGGCTCGCCACGATCTCGTCGATCGTGCCGAGCATGTCGAAAGTGTGCTGCCACTCGGTGGTACTGACCTCGCCCCGGGGTTGCCAATCCCAGGATGTGGTGGCGGCGCTGATGAAAACCTCTGCGCCGGCCCCGGCGAGCAGACCGGCGACGTGATCAGCGGTGGCCAGGGATTGACGACGCTGGGATTGATCGTGAAGGACCAGTGGGACGAATCCACCCACCATGGTCATCCCGCGACTCGACATCGCCACCCGGAGTTGCTCGGGATCGGTGGGAAGATATCCGTCACTTCCGAGTTCGGTGGCGACCATGCCCAGGCCG
This sequence comes from Actinomycetes bacterium, assembly GCA_024276355.1. Classification (GTDB taxonomy): domain Bacteria; phylum Actinomycetota; class Acidimicrobiia; order Acidimicrobiales; family Aldehydirespiratoraceae; genus SZUA-87. Next base: position 10,003 of record JAJRXJ010000341.1, on the reverse strand, counting down.
GCCATCTCGGTGAGCACTCTGTCGACCGGCAACTCGAGGCCCCACCCCGGAACCTCGCACACTCCCCAGGAGATGGGTGCACCCACCAAGCGATCGAGCATGGCCACACTCATTTGCCGGTACCTCCACGGGCGCTGACTCGATGGACTGAATAGAGCGCTCTAACTATCATCGTCCCGAAGCGTGCTGTCAAGCACCACTACCCTGCGGGCCACTCGCCCACGAGTTGGAGGAGTCACCAGAAGATGTCGCGCCCCACGATGGAGGACGTTGCCCGAGAGGCCGGCGTTTCGCGAGCGTTGGTGTCGTTGGTAATGAGAAAAGCTCCAAATGTCAGCGACGCCAGACGGCAGGCGGTCCTTGATGCTGCGGCCCGTCTCGGCTATCGCCCGAACGTGTTGGCGCGGAATCTGGCCAGTCAGAGAACCCACACCATCGGTGTTGTTATCAACGATTTCCACAATCCCTTCTTCGCCGAGGTGCTCGACGGCATCCAGGCCGGTGGAGCCGAGTGTGGCTATCGCATCATTCTGGGGGACGGTTGCCGGTCGAAGACCGGCGAGGCCGAGGCCATCGAGACACTCATCGACTATCGCGTCGACGCCATGATCGTGATCGGTCCCCGGTTGGCCGTCGACCGAATCATCAGAGTGGCCAGAATCATTCCGGTGGTCACGCTCGGACGGGCCGTTCGGAGCAAGCTGGTGATGTCGGTGAACAACAACGAAGGGGAAGGGGCACGTCTGGCGGTCGCCCATCTGATAGGGCTCGGACACAGCGACATCGCCCACATCGACGGTGGGGCCGGGGCTGGCGCGTCACCTCGCCGGGCCGGCTACATCCGGGCCATGAAGGCAGCCGGGGTGGGGAGTCTGGCGAGGGTGGTCAGGGGCGACTTCACGGAGTCGAGTGGTGCCGACGCTGCCGAGCAACTCCTCCGATCCGGGCGTATGCCGACAGCCATCTTCGCAGCGAATGACCAGTCGGCGATCGGTGCCTACGGAGCCTTGGCGGCTCACGGGGTGACCGTTCCCGGCGACGTCTCACTGATCGGCTACGACAACATCTCGGCCGCCGCCTCACGCCATCTGTCGCTTACCACCATCGATCAGCCGCGCACGGTCATGGGCCGTGAAGCCCTCGGGCTGGCAGTTGCCGCCGTTGAGGGCGTGCGGGCCCACGAACCCCATCTGCGGGTCGAACCGACGCTGGTGTTGCGGTCCACGACCGGCTCTCCCTCGCCGTCCGGCCGCTGAAGTGTGTCCTGCATCCGTGCTGGTGATCTCGTGAGACGGCGATTGATCCGGGCGGCAATCGTGTGCGTGTTGGCTCTGCTGACGGTCTCGTGTGCGGCCGATGACATCGCCACACGCTCGGTGATGGCCGCGGTCGTGACCGTGGAGGCAAGCGGGTGCAGCCTGGTGCCGGCGCGGGGAACGGGAGTGGTCATCGGCTCCGATGGAACCTCGGTCGTCACCGTCGCCCACACCCTGGCAGGGGCCCGAGATGTGGAGGTCATCGATGGTCGTGGAAGGAACCAGACCGCCACCATCACCTGGTTCGATCCATCATCGGATCTTGCCGTTCTGCAGATTACGGACCGAATCGCGCCGGGCCTGCCGATCGGTCGGGCCCGGCCCGGGGAAAGGGCGATCATCGCCGCGGCGCGTCCCGGGCAGGTTGCCTCGGGTGTCGACGCAAGCATCACCAGGTTTGTGGCCGTGCGCATCGAGGACATCTACGTGGAGAAGATCGTCCACCGGGATGCTTTGGAGCTGTCGGCCCATATCGAGAAGGGCGACTCCGGTGCCGGTGTGATCGCGCCGAACGGGGCCGTTGTGGGGATTGTCTACGCCAGATCGAGGCTCGACCCGAACCAGGCGTTCGCTCTCGACGACACCGAGATAGCACGTGCGCTCGCCTCGGCCGGCGAAGTCCGAGTCGCCAACGGCCACTGCACCTGACCGGATCGGGTGCTCAGGCCGACAGCCCCTCGGGGAGGCAATCGCACATGGCCAGGCTGCCCACCGTCGACAGGTGGCGGATCTCGGACGGCTGAATGGTGGTGCCCCAGTCGCCGGTCACCGACAGCACCGCGGCGACGACATCAGCGTCCCATTGCTGTCCGGACAGGTCCCTCAGGATCTCGTGGGCTCTCGCGACCGGCATGGCGCCCCGGTAATGGCGGGTGACGGTCATGGCGTCGAAGGCGTCGCAAGCAGCGACGATCCGTGCCACCAGCGGGATCTTCTCGGCGACGAGCGAGTCCGGGTAGCCGCGGCCGTCAATCCGTTCGTGGTGCCAGCGAACGGCGGGAATGGCGCATGCCAGATGGGGATGGCCCGACAGGATCATCTCCCCCAGCAGCGGATGGGTGCGAATGGTGGCGAACTCCTCGTCGGTCAGGCGCCCGGGCTTGGTCAGGATCTCATTGGGTATCTCCAGCTTCCCGATGTCGTGGAGAACGCCACCGATGCCGGCGGCCACGAGGTCCTTGGTGGACAGGTCCAGTCTCTCCCCCACCTCGACCACCAGGGCAGCCGTGCGAATCACGTGGTCTCGGGTGATCTGGTCCTTGGACTCCAGATCAGCCACGAACCGATGAACCACGGGATGCAGGCCAAGCTCGAGAGCCGACATGGGATCAATGGCCAGGACCGGCCCCATCACCTGCGTGGCGGAGCGGGTTCGACGGTAGACGATCGCTCCGACGATGGTTGCTGCCGCCACACCGGCGATATCCAGGAGGTGTGCCAACCAGAAGTGCGGGGCGTAGTCGCCTCCGCCGATCAGAACGAGATTGCTCCCGCCCACCAGGACGAACCCGGCGCCGATGGCCAAGGGGCCGGGGGCGCCGGCGATCATGGCCAACTCAAGGTGTCGCATCGACAGCACAGCCACGAACGAGTACATGAGGATCGCCGAGATGACCGCCCACCCCGATCCGGCCTCGGGCACTGGCAGCGCGCTCGTCCAGATGAGTGCGGCAACGGTCACCAACACTGATGCCGCGGTGGTGACTGCGACCCAGGCACGCCAGTTGCGCAGGCTCCTGGTGTGACGGTGTCGTCGTCCGATTGTCGGAGTCATGGCCAATGCTCCGATCGGTACCGTCCAGAATGCGGTGGCGCTGCTGGCGGTGTTGGGGCCGAACAAGGCACCCGGAAGAAGTATCCCGTGGGCCAACGACAGGATCGAGACGACCATGAAGAAGCCGGCTGTGAGGCCGAGCTCGGGTTGATCGTTGCGGTGGGCCACCCAGAGCAACCAACCGGCAGTTGTCGCACACAGGGCGGCCGATGGCACCACCATCGCCGCCAGCAACGTGGGGTGATGCCAAGAGGTCGAGTCGAGCGTGATCGCGAGAACGGCCACCGCCACGAACATGGCGACGACACCACTTTCCCAAAGGCACTTCGCGCGGCAAGGCATTGGCATGCGTGTCGGCAGCCACCCGGATATGGGAAAGGAACTGTTGGCCAGGCGTCAGTTGAGGAGGTCGCGCGCTATCGCGATGGTCTGGATCTCGTCGGTGCCGGCATAGATCTGGAGAACCTTCGCGTCGCGGGCCAGCTGCTCCACCTGAAACTCGGCCATGTACCCGTTTCCACCGTGAACCTGCACGGCATCAAGGGCAACCTCGGTGGCTGCTCGGGCCGAGTAGAGCTTCATGGCCGACGCCTCGGCCAGAGACATCGATTCGCCGGCCGCGGCCATCTCGATGACCCTGAAGACAAGATTCTGGATGTTCATGCGTGCCAGTTCCATGTGGGCGAGCTTCTGCTGGATGAGCTGGAAATCGCCGATACGCCTACCGAATTGCACTCGCTCCCGCGCGTATGCCACCGATAGTTCCAGGCAGCGTTCGATAATTCCCAGCGCCATCGCGGCCACACCGCTTCGCTCCTGTTGGAAGGTCGACTTGGCACCGCTGCGACCCCCGCCTTCTGGATCTTCGGTCTCCCCGATCAACCGGTCGGCACCCACGCGTACATCCGTGAGGAACAGCTCGCCGGTGGGCGACGAGTGCATCCCCATCTTCCTCAGGGGCTTCGACTGCTCCAAGCCGTCCATGCCCGAGTCGAGAACGAAACTCAACACCTTGCGGTCGGCGGGGTCGTTGCCCTCATCGAGTTTGCAGATGAACACGATGGTGTCGGCGTATGGGCCGTTGGTGATGAACGTCTTCGACCCGTTGAGTATGTACTGCTCTCCGTCGCGCCGGGCGGTGGATCGCATCGAACCGAAGGCGTCGGAGCCCGATCCCGGTTCGGTGATCGCCCACGCCCCGATCTTGTCGAGTGTCAGCAGATCCTCGACCCAGCGTTCTTTCTGGGCGATGGTGCCGCGCGATGAGATCGCCGACGCCGTGAGTCCCACCGAAACACCCATCGCGGTGACCAGTCCGGGACAGTGATGGCAAAGCTCGATGATGGGTATGAGTGTGAAGCCGGCGTCGGGCCGTGCGGGCGACGGCGACTCGTGGTCTGACGCGCCAGGTCCGCCGGAGGAAGCCTCGGCGGCGCGCTCCGCTTCGATACGGCGCCGGAAACTCGTGCGGGCAAGTTCGTCCATACCGAAGGTCCGATAGAGCTTTCGGAGAACCCCGTACGGCGGAAGGTCACCGTGTTCCAGCTCGTCCTTCAGAGGCACCACCTCACGCTCGACGAAGTCCTTCATCGCCGTTCGGAGCATCTCGTGTTCGTCGGACCATCTGTGCATCGTCATCTCCGTTCATCCGGTTCACCGAAATGGTTGGGCGACACTTGCTAGCCGATCCAGCCGAACATCGCGCGATCCGGTATCAGGGATGGGGTGAGTTGCATATGTAAACCGACCCGACCTATGGTTCCGGCTTGCCCAGAGCCGATTCCGACACCGTCTGTTCGATCGAGCGCACCCTTCGCGTGATCGGCGACAAATGGACACTGCTGATCCTGCGCGATCTGTTCCGAGGGGTCAGGCGCTTCTCCCGGATCCAATCCGATCTGGGGATCGCCCGAAACCTTCTCACCGAGCGACTCAACTCATTGGTGTCCGAGGGTGTGGTGAAAAGGGTTCCCTACCAGCTCAGGCCTCTGCGACACGAATACCACCTCACCTCGAAGGGTCGGGACCTCTCGCCTGCGCTGGTGGCACTGATGCGGTGGGGCGACGACCATTACTCGACATCAGGGCCTCCCACAGAGCTGGTCCACGACTCGTGTCACACGCGCCTGGAGCTCCAGTCGTGGTGCACGACCTGCAACACACCGGTCGATCCAACACACATACGTTCCGAACCGGGACCGGGACGCACCAACAACACGGAGGGTCATGCCCACACGATCTGAGATCGAATCACTGTCCTTCGCCGAACTCTCCGCCGAGGCCCGAGCGATTCGCGACAGGGCCTTCGGCAGCGTTGTCACGTGGTCGCCGAAGGTCTTCATACCGCTCACCATGCTGTGTCGGGACAAGTGCGGCTACTGCACGTTTGCGCAGCCGCCCGCCCGACTCGACTCGCCCTTCCTTTCCGCAGACGAGGTTCTCGCCATCGCGCGCCAGGGCGCCGATGCCGGATGCCACGAAGCGCTGTTCACACTTGGTGAGCGGCCGGAGCTTCGCTACCCGTCCGCTGCTCGTTGGCTGTCCGAGCGTGGGTTCGAATCAACCGTCGACTACGTCATCGCCATGGGAGAACTCGTCCTGTCCGAGACCGGTCTCCTCCCCCACGCCAACACCGGGGCGATGTTTCGCCATGAGATCGAGCGCCTCCGGCGAATGTCCCCAAGCCAGGGAATGATGCTCGAGAGCCTGCGTCCCGATCTCGATTGCCACCGTGGATCTCCCGACAAGGTTCCCGAACGCCGACTCGACACACTCGAATGGGCCGGAGAGCTGCAGGTCCCCTACACAACAGGCATCCTCGTCGGCATTGGTGAGGACCGCAGCGATCGCATTCGGGCCTTGGAGGCGATCGCCGCGACACATCGTCGGCACGGTCACATCCAGGAGGTGATCGTGCAGAACTTCCTGCCGAAACCGGGCACGGCAATGCACTCACACGCCGCCTGCCCCAGCCGTGAGCACCTCGACGCGATCGCCCTGGCCAGGGTGATTCTCCCTCACGATGTTCACGTCCAGGCGCCACCGAATCTCTCCACCGATTTCGGCGACCTGCTCGAGGTCGGGGTGAGCGACTGGGGCGGCGTGTCCCCGGTGACCGCCGACCACGTCAATCCCGAACGGCCCTGGCCTCAACTGGATCGGCTCCGGGAGACCACGGAGCGCCACGGCCACACGCTCGCATCCCGTCTCACGGTCCATCCGCGTTTCGTTCGTGAACCCCAAGAGTGGATCCATCCGGATCTGCACTTCGCGGTCATGGACAGAGCCGACTCCGACGGTTTCGCCCGAGACGACCCCGGTTCGGTCTGGCCGGAGCGGACCATGGAGAGGGCCAAGGTCGACGACGGCGCCGAGTTCGACCTCATCGGCCACATCTCCTCTCAGTGGTACACCGGCACCGGGGCCGAACCTGCCGATCTACTCAGTGCCGACGGCGAGGCCGGCGGCGCCGTCGGGGAGGTCGTCGACGGGGTGCGCATGGGCCACGACGTGGGGTTCGACCAAATCGTGAGCCTGTTCCGGGCTCGAGGGCCGGAGGTCGCCGCCGTTGCCCGTGTCGCCGATGAACTCCGCGCTCAAATCGTTGGATCGGTAGTCACCTGGGTGGCCAACCGCAACATCAACTACACCAACGTCTGCACCTTCAAATGTCGTTTCTGCGGGTTCTCGAAAGGCCCACTGTCGCTCAACCTCCGGGGTACCCCGTACCTGCTCACACTCGATCAGATCGCGGAACGGTCCGTTGAGGCAGCCGAGGCCGGTGCCACCGAGGTCTGCCTCCAGGGCGGGATTCATCCGGATTTCGACGGCGACTACTACATAGACGTGGCCCGCGCCGTCAACGACGCCGTACCCGACATGCACATCCACGGATTCACCGCGCTCGAGGTCACCGAGGGAGCCAAGCGAAACCACGAACCGCTCGCCGACTATCTGAGGCGCCTGATGGAAGCCGGTCAGAGGTCGTTGCCCGGCACAGCAGCGGAGATCCTCGTGGACGACGTACGCGAGATCCTGTGCCCGGACAAGATCAACACCCACGAGTGGCTCGAGGCCCACCGCGTGGCCCATTCGGTCGGGTTGAAGTCGAATGTCACCATCATGTTCGGCTCGGTCGAACGGCCCGAGCACTGGGCGGAGCACATGCTCCTCACCCGTGCCTTGCAGGAGGAGACCGGGGGTTTCACCGAATTCGTCGGGCTGCCATTCGTCCACATGGCGTCACCGATCTATCTCCAGCGTCGGGCCCGACGCGGGCCCACATGGCGCGAGGTGCTGCTGATGCACGCGGTTGCACGAATCGTCTACCGAGGGCGCATCGACAACATCCAGGGATCGTGGGTCAAGCTCGGTCTCGGGGGTGTTCGGCAGCTGCTCCAGGCTGGTGTCAACGATCTCGGTGGGACCCTGATGGACGAAAACATTTCGCGAGCCGCCGGTTCGGAGCACGGCACGGATGTGACGCCCGATGATTTCCGGGCCCTGGTCGAGCCTCTCGGCCGCCGGCTTGTGCAACGAACCACTCTTTATGGTCGTCCCGACGCTTCGCAGCTTCCGCTCCGTACCCGCAGGTCCCGCCCGTCGATCCCCGTCGCCGGCGCCTGATCCACGAGCGGATCAGCCCACGTGCGTGCCGGAGCACCCCGGCGCGTGGCAGTCTGCAGGGGTGAGTCAACCCATGTACCACTATCGCACCGGCGATGAGCAGCTCGACAACGAAATCCTCGATCTTGTGGAAGCGGTGGATCCAGCCGACCGTGAGCTCGTGTTCGAGATGGTTGTCACCGCCATCCGCATGGGCCTCGAGGATGTGGACCGAGGCGACTTGAAGCTCGTCGCCGCGGCGGTGAAGGAGCTCCGCTATTCGTTCCAGGTGTTCGCTCCCTACAGCGATGTGATGAAGTGCACGATCTTCGGCAGCGCCCGCATCGAACCCGGCGACCCGGCCTATCTCATGGCCCACGATTTCGCACAGGCGATCGCCGCGGCCGGATGGATGGTCATCACCGGTGCCGGGCCCGGGATCATGCAGGCCGGCCACGAGGGAGCCGGCCGTGACCGCAGCTTCGGGGTCAACATCATGCTCCCGTTCGAGGCCGACGCGAATCCGGTCATCGCCGGTGATCCCAAGCTGATCAATTTCCGGTACTTCTTCACCCGCAAAGTGATCTTCATGAAGGAGTCACACGGCTACGTGTTGCTGCCCGGCGGCTTCGGAACCATGGACGAGACCTTCGAACTACTGACCCTCATACAGACCGGCAAGACCCCACCTGCCCCGGTCGTCCTCCTTGATCCCCCGGGGGGAACCTACTGGAAGAAGTGGCGACGCTTCATCGAGTCGGAACTGCGCGAAGGTGGCCTCATCTCCTCAGACGACCTCTGCCTGGTGAAGCTCACCGATTCGGTTGATGAGGCAGTGGCGGAAATCTGCAGTTTCTACGACACCTACCATTCCATGAGGTTCGTCGGCCCAAGGCTGGTTCTGAGGCTCAAACGACCTGTCGGCGACGACGAGCTGGCTTCGCTCAATCGAGATTTCTCCGACATCGTCAAGTCGGGAAGCATCGAGCGGATCAACGCCACCGATGCGGAAATCAGAGACAACGACGAAGTGGATCGCGACCGCATTGCCTTCCGCTTCGACCGCCATGCCCTGGCCAGACTGCGGCGGCTGATAGACGCACTCAATCAATACAGACCGTCTCCGAACAACTGAGGGCGCCGGTCGGTCTCCGGACGGTCGCTCAGTCGAATGTATGGTCGGGTTCTTCGAGAAGATGAATGGCTTTCTCGACCGCCCGGCGGGCCCGGGTGAGCCGTTTCTCGTCGACCGGGAGTTCGGTGCCGCCGGCGTCGATCGAATCGATTAGCCGCTGAATGGCCAAGTCGGCCAGCTCCTCGGCGATGATCTCGAGCCGATTTCTTATCTGATCGAATTCTCCGGACACGGGGGCACGATATACCAGCTCGGCGCCGCTACCGTCGCTTCGATGCCCGACCTAGACGATCTCCATGAATGGGTCACGTTCACCGACTCCGACGGCGACACCTGGCAGTTCGATGTCACCTTCATGACCAGCAACTACATGTGCATCTACGGCCGTGGGTGCCCTGGTGTGTTCACGGAGCTGGCGCCGGAATACGAGCACGGATGCTGCACCTACGGTGCCCACTTCGTGGATGAGGCCGACAGACACGCAACCGAGGATAAGGCATCGCTCCTGTCGTCCGACGAGTGGGAGCTCATCGACAGGGCCGCGGAAATGGGTGGACCGATCCACCGAACGGAGGACGGCGAGTGGATGACCCAGACCGTCGACGATGCGTGCATCTTTCTCAACCGGCCCGGTCACCCCGGCGGTGCCGGATGTGCCCTCCATCAGGCTGCCGAGGCCCGCGGCGAACGGCCCATCGACTGGAAGCCCGACGTCTGCTGGCAGGTGCCGATCCGATTCGACGACTACACCGACGACAACGGCCAAACCACCTACATAGTCAGAGAGTGGAAGCGCCACGACTGGGGCGAAGGCGGAGCCGAGTTCGCTTGGTGGTGCACCGATGACCCGATGGCGTTTGCGGCCGACAGGCCCGTGTGGAGATCCCATCGTGACGAGCTCGTGGAGATCGTGGGAGAAGAGCCGTACCGTCTTCTCGTTGACTATCTCACGGCGCGGCCGGCCGGTTCATTTCTTCCTCATCCTCAGGTGAGAGGGAAATCGGCCGACGATTAGTGTGTGCCGTCGTTCACCACCACCGATTTGCAGCGTGCGGTAGACGATGCGGGCCTGATTCTTCCGGCGCACGTGGTCGACCAACTCGTGGCCGCCATAGATTCCGGCAAGCACGTCATACTGACCGGCCCCCCGGGTACCGGTAAGACCACGCTGGC
>JAJRXJ010000340.1 GCA_024276355.1 Actinomycetes bacterium | reverse complement strand
TCGAACAGGGCGAGGCGCAGGCCCTTGTGCACCTCGCGGTAGAGATCCACTGCTTCGGTCATCGTGGAGTCGGCTGGTTGGCTCATCGTGATCCCCTGTCGGAACTGGTCGGTGAAGCCGACGATACGCAGCGGCATCCGGCCGTGTCCCTTAGGAAAACCCGACGTCTTCCCTATCTCGAATAGGGTTCTTCGGCCCGGGTCAGGTTGCCCGATGGCCGTGGCGGACCAACGTCAACGCCCCGTCGACGCTCAACCGGAGGCGGCCGCGTCCGACCCGTTCCAGCCGGAAGGGATCGGAGCGGTCCGCCAGACGGCGCCGCAGGGTCAACAGGCGCGCTTCGAGATTGTCGTTGCCCACAGGCAACCCGATGGTCTGGTCGAGCCGGATCTCGCGGTTGGTGAAGGAGGTACGACCCGATGTCTCGTGTTCGCGCAGCAACGCGAACAGGATGCGGCCGGGCACCCCCTTGATGACGTAGTCGCCGTCGACGAGAACGCTGCCGTCGTGCTCGTGGAACACGACGGTGGCCGAGCTGCGCGACGTCGGCGTCGCCGGGGACTCCGGTTCGGCCACGAGCGGCTCGAGCCCGCCGGCCTCGTGCACCGCCACGGTCAACGCAAGGTGTCCGGCGAGGATCTCGACCAGTCGGCCGGCTTCGGCGTCGAACCGTCCGGGCACGGCGCTGTCGAGATATAACACGCCGACCAGGCGGTCGTGCAGCAGCAGCGGCGTCGCCAGCACACTCTGCGCGTTGTCGAGCCCTGGCAGCGGGATCTCTCCGGACGATTCGGTCGTCGGTTCGTTCGCGGCGCCGGCCAGCGCCAGCCGGTCGATGTTGGCGAGGCGAACTTGGCGGCGTCGATGGGCGGCAACGCCGATGGCACCGTCGTTGACGGACACCTCGGCACCCACGCCGCTGGTCCGGTACCCGTTGGACGCGACGGTGAAGAGGCGTCTCTCGGAGGTGTCAGCCACCAGGAGAATCGAGTGATCGAACCCGAAGAGGTCCTCGATGGCCTGGAGACCGACCCGGGTGGCGTCGGCGAGATCGCGGCATTCCGAGAGCCGGCGCACGAACACGTCGAGGCTGGAGAGCAGGTCGACGACCTGGGTCGTCGAGTCCACCGCGAGGGCCGGCCCTCCGACTGGCGCGCAGCGATCGACCCGGAGAATCTCCAGGGCACGGAGCCGGAACACCTCCTCCATCCCGGACTGGGCGGCGACCGCCTCGAGCTGGGTTCGCACGGCTTCGAAGACCTCGCCGGATGTCTCCGAGCGCAGGTGGGTGGCGTCGAGGTCGTACTCGGTCATCGTGGTCGGGTCGACGACGCGGAGCGCCACGAGCGGGTTTTCGCGGAAGTTGGCCGCGGTCTTGCCGAGGAACTGGTTGGAGATTCCGATGCGTTCCTCGTCGATGTACCAGATCACCGACAGATAGGTGCTGTTGGGCACGCCGTCTTTCGACACTGTCGCGATCGGTGCCGGGATGACGCCCTGGAACGCCGGACGGATCGATGCGAGCGGCACCTCGAGTCGGGTCATCGCAGCTGCTTCCCGGCGTCGTCACCGGGCGTCTGGTCGTAGAGCTCGTCGATCTCGAAGCGCACCATGACGAGGTCGCCGAGAAACAGGCCGTCGGCCCCGTCGGTTATGCCGAGCTGCGCGACGTCCGCGACGAAGCGATCGAGGTGGGCGTGAACCCGGGCGCGGTCGTCTTCCGACGGCGCCTCGATGTGGTCGACGCGGCCCTTCACCTGCACGGTGCGATAGGTGAGCGGTTCGCTGACCGTCACCGCGATCGCCCCGTTCGACTCGAGGTTCGCCAACGTCGCCGACCCTGCCGGTGCGGTCACGGCGATCGAGATGGTGGATGAGCCGTTGTCGAACGACGGCCCCCAGGCGCGGGTGAGCGTAGGGCGCCCGTCGGGTCCGGCCGTGGCCACCACGATCGCGACACCGCCGGCCAACATTGCGGTCAGGTCCACTGGTGCGCTGGTCACGACACGGCAGAAGCTACCGCACGTTCGCCTCACTTTCGGACGCCGCCGCGGGGTCCGGACAGGCCGCCACCCGGCGGGCGCGTTCCATGAACGTGTCGGCCGAGTCCGAGAGGTCGGAGGCGGGCCATGTCCGGTTTCGTCCAGCCGGTGACCTCTGACGAAGAATCCCCAGCTCAGCAAGTCGATCGATGCCATTCCGGGCTGTGACCGTGGAGTCTGCTCGGGCCGAAACGGTTCCGTCCCAGGACCCGGACGGCGGCGAGATCGTGCGTGAGCGACGGCGACATGAGCCGGTGTGCCCAGGTCCTTCCGGTTGGCGAAGCGGACGAGGTATGCGACACACCGGCATGGCGACCGCGGACGAGCCATTGTGGTGTTGTGCCGACATACATCCATGAGCAGACGGCTCGTTCCTGGATGCCGCGCCTCGACGAGAGAGCACTGACGCTGACCCCCGTGCTGGACATCGCCTCAACACCGATGGACCCGGCGTTGCGCAACGAGCTCATCACCCTCGCCTACCAGGATCTCGCGGAGGAGCTCAGCCGTGAGCTGGGGTCGGACTTTCCGAATTGGTGCACGTTCGCGCAGTGGTCGTCGAATGTGCTCGAGGCGGTGCTCAAGGATCGGGATCCGCTCGGGTTTCGGTCCACCAAGCGTGCGCTCCACTGGGGCAATCGCAACATCTACGCGGAGGTCGGTTGGTTCCTGACGGTGATCATGGACATGCCGGCAAACGCAGACGCGCTGCTGGCTCCGCTTCGAACCGGCCTCCTGGCCGGCATCGGATCACCCGGCTTCATGACCTCTTGGCCCGACACCCTTTCCGAGTACGAGAAGCTGATGAAGCAGTGGCGACCCGGTGATCCCGATCCCGGGGCCGGCTCCCCCCTCGCGAAGAAGCGCAACGCAGTCGTGGAGAAGCTGACTGCACTCGAATTGGAAGATCGCGGGCGACGCCTACAACGAGTCACGGGTGGCAGGGACCGCCCACAAAAGGGCCGAGTGGATCCATCTCGGCAACATCATGATGGCGAGCCTCGAGCAGCGACGCGTCCAGACCGCCCTGGAAGCGGCGTTCAGGCTCCCGGCGCGCCGCTTCGTCTCGTTCGGTCCCCTCCGCGCCCAAGCCGACCTGCGAGCTGATCAGACCTTCCTGACTCGCGCCGTGGAAAGACACGGTCACCCCGACTTCCGCGCGATGCCAGGATCGGTGTCAGCCAGGCACTCCGTGAGCGGCAACGGGAGCGTTCGACGAGCGTGGCAAGAGCCGCGTACCTCCCAGACCGCGGGCCGACGCGATGGGGTCGTCGCCATGACGACGACCGCCGACCACGAAACCCCTTGCCGACTCACTCGATCCGCATGCCCGAGATGGCCCGGGAGATCACCAGCTGCTGGATCTGTTCGGTGCCTTCGAAGATGTCGTGGGTCTGATTTGGACTTGTCCACAGATGTCCGTTGATGACGTTTCTGCCCGCTGACCTGCGGAAACGTCGACCGGAACTGTCCGCTGGCTACCGCTGATCATCTCTACTCCGAGGAGAAGGTAGGGATGATCACGCGCCTGTCGCGCTCTCAGCCCACCATTGCAGAGCCATGGAGCAGAGGCTGCCAGTTGGGCTCGAATTCGCTATCAGCCGTTGAAACTGAGCTGCGAAGTGCGCCCGCGCCTGTCCGGTTGAAGCCGACGACACCGCCCCGCGTCACGGTTGTCCGAGCTGTTGGCGTAGCGCTGCTGCAGACCTCGGAAGCCCGACCCCGCGAAGGCGGTCGAGGAGCTCTTCAACCGTCGTCTCCGGTCGGGCCAGCGCACGGGCCTGATCTCTGACGATGCTCACGACCCGAGCCGGGGCCAGTTCGAGCACGTGGATCACGAACTCGTCAGGACTCTGGGCCTCAATGTTGAACGGCTCCAGAACATCATCAGGGAAATGGCGAAGGTTGGACGTGACAATCACCTGTGCGTTGCACCCGATCGCAGCCGCGAGGACATGACGGTCATCCGAGTCTGGAAGCTCAAGACTCGATATCAACGGCTCGTAACCCTCGATTACCACATCGGCGATCGCGTCGTTCATCAGCTTGCGCGTTCGGACCAGCTTCTGCTCAAGCTCTGGTTGATCACGCACAATCGCGGCAAAGGCCTCGTCGAGGATCTGCTCTGTCCACTTCGCCTGAAAGAGCCCGGACTGGCCGAGCCGCACCAACAGGTCCCGAAGCGACCCCGGGTACAGGACATTGGCGTCGTACAGAGCGACGAACGCCATAGCCGCTAGTAGTTGAGCGCGATGTCTTGGGCTTCGCGGGTGAGCTCGTCGGCGATCTCTCGGCGCATCGTTTCATCGCGACGCTTGTACTCAATCAGATCGACAAGCAGCACCTTGCGTCGGTTCCCCACCCGCCGATACGGAATCTCGCGCTCGTCGAGCAGCTTCACCAGATAGGGGCGACTGACGTTCAAGATGTCCGCCGCCTGTTGGGTCGTCAGTTCAGCATGGACGGGTGCGACCGTCACTGCGTTGCCGTTCGCCAGCTCGGCAAGAACGTCGACGAAGAACCCGAACGCCACAGACGGGACCACAATCTGAGTCACTCCGTCGGGGTCCTCGCTCACCAGCTGAACATGCGTCGTCGGCGTCGGGTGAGCGCGAAGAAACTCCGTCAGCTGCTCGACGGCGTCGGCAGCTTGCTCGGCTCCCTGCTCGTCCAGAAGCTCAAGTTCCCTCACTGATCCTCGTGCCATGGCGCACGCACCTCCTCGTGTGTCGGTGGTTCCTATCGGGCATCGTACCCACAAACCAAGTTTTTCGCAATATTCGAAACGCTCGAATTTCCAAAGTTATTCGCAACATTCGAATGACAGGCGTGTAAGATCCCGTCATGCCGAACGATAGGTGACCACCGATGAGCAACAACGGACATCCAGGCCTCGCGACTCCGACACGGGTACGCCGCGCCCTCCCCGCGCCCGATCATCCCGGGCTCAGCGACGCCCGGCTGCTTCCCGACCCGGCGTTCGCCGCAGCCTGGAACGCCGTCATCCTGCCCGATGGTGACAAGAACAAGATCGCCCAGACCGCCGCGGCCGGATTCGTGCAACGCAGCAGCGTCGAGTTCGAACGGCTGCCCCTCCACGGGATCATTCTCCTCGTCGGCCCACCGGGTACCGGCAAGACCACCCTCGCCCGAGGCCTGGCCGACCGGCTGGCAAAACTGATTCCTCACATCGGTCAGTTCGCATACCTCGAGATCAACCCTCACACCCTTGCCAGCTCCTCGCTGGGCCGAAGCCAGCAGGCCGTCCAACAGCTCTTCGACACCACCATTGCCGAGACGGCAGCCAACGGGCCACTCGTAGTGCTGATCGATGAGGTCGAGACCATCGCCACCGACCGGGGCCAGCTCAGCTTCGACGCCAACCCCGCTGATGTCCATCGCGCCGTCGACGCCGCGCTCGTGGGCCTCGACCGAATCGCCCGAACCCACCGCCATGTCCTGTTCATCGCCACCTCCAACTTCCCTGAAGCCATCGACGGTGCGCTTCTGAGTCGGGCCGACCTCATCGTTCCGGTCGACCTCCCCACGCTCGGAGCCCGACGGGTCATCCTCGAAGACACCATCACCGCACTGGCCGAGGCTTTCCCGAAGGCCCGACGACTCCTCGACGACAGGGTCCTCGATCGAGCCGCAACCGCATCCGAGGGGCTCGATGGTCGCCGCCTCCGCAAGGTCATCGTCGCTGCTGCAGGCCGCAACCCCGCCTCAACCGTCGATCCCAGCGAGATCACACCGGAGGACCTCCTCACCGCCATCGCCGAAACCACCAAGGAGATCCAATGACGACCATCGCCCGCCGAATCGGCGCGACCCCGCTGCGCACCACGACCGAGACCTGGACCGTCATCACCGACCTGCTCAGTCCCGCCGGCGCCGACATCGCGCCGCAACTCGCCCTCGCCGCCGACGCCGCTTGCATGCTCATCGCCGAAGAGCACAGCGCAGACGACCCGATCCTCGTCACCGGCTGTGGAGCCCAAGTCCGCATCTACACCCTCCACGGCACCAACGCCATCAACGGGTCGAACACCAACGAGCAACCTCTCACGATCACCGCCACGCCTGACTGGGAGCTCGCTCTCCCGGCACGCGGCGTCGACTTCGACCTCGCGGCAGCCGCCGTCGAATCGGTCGCCAACATCACCGTCTACGACCCCACCGTCGCTGACTCCCGCCAAGCGAACGCGATCGAGCCCACCGCCCGACAACCGGTCACTATCGACCTCACCGCCCTGGAGAACTGACATGGCAACCGCCGTACAGGTCAACGTCCATACCTACGCGACAACCCACGTCGCCACCAACCTCATCCGCAGCCTCAAACAGCTCGTTGTCGCCTGCGGCCTCAACGCCACCAAACTCGTCGGCCAGTGGCAAGTCCTCGAAAACGGTGTCGCCACCTGGCTTGGCAGCCGCCATCTCGAACGCCTCGTGCTCGAGATCTATCCCACATCGACCGGCAACCTCATCCGGCGCTTCGACTTCGACATCGACTACGGCTACCACCCCAGCGGAGACGGTGACCTGTGGATCGACCCCGACACCGTCGCCTACGCCATCAAGAAGAGCGGCGAGCTCCCCAAGAACTGTTCCTACGACATCCTCGCCAAGAACAGCAGCGGCCGGCCCGACGTTGCCGGATGGACCAATGGCACCTTCCGTTCCACGAGCGGACTGACCCGACGAAGCGTCGGCGCCACCGTCGGCGGCGGCGACCTCGGCGCCTCTCTCGGGGTCTGGAAGTAGACGCTGATGCTGACCGTCTCCGAAGCATTCGCCAAGTTCAAGGGGCGACTTGAGTTGAGCCCGACCGAACAACTCGACGCATCCACACGCCAACAACGCATTCGTGCCCTCATGGCCGCCGACTTCGACACCGGAGGAAATGACTTTCTCACCGGCTCCTACAGCCGTCACACCAAGACCAAACCCCTCCACGACGTCGACATCTTCGTACCCCTCGGCGATGACGACGCCCACTACCGCGACGAACACCCAAGCACCGTCCTCGCCGCCGTGCAGACCACGCTCGCGGCCGAGCACGGCGCCGACCGCGTCGCCCTGCAGCGGCGATCCGTTCGCGTCGACTTCGGCGTCAAGCTCGTCGACGACCTGACCGGCGCCATCATGTCCTTCGACGTCACCCCTGCCTTCGCCGACAGCGGCCACTACCTCATCCCTGACCGCACCACCGGCGACTGGATGGCAACCGACCCCCGCATCCACGCCACCAAGGCGACCGCCGCCAACACAGCGTTCGACGGCCAGTGGAAGCCGATCGTCAAGATGATCAAGAAATGGAACGAGCACCACGACAAGCCGATCAAGCCGTCGTTCCTCATCGAGGTCATGTCCCTCGAATTGCTCGCCGATTGGGGCGGCTCCTACCCCAGAGAACTCAAAGCCTGGTTCGCCACCGCAATCGACGCCATCGACCGGTCGTGGGACGATCCCGCCGGCCTCGGTCACCCCGTGAGCGATCGCATGGGAGCTGATGCCGGCCAGCGCGCCGTCGCCCGCCTTGCCCTCAAACAAGCCGAAGCCGCCTGTACCGAGGCCCTGAATCACGATCGAGCCGGGCGCACCGGCGCCGCGCTCGACGTTTGGCAAGACCTGTTCGGTCTCGCGTTCGCGAAGAGCTGATGACCATGGCCTCCCCTGTCGCCATGATCAGCTACTCCTGGGCCGACAGCGACGCCGCCGAACTCCTTCACGACGAATTCGCTCTACGCGGCTTCTCGGTGATCCACGACCGCTACAGCTTCACCGACGGCAGCCGCATCCCCGCCAACATGACCAACGCGGTCGCGGCCTGCGACGTCTTCGTCGCCTATCTCACCCCCAACAGCCTCTACCTGAATCGATCCGCCGACAAGCCACGACCAGCACTCGTCGGCGAGCTGCGACCAGCCCTGCGAAGACGCCGCGAGAACCTCGAACCCGGAGCCGCCGACACCCCGACCGTCCTCCCCCTCGCGCATGGTCTCGGAGACCGCAGCACCGCGGCCGAGACCATCCGCCTGCAAACCGGCGAGGACGTCGCCAGCCTCTGGACAACAACGTGGCTCAACCAAACCACACCCCACATCACCCAACTAGAGGCCGCAAGCGTCGCCGCCAATGCGCTCGACGCCGCCACCAGTGGTCGATCATCTGATGCCACCAGCGAACTGTTCGTCGCCACCAGAGGCACGACACCCCCCTCACGGCGCCACACCATCGACGGGACTCGCCTCCTCGGCGGCGATCGCACCGCCGGCGATCCGGGCGAGTGGTCACGACTCTTCGCCGCCCTAACCGACATCGAACGCCACCTGTCGGCCACAAGCCACGACCACAGCATCATCATCGACCCCCGCTGCCACCTCAGCGCCGCATTGGCAACCGGCCGCATCTTCCACCAGGCAACCCGATGGTCCCCCACCTTCACTTCCCGCAACGGCCCTGTCGAGCCCCTCTCCACAGCCCCTAGCGAGTACCTCAACGGCAACTTCGATCACTACAACGAAACCGGCGACCTCATCGTCGACATCGACCTTCTCGGTCACAACGTCGGCGACAGCACAGACCAACTCGCCGCCGACCTTCCACCCGCAGGCGGCCGCATCAGCCTCAGCCGCAAGAACCCCGACGGCGACCTCTCCTCCGACGAAATTGCCCACGCCGCCCGGTGGAGCGCCAACCTCATTCGCAAATCCCACGCCAAGCTGCGGCCCACAACCATCCACATCGCCCAAGCCGCACCAGCTGCCTTCGCCGGCCTCCTCGGACACCACCTCACCGCCCTCAACGCGGACATCACCAGTTACGAACTCGACCACGACGGGCAGTACATCCCCGCCCTCAGCATTCCCTACACCACTCCATAGCTGCGGCCGAACACAGCGGAGACCGACCAGCACCACGCGATGCTTGGACGTCGGCCGACTCTCGGATCGAGCAACCAGCCACCTCAGAGTCCCGTACCGTGGAGTCCAATGGGAGCGATGTGGACAGATGGCGAACGACTGAGCGCAGAACTCGTCGAGCTCGTCGGCTACAAGCTCGGACTGGCAATCTCCAACGAGGAGCTTCGCGCGGCGCTCGACCGAATCGGCGCAGACCCCGAACTCGCCGACGCACCCATTCTTCGTCTCCGGTCCGAAGAATACGAAGAACTCGTTGCCGCGCTTCTGGCTCAGTTCGGCGACCCAGACGCTGGCGCCGGGACGGTGCCTCCCACCATGTCGGTGATGCGCTCGCTGAGCTCTGACGAGATTCCATTCGCAGAACAGGTGCTCGACGCGGCCTTGCCGTTGCTTCACACACAGATCGAGGCTGCAGCTCCCGGCAGCAAACTCGATCCCTCCCCGATCGAGAGAGTGCTTGAGCACGCCCTGGGGCCCGCCAGTGTCGACATTTTTCGCAGACTTCTTGCCGCGATGACCGCGAGCCAGTTGCGGAGCCCGTGGTCACGCATCCGTCGCCAAGAATGGCCCGATCTTGTGTCGCTCGGAGACCTGTTCTTGACCGAGCAGACAACCGCCACCCTGGGCTCGTTCTTCGACCAACGACTCGTCGACTACCTCCAGGCAAACTTCACAGACATCGACGCGGTGAACTGGCGACGCTTCGAAGCCCTGACAGCGGAATTCTTCGCGCGACTCGGCATGAGCGTCGAGCTTGGACCCGGCCGAGGAGACGACGGGATCGACGTGCGGGCATGGACGAACAATCCAGACAAAGCCGGCCAAGCAACAATCGTGATGCAGTGCAAGCGCGAGAAGCGTCGAATCAACAAGACGGTCATCAAGGCCCTCGCAGCGGACGTCGAGTACGAAGGAGCCGAACTCGGCCTCCTCGTGACTACGTCAAGCCTCTCCCCCGGCGCCAAGACCGTCGTAGAAACCCGTGGATACCCAATTCTCGAGGCTGACCGCGACGCGGTGCACAGATGGCTCGAACTGATGCGCACCCCGGGCGTCGGTGGCTGGCTACTCGACGGCCCCGAGACCTGACATCTGGGCTTACGCTCAAGAACTCGGCGTTGCTCGCAGCCGTCACATCGCAGCAGACGCAAGTCGTCAGTGAAGGACTCGGCCATCCCAGTCCACAATCACCCTCGCGACGTTCGCACTCGTCATGCCAGGCGCGAAGCCGACGCAGCCGACAGAGCCGCCGACTGGCACTCAGTCGCAGCCCACGGTCCGCCCGATGGCACGCGCCTGACACCATGCCACCCGCGCCGCAATCCCCGCGCGCTCTCTCAGCGCAGCGGCGACTCAGCTCCATCTACACCAAGGAAAAACCTGAGACACATCTGCAGGTCCTGCGGACCTGCCACGGATAGGTAAGCGGGTAGGTCCCGGATAGGTCAGAGATAGGTGCTGCTGGAGCGTTCCTCCGCCCCCGGGACCACTCGGCAGAACCTCGCGCCGGCCGGAGATGCTGGCGCCCCTGCGCCGCTGCTTCGGCTTGCCTCCGGTCCGCTCGATCGAAGCGCCACGAGGAGAATCTTGTCGTCGCAGTGTCCCAATCCCGGAATCCGACGGGTCACAGGTAGTGCATGAGAGACAACAAACCGAAGTTGACGCCAGGACACCACTCCAGCCCGACGGCCCAGGATGCTCCATCACAACCACGGGCGCTGATCGACGTTCCCGCGCTCGCCGAACGGCTCGGCATGACCCAACGTTTCATTCGCCGGCTCACCGCCGAAGATCGAGTGCCATTCCTCAAGATCGGCAAGTTCGTTCGCTTCGACCCTCGCGAGATCGACCGATGGGTCGACGCCCACCGCGGAGGTTGGAGCGATTCTCAACCCCGGTAGGCGTGGCATCGCCAGAGCTCTTGCGGGCCCGCGAGCCGTGGTGGCGTGTCAGGATGAGCGGGTGAGTGCTGCACACGCCGCGCCTCGCTGGCGGTTCCTGATGAAGCCGTGGCGGTATGACTTCGAATATGCGCGTGCCTGGCGAGAACTCCGCTTCCCCCTAATTGGGATCAGCACCGATGGCAACGCCCAGCTCCGGATGGGCGGGCAGGGTCGTGGAGGTCGGGTTCCAGCCCGTCCGCTGCGTTACCTTCCACCCGGCTTGTGGACAGATCTGAACCACCTTGGTGTTCTCGCACAAGGCGACGACTGGGAAGTCCATATCGACTCCCGTATTCCCACCGCGGAGCTCCCGCCAGAATTGCTTGAACAGCAGTGCTGTCACTACGCAGAACATGGACCTCGCCGGAACGGTACGACCAGCGAAGATCCTCGAACGCGGGCGGCAGAGGTGTTCGTCGACGAGGTCCCCACACGATTCGAGGGCTACCAGATTGACGGCGTCTGGGTCGGTTCGACAGTTCTCCCCGACGTCTCCATATCGGTCACCGCGTTCGATGTCGATCCCGAAGCGTTGTCACTGGTCACGATCACAGACCCGTCGGCGTATCTCAAGGGGCAGCGCGACTTCATGAGGCGCTGACCGCCTCTGAGCTCAGAACGCACGAATCAAGAAAGTTCGCGAGCGGTCGGCAACTCCCCGGCCCGTCCATCGCGAAGCGGTCGAGTGACTCGGCCCGAGTCCACGGTGGCGTCCCATCGGCGGTGTAATACGAGGCCTGGCGTAGGTTCCTTCAAGAGCTACCAACTCATCGAAGGAGACCCACGCCATGCCCAAACGAGTATCGCCTATTGAGACGATCCGCGCCGACATCGACACCGTGT
>JAJRXJ010000339.1 GCA_024276355.1 Actinomycetes bacterium | reverse complement strand
TTCGTGGCCGACGAGTCAAGCGTGCACGACGAACGGGTCACCAGTCACGAGATCGGCCACATCCTCGGGTTGAGCCACAATGCGGAGGATCCCGGCCGTCTGATGTTCGGTGGCACCAACGGGATGGCTCTGAGTCCGGCCGAGATCACCGTCGCCCGCGACACCGCAGCCGACCTGTTCGGAGCGACCGCGGCCGACGCTGCCCGTGGATTGTCCCGGTCGACGAGCGCCAGCAGGACTCTGGCCAACGAAGGAGGGCCGGACGAGGGTCACACCCCTCGCGGTTTCGCCGGGATGGGCACCGGACTCTTCGCCGGCGACGACCTCAACCCGAGCTTTCCCGACGGCGACGGAGTCCAATTGTTCCTGACCTTCGACCTGCCCATCGACGCGGACGTGCCGTCGTCGGCCATCCTGAGCACCGATGCCATGCAGGTTTCGGGCACACCCTTCGCCGACCTGGGCGCCCTCAGGGCCGAGTCGGTCGTCTATCACAGTTTCGGGCCGCAGCTGTTCGACTTGCCGGCTGATGGCGATCCGGTCGCGTGTGACCGCGTGGGCGACCACGGGCTGACGTGCGACGTGACCGCGGCCGTGCTCGCCGATTTGTCCGCCGGCGCGGGCCGAAGCCAGTTTCGGCTGAGATTCGACATGCCCGGCGATGGCGACGGTAGTCAGGACCTGGCGATGTTCTTCCGCACCGACCCCAACATCAATGAGCCCGGGATCTTCACCATTCAGCTGTCGGAATGAGCGGATGTGGGGCCCCTCGGGTGTGCTTCGGGCACACACCCGGTGGCGTCGGGGGTTCACAGCTATCGTCGGCGGTCGTGGACTCGACAGCCCCCGGACCAGCAATCGAAATACGCGGCCTTCGGGTGCGTCGTGGCGAGAGCTTGGTGATTCCCGACCTGTCGATGACCGTGAGACGGGGGATCATCATCGGTCTTCTCGGGCCGAGCGGCTCAGGCAAGACCACGCTCATGCGGGCAATGGTCGGCGTTCAAAGGGTTGAGGCCGGAACGCTGATGGTGTTGGGCATGCCGGCGGGCACCGCGGAGGCCAGGGCACGTGTCGGCTACGTCACACAGGCCGCGTCGGTGTACGACGACCTCACCGTCGACGAGAACATCTCCTACTTCGGTGATCTGACCGGCGCCTCCCCGGGCGATGTCGACGATGCCATTCTCACCGTCGGCCTTTGCGACCACCGGTCGAGGGTCGTCGGATCATTGTCGGGCGGACAGCGCAGCCGCGTCTCGCTCGCCTCCGCTCTGGTTGCGAAACCGGAGTTGTTGGTTCTCGATGAGCCGACCGTCGGCCTCGACCCTCTTCTTCGTCGAGAACTGTGGGGCACCTTCCGTGAACTTGCCGGCGGCGGCACCACCCTGGTTGTTTCGAGCCACGTGATGGACGAGGCCGACGAATGCGATTCGCTCAGCCTCATGCGCGAGGGTCGGATCATCGCCCACGACACCCCCGACGGGCTCCGTGAACGAACCGGTCGAACTGATCTGGGCGCTGCGTTTGTCGAGCTGATCCGGCAGACCGAGGGGGCGCAATGAGCCGCCGGGCCACGATCGCGACCGCCATACGCGTACTGCGCCAACTTCGTCGCGACAGGCGGACGGTTGCGCTTCTGGCGGTAGTGCCCAGTCTCCTTCTGGTTCTGCTCTACTTCGCATTCGACGCGCAAAGGGCGTCCTTCAACCGGGTGGCGCCGACCCTGGTGGGTCTGATCCCCTTTATCACGATGTTCATCGTCACATCGATCGCCATGCTTCGCGAGCGCACATCCGGCACTCTCGAGCGGCTCATGAGCATGCCCATGGCCAAGGTCGATCTGATGGCCGGATACGCCATCGCATTCGGACTGGCTGCTGCAGCCGAGGTGACCATCGCCTCGGTCGTGGTGTTCGGCGTGCTCGGCACCCCCGTTGCCCACTCCGTCGTGGCGCTGGTGGCCGTTGCTGTGGTTGCGACCGAGCTCGGGATGATCGCCGGGCTCTTTGTGAGCGCCTTCGCCACCACCGAGTTTCAGGCCGTGCAGTTCATGCCCGGATTCGTGCTGCCGCAGCTCATGATCTGCGGGCTCTTCGTTCCACGAGATCGGATGGCCGGGTGGCTCGAGGGGATCTCGTGGGCGATGCCGCTCACCTACGTCTACGACGCCCTCGACCGACTGGCCTCTCCGGCCGCCCTGGGGGGCGGCCTGGTGGTTGATCTTGTGGTGATACTGGCCACGGCCGCGGCATCACTGGTCGGCGGTGCCATCACCCTCCGGAGACGCACAGCCTGATCCGGGATGGACCGCGACCAACGCCGACATCAGTGATTGAAATCGACGTGAGGCAGACGCCGATCGAGCCATCCGGGCAGGGCCCAGGCTCGCTCACCGAGCATTCCGAGCAGCGACGGCACCAGCATCATCCGGATGATCGTGGCATCGAGCAACACGGCAAGTGCGAGCGTGACTCCGAGTTCGGTGGGCGGAATCGGACCGGTGACCCCGAATGCGACGAACACCACGATCATGATGAGGGCCGCGTTGGTTATCGGCCGGCCGGTTCGCGCCACACCTTCCCTCACCGCGAGTCTGGCGTCGCCGGTGGCATCGTGGCGCTCCTTGATGGCGGCGAGCAAGAAGAGCTGGTAGTCCATCGACAGTCCGAAGAGGAGAGCGAAGAAGAAGAGCGGTGCCCACGCATCCACAAAGCCTTGTGGTTCGATGCCGATGAGCGAGGCGCCATATCCGTGTTGGAACACCAGGGTGGCGAACCCGAAACTGGCAGCCACACCGAGGAGGTTGAACAGGATCGACGAGATCGCGATCAGAAGGCTTCTGAACACCACGAGGAGGAGCACGAACGCCACCAGCATGATGAGGCCGGTCGCGTAGGGTGCGGTCTTCATGAGAGCGTTCGTGAGGTCGTGGTTCTGGGAACCGGGCCCGCCCAGGCTCGCGTCCGGCGCCACCTGCGCGATGCGGCTCCGGAGGCGCCCGACCAGATCAGATGTTGCCTGATCGTCGACTGCCGTCGTCGGAATCACGCGCACCACGGTGCGTCCCTCGGCTGACGGTTCGGCAACCACACGAGCGTCGGCGACGCCGGCGTCGGAACCGGCCAGCCTCGTCACCGCGTCGGCGTCGCCTGTCGACACCGTGATAAACAGCGGCGCGGCAGCTCCGGGGCCGAAGGATTCGACCACGGTTTCGTACCCGTCGCGACTCTGTGCCCCGCGATCGACAACCCGGGCGCCAGGCATTCCCAGGCGCATTCCGGCTGCTGGTGCGGCCAGGAGCAGTAGAAGACCGATGCCCATCGTCATGGTGATTCGGGGCCTCAGCATGGCCGCTGAGGTCCAGCGAGCCCAGCGCCCCTCCGCGGCACGATCGGGATCATCCTCCGCCTTGGCGACAAGCACCCGATCGCCGAGCAGAACAAGGATCGCCGGTAGAAGGGTCAGCGATGCGAGCGCGGTGGCGATCACCGAAAGGATCATTCCGAGGGCCATCGACCGAAACACCATCACCGGCACCAGGAACACCGCCGCGAGCGACATGACCACGGTCAGCGCCGACAGGAAGACCGCCTTGCCGGCAGTCGAGAGCGTTCCCCCGATGGCATCCATGGGGTCCTTGCCATCTTCTCTTTCCTCGCGGTATCGCGAGACGATGAACAGGCTGTAGTCGATTCCCACGGCAAGGCCGATCATCATCGAGAAGTTCATGGACCAGACCGAGAGTGGTGTGAGATCCGTTCCGAGGTTCAGGGCCGCGAATCCAACAGCGATCCCGGCCACTGCAAGTATCAGGGGCAGCCCGGCCGCGATGGCGGAGCCGAACGCCACGAACAGAAGGATCAATGTGGGCAGCCCCGACAACAACTCGGCCCGGTGCAGTGCGGCTTCGTTCTCGGCATTGAAGTCGTGCCACACTGCCCATTCGCCGGTGATGTTGGCCTCGGCCCCTGCGGGAAGTTCGATGGAATCCACGGTGGCCATCACCTCGCCCGCGGACTCGGGGAGATCGGCGTCACTCGAGGATTCGAGGCCCACCGGGATGAGGACGGCGAGGCCATCAGGGGCCATCAGCCCTGATTCCGGCGGGAGCGAGAGTGGGTCCAGCACGGTTGCCACCCCTGGAGTTCCCGCGAGTCCGGCGACCAGTGCATTGACGCCCGAAGGGTCGGCGGAAATGGGAGTGGACTGTCGGTAGGCCACGATGGCGGCCTCGGCGCCGAGCTGCGGAAAGTCGGCTCTGAGTTCGTCTCTGACCTTTTGCGCGTCGGAGCCCTGCGCTTCCCAGCCTGCTCCCGACAGCGCCGATGTGAGGGTGATCGCCAGCGGTGCCGCAACGAGAACGACGAGGGCCCACACCGCGAGAACACGGCGGGGACGCCGGGCCGCGGTGCGGCCCACGCGGGCCAGGAGGCCGGGGCGAGGCGTGTTGGACATGGGGTCGGACATGGGAGGTCGATCCTCGATGAGGGTCATGGTTTCGTTCTCTTTCGGGTCTTTGACTCAGGCCAGCTTGTTGAACATCTTCTGGACATCGGCGAGCTCATAGCCCTCCGATGCCGACCGCTCAGGGTCTTGCAGACACCAGGTGAGCCCGGCCGCCACAAGGACGAATCCGGCCTGGTCTAGGGCCTTCCCGGCAGCTGACATCTGGTTGACGACATCTCGACAGTCGCGGTTGTCGAGGAGCATCTGCTGAATGCCCCGAACCTGTCCCTCCACCTTTCGCAGGCGGCGGATCACATCGGCGACTGATTCCTCCGGCAAGTCCATTCTCGAGATCATAGGGGTACCCCCTGGGGTATAACAACCTTACCCCCTGGGGTATGCGCATCCGTAAGACGGTGGCGTCGGCCCGGTGGCGTGGTGGCTTACCAACCCCTCCGGACAATTCATGTAGCTTCGCCCCATGGAAATGCACTACGCCACCGTCTGGGAATCGATCGCCGACACGATTCCCGACAAGCCCGCCCTCAGCCACGGCGACACCACCCGGACATGGGCCGAGTACGACCAGCGTGCGTCGCGGATCGCCGCCGCCTTCACGACCGCCGGTCTCGGACCCGACTCCAAGATCGGGTTCTACATGTACAACTGCAACGAATACATGGAAGCCCATTTCGCAGCGTTCAAGATGCGGGGTGTGGTGGTCAACATCAACTACCGCTACCTGGGCGACGAGCTCTGGTACCTGCTCGACAACTCCGACGCCGAGGCGCTCGTGTTCCACTCGTCGCTCGGAGAGAGGGTGTCGCAGATCGTCGATCGACTTCCCAATCTGAAGTTGTTGATCGAGGTCGACGACGGAGTGGGGGCAGGTGCCGTTCCGGAAGCGGTTTCGTGGCACGACGCGATGTCGGGACACGATCCCATGCCTCGGATCGCCCGGGCTGAAGACGACATCTACATGCTCTACACCGGCGGCACCACCGGCATGCCCAAGGGGGTCATGTACGCGATCGGCGGAATGGTCGCATCGTTCTCCCAGAGCGGATTTCCGATGCTCGGCCTGGAGGCTCCCCCCGACGCGGCCGCGATCTCCGGGCTGGTTCGCCAGGTCGCCGATCAGGGCGCGCTCATGGTGTCGATCCCGTGTGCGCCTCTCATGCACGGCACCGGCCTTTGGCTCGGGGCGCTGATCCCGATGCTCGCCGGTGCCCATGTGGTCACGCTCACCGACCGCAGCCTCAATGCCCACGAGATCCTCGAGCTGGTCGAGCGCCACCGGGTGAGCAGCATCACTATCGTCGGCGACGCTTTCGCCAAGCCGATAATCGCCGCTATCGACGAAGGCAAGCCCGGGGGCGGCCATTACGACACATCCTCGATCAGGTTCATGTCCTCGTCTGGGGTCATGTGGACCAACGAGGTCAAACACGAACTCCTCGACCGCATCGAGCAGGCCATTCTGATCGATGCCATGGGATCAACCGAAGGGTCGATGGGAACCCAGGTCACCGTCAGGGGACTCGACACCCCCACCGGCAGGTTCGAGCAGGCCCCGACCACCAAGGTGTTCACCGACGACGACCGAGAGGTGGAACCCGGTTCCGACGAGATCGGACTGATCGCGGCCGGGGGCAACGTCCCCCTCGGCTACTACAAGGACCCCGAGAAGTCTGCAGCCACCTTCCGGGTGATCGACGGGGTCCGGTACTCCTTCCCCGGAGATCGAGCCAAGGTCGCGGCCGATGGTTCTCTGATACTGCTCGGTCGTGGGAGTCAGGTGATCAACACCGGCGGCGAGAAGGTGTTTCCCGAGGAGGTGGAGGAAGCCGTCAAGCGGGTTCCCGGTGTCAAGGACTGCCTTGTGGTGGGCATACCCGACGAGAAGTTCGGCAGGGCGGTCACGGCGGTGGCCTCGAGGGAGAAAGGGGCCGAGGTCGACGAAGTGGCGGTCATCAAGGGCGTCAAAACCGAGTTGGCCGGTTTCAAGGCCCCCCGATCGGTGGTGTTCGTCGACGAGGTCCCAAGAGCGTCCAACGGCAAGGCCGACTACCGGGCCGCGACCGAAATCGCCACGGGGAAGGCCCAGCGCTAGATTCTGGCCATGCCCAGCGATGCCATGCTGAAGTCCATGAACACGATCCACCGGGGGCTGCTGAAGATCAGCTTCGGGAAGGTCGGCTGGTCGGCCGGCAAGATGCCGGTGTTGGAGCTCACCACGATCGGCCGCAAGAGCGGCCGGCCCCGGACGGTGATGCTCACCAGCCCCCATCAGATCGGCGACACCATCGTGGTGGTCGCCTCACGTGGTGGCGACGATCACCACCCCGCGTGGTTTCTCAACCTGCGCGACAACCCGGCCGTGAAGGTGAAATACAAGGGTGGCGACGAGCAGTCGATGACCGCCCGTGTCGCCACCGCCGAGGAGCGGGCCGAGCTCTGGCCGAAGGTGACCGCGAAGTACAAGAACTACGCCGGATACCAGGAGAAGACCGACCGGGAAATCCCGCTGGTCATGCTCGAACCGTCGTCGGACTGACCCCAAGCCAGTCGACCGCTCCTCTCGCGGCGGCCACACCGGTGGAGAAGCACGCCTGCAGCAGGTAGCCCCCGGTTCGTGCTTCCCAATCGAGCATCTCGCCGGCCAGGAACACCCCCGGCAGCTTTCGCAGCATGAACCGTTCGTCGATCTCGGACAACGCCACCCCACCGGCCGTCGAGATGGCCCGCTCGAGCGGCATCAGCTCGTCGACCTCGAGCTCGGTGGCCTTGATGAGTACCGCCAGCTCATGCGGCTCCGTCGGGAGATCGTTTCCGGTGGCCTCTCTCAGCAGGCCGATCGCAACCGGCGCCAACCCGCATCTGCGAAGCCAAGTCGATGTCGAGTCCTTTGGACGGCGTCGACCCACGAGCCTTTCGGTCAGCCGGATACGGGTGAGGTCGGGCTGCAGATCAAGGATGATTCCGGTCCGGTCGCCGGTGTCGAGCCGGTCACGAACCGCCGACGACACCGCATAGATGGGTCCGCCCTCGACCCCGGTGTCGGTGATCATCACATCGCCGCGGACCGCTCCGACCCCGGCCGAGACCGACACGTTCTTCAGAGGGGTCCCGGCAAACCGACGGGTGAAGACTTTGGCAAAGCTAATCCTGAGACCGCAATTCGCGGGCCGCAGCGGGTTCACGGCAATTCCCGCCCCACGAAAGGAGCCGACCCACGAGCCATCCGAACCCACCCGGGGTCTGCTCGCTCCCCCCAGCGCCATCACCGTCACCGCCGAGCGAGTCGGCACCATCGTGCCGTCGGCACGAGTGACCATCGATGTCCGGGGGTCGATCGATCCGTTGTCATTTCGTGCCCATCCGCTCCAGCGGCAGCCGGTGCTGATCACCACCCCCGACTCGACCAATCGAGCAAGCCACGATCGCAGCAAGGGGGTGGCGCGAAACGACTTGGGGAACACTCGGCCGCTTGACCCGACCCAAGTCTCCTCTCCGAGCTCGGCACACCATGACCTCAGGTCGTCTGGGGTGAATTCGCCCAGGGCCCGAGTGAGCCGGGGCCGGGCCGGACCGTAGCGGTCGAGCATCTCCCCGAGCGGTTCGCTGTGGGTGATGTTCAAACCGCCGCGGCCGGCAAGCTGGAACTTTCGACCGACGGATCGTTTGTGCTCGACGATCTCGGCATCGAGTCCCGCGGCGGCCAACTGCTCGGCGGCCATGAGCCCAGCCGGTCCACCACCGACCACCAAGGCTCTGGGAGCACCCTTCGTCGCGTTCACCGGCCCAACGCTAAGGCACCGATTCAGCCATTCCCGCACGGGGGCCTAGAATCATCCTGTGAAGCGAGATCTCCCGATCAACAAGGTCGACATCGCATCCGGCCCGATCTTCGTGGCCACCATGCTGGCCGAGGCCGCGTGGTTGAAACGTCGACCAAAGCGAACAGAGGGCGACCTCGACAACTGGAGCCGCGAGCAACTCACCGACACATCCCTGCCCCCGGACCCGCTGGTGCCGGTCGGTTACGAAAAACGCGACACCGCGGCCAGCCTCGCGATGCTGGCGGGAAACATCGCCGTCAACCTGGCGTTCGCCGGGGTGATCGGGAAGGCCCACAAGAAGCTCTACGGCAAACGGGTGGCAAACCTGGGTTCGAAACCGGGGGCGTTCCTGACGGCAATGTTGGCCTGGGATTTTCTCTACTACTGGGACCACCGCTGGCAACACGAGAAGCGCATTTTCTGGGCCAACCACGTGACCCACCATTCGAGCCGTCGCTACAACCTCTCCACCGCGTTGCGTCAGCCATGGTCGGGCTACCTGCTTTCGTGGGTGTTCCTGCCGATGCCGCTCGTTGGGTTCACCGCCGCGCAGACCGCGCGGGCCGGACAACTCAACCTTCTCTATCAATACTGGATTCACACCGAGGCCATCGACAGGCTCCACCCGACCGCCGAGAAGATCCTCAACACTCCGTCGCATCACCGGGTCCACCACGGTGCCAACCCTCAGTATCTCGACAAGAACTACGGCGGCATTCTCATCACCTGGGACAAGTTGTTCGGCACCTTCGAGCCGGAGGTCCGCCGAGTCAAGTACGGGCTCACCAAGAACATCGACACCTACAACCCGGTGAGAATCGGTTACCACGAGTTCGCCGACATCGCCCGAGACGTGCGCCGGGCCAAAGGCTGGCGAAACAAACTCGGCCACATCTGGAAACGACCCGGCTGGCAGCCGGACTGAGTTCGACATGACCGAACCGTGGCGACCGACGCACAGGCCTCACGATCGAACTGATTCGACGCGGTCCGAGCCCACGGATCGACATCACCTCGACCATGGTCTCTCCGATCGCTCGTACGGGACACAGCCCACATCGACCATCGGCCGCACCTCCGCCATCATCGTGGGTCTCACCTTGGCCGCCGCGGTGGCGATTCTCGCCATGAATGTGGGCGTGATCGATCAGAGACCGGAGATCTCGCTCGACGGGGTGTCGGAGAATCTGGTCGACACCGGCGACGGCACCTGCCGGTGGATCATCGAATTTCAGCTGGTCAACAGGGCCGATGTCACTCTGAGAATCAACTCGATTCGTACATCGGTGAGGCTCCACAACTGGCCCGGCCTCAACCCTGGCGGAACCGACGCTCATCTGATCGGTGCCAGGATCAGGCCATCGGAGGACATCTCCGGCCGAATCGAAGTCGAGGTTCCCGTGTGTCCCGAGTCGCTCAAGGCTCTCAAACACGATCCGATCTTCATCACCTACATCGACGATTCGCTCCGGAGGGGGCTGGCTGCGCTCAAGTTCTGAACCGCGCCGCCTCAACCACGGCATCTTCGCTCACCAGCACCAGCTCGGCCGCCCTGCCCAGAGGCACGAACGAGTCGGCAGCAGCCAGACGCGACAATCGACCCCGATATCCGCCGTCGATCAGAGCCGTGAACACGCCTTCGCTGACGCCGCCGCTACGGCGGGTCTCGTCGACCACCAGCACCCGACCGGTGGCGTTGGCCTCCCGCAGGATGTCCTCCTCGGGCAGTGGCGCCAGCCAGCGCAGATCCACTACGCGCCAGTTCTCTCCATGATCGGCCAGCAGACGGCGCTGGGCTCTTAGCGACATACGAAGACCGTTTCCCCAGGTGAGGATGGTGCCGTCCGGACCATTGCCATGGACCCGGGCCGAGCCCACCAGTACGTGGTCGGTGTTCAATGGGGAAGTCCATTCGCCGTCGCCGTCGGTGTGGAGATCAACGGTGTGGTAGAGGGCTATCGGCTCGAGAAAGACGCACACGGAGCCATCGGCGCTCGCCGCCTCGATACACGAGGCCAGCATCGCCCCGGCGTCGATCGGATGTGCGGGCGATGCAATCACCAAGCCGGGCACGTCGCGAAGAACCGCGACCGAATTGTCGTTGTGGAAATGACCGCCGAATCCCTTCTGGTAGCCGTATGAGGCAATTCGAACCACCATCGGGTTGCGGTACTGACCTTTGGAGAAGAACGACAGGGTGGCGCCCTCTCCCCGCAGCTGGTCCTCGGCGTTGTGGAGGTAGGCGAGATACTGGATTTCCGGAATCGGCAGCCGACCATCGAGCGACGCTCCGAGGGCAAGGCCGAGAATCGACTGCTCGTCGAGGATCGTGTCGAACACGCGGTCGGATCCGTGCTTGGTCTGCAGTCCGCGGGTAACCCCGTAGACGCCACCCTTGCGGCCCACATCCTCTCCGAACACCACCGACTCCGGATGACTCCCGAGCACGGTGTCGAGCACAACATTGATGGTGCGGGCCAGAGTGAGTTGCTCCCGGGGACCATCGGCCGGGCGGCTCATCAGCGATTCGGCCCGCTGCCTCACCAGTGCCGGCCGTGAGGGAGCGAGCGGCCCGAGGATCTCGGCGACGGACCGCAGCTCCGGTTCGGACCCCAACGCGAAAGCCATCTCGTGGCATTGCTCGCGAAGGTCGAGGTACCACGATGCGATATCGCCCGGTGAGCACACCCCCAGCCGCACCGACAACTCGGCCGTGGCCAGAATCGGGTCGCGATCGAGGTCGGCCCGGATGTCCTCGGCGGGACGATAGGCGGCCTCCACGTCGGAACCAGCATGGCCCAGGTGCCGCACCGTGTGAAGATGCAACAAGCCGGGTCGACCGTGACTGCGGATCCGATCGATCAATGCCGTGGTGGACGACAAAACGCCGGCGGGGTCGGTGCCGTCGACCTCCACACGCTCGATGTGGGCGCGACCCGCCGTTGACGCTGTCACCCAGCCCGCCGGAGAGGGCACGCTGATGCCCAGGCCGTTGTCCTCACACACGAACAGGACCGGGACCCGCTCGCCACGATGGGCCACATTGGATGCCCAGTTGAGGGCCCCCTGGGTCGTGGAGTGATTGAGCGACGCATCACCGAAGCTGCACACGACAACCGAATCGTCGGGCCACGGGCGGGTAGCGGGCGGGTCGCTGCGACCAAGGCTGACTGCCAGCCCGACCGCTCTGGGCAGATGCGATGCGATGGTTGATGTCTGCGGAATGATGGCCAGGTCACGGTTGCCGAATACCTTGTGACGACCACCGGAGATCTGATCGGTGCTCAACGCCAGCATGCCCCGCAACACGTCGAGCATGGGGTCCTGCCCGGCGACTTGTGAGGCTCGGGCGAAGTAGAAGCCGCCCGAGCGATAGTGGAGCAGGGCCGGGTCCGTGGGGCGAAGGGCCATCGCCACTGCGGCATTGGACTCATGGCCCGCTGATCCGATCGTGTAGTAGCCGACGCCGTGGGTGGTCCTGAGCCAGCGGGCGGTGTGGTCGATCACCCGTGACCCGATCTGGGCCTCGAGCAGGCTCGCCGCGACGACTGGTTCGATGCCGACCATCGCGGCGTTCGCGCTCATGGCGGATACGCGCGATGAGCCGATCGCTTCGATCCGGTTGAGCAGGGCCTCCTCGAGAGGATGCAAATCGGAGGGTCGGACCGCGTTCGGGCTGTTCACTCCCCCATCGTGCATCGCCGCCGGGCCCACAACCACCATGCCCGTATCCGGTTTGAAGATTGGTGTATACCATTTCTCGTAGCCGGAGCACCGCCCCAACCGACCACGGGGGATCAATGACCATCGTCGCGGTGAATCACGATCGAACATGGCTCACGATCCGCCATTCGGACGGCACCACCTCGCGTCTCCTCGGAATGTGGCTGAGAGGCAACATCGGGTCGGGTCGGCATCGGGTCGCGGGGCAGCGACGCTTCGATGTGAGGGTCGAACCCGACCCGGCGAACTTGGCGTTCGCGAGCTCCCGTATCGGGATGCACACCGACAACCCCTACCGCGATCCGGTACCGGGGCTGCAGCTCCTCCACTGCCTCATCAACGACTCCATCGGTGGAGAGAGCCTCCTGTACGACGGATTCGCGGTGCTGATGGCCGGCAAGGGAAACCGCAACTACAGCGAGAACATCACCATCGCCCAACACTGCCTGCTCACCGCGGCCGCAGCCGGAGCCCACAGAGCCGATGACACGCTCGTGGCCGCTTGCATCATCCATGATGTCGGCCACTGGCTCGACGACCCAGACGACGACTTCGAGCTGCTCCCCCACTTTCACGATTCGGTTCTGCTCCGACGCTGCGAAGACGCCTTCGGAAAGCTCACCGACGCCGAGACCCCTCCCCTTGCGCACTTCCGCTCACTGCTGGCCAGCCTCGAGACGAGGTCGGTCTCTTGAGCCAGACCGGACCGCCGATCTACATGCGCATCGTCGAGTCGCTCATCGAACGCATCGAGGAAGGCCACATCTCACCCGGAGACCAACTCGCGCCCGAACGAGCACTGGCAGCAGAATTTGGTGTCAACAGACGGACACTTCGCCAGGCACTCGATGTTCTCCAGCGGCGCGGCCTCGTGGAGAGACGGCAGGGAGCGGGCACGTTCCTGGCCCAACCCAAGGTCGAACGACCAGCAGCGGAGTTCTTCCACTTCACCGAAAGGGCCCGACGGCACGACCTGAACCCCGGATCGCTGGTCCTGAGCCTCGAACGAATCGCCGCCTCGCGGTTCATCGCGTCGAAGCTCGGGGTGGCTGCCGGGGCCGATGTCTACAAGTGTCGCCGTCTTCGTACGCTCGGCGCCGAACCGATCATGTTGGAGACCTTCTCGTTGCCGGCCGGGTTGTTCCCCGGTTTCGACCGACTCGACATCGAATCCCGGTCGGTTTACGAGATTCTGGCCAATGAGTACGGAGTCGAGGTCGAATGGGCCCGCCAGAGTCTCGAAGCGGTGGCACTGAGCGACGCTGAGGCCCGCTGGCTCGGGGTCGCTCCCGGAGATCCGGGGATGCTCGAACACCGGCTCGCCCACGACCGGGTCGGGCGGATCGTCGAGTTCGGCTCCGACCTCTATCGCGGCGATCGGGTTCGGTTCATCACCGACGCGGCAACGGTTGCCGTCGAAGGGGCTCGGATCGACTGAACCCACCGATGATCCCCCGCCCCGAAGCCGG
>JAJRXJ010000338.1 GCA_024276355.1 Actinomycetes bacterium | reverse complement strand
GGCGGTGGCTTCGGCGAGCTGGTCGAGGCGGTCGTGGGTGCGGCCGGCGTAGACGTAGCCGTCGCATCCGAAAAGGATCTTCGGTTCGATCTGGCCGAACCGGTCGACAACGCCGTCGACCCCGAAGTCGGGGGAGGTCGACGAGAACACGGCCCCGATCGATGCGGCGGCCAGCATTATCGCGTAGGTCTCGGGGATGTTGGGCAGCCAGGCGGCGACCCGGTCGCCCTCTCCGACCCCGGCGTTGCGCAGCGCCACTTGCAGCTGTCCGACCAGGTCGCGCAGCTCACCCCAGGTGATCTCGCGGGATGACACCCCGGGGTTGGCGGTGGGGTCCTCGCCACGAAAAACCATGGCGATCGAATCATCGGCGGCGCCTCGTCCGGCCAGGAGATTCTCGGCGACGTTGAGCCGCGAATCGGGGAGGAACCGGTTATCGGGCATTTCGGACGCCGGCTCCATGAGGGTGGGCCCCCGATCGCCGATCACCCCGAGGTGGTCCCACACCGCGCCCCAGAAGTCGCCGGGATTCTCCAGCGCCCATCGTTGGACACCATCGAAACCGTCGACCCCGATCGCCGACGCGAAGGCCGTGAGGTTCGACTCGGCGATGCGCTGCGGCGATGGGGTCCAGATTGGTTCCATGGCCGGAGAATACGACCGAATCGCGGTGTGTGCAGCCTCGCGGATCAGTCGCCCAGGGCTTCGAGCTCCTCGGCGGCCTGGTGCCACTTGCCCAGCAGTGTCTCGGCCAACTTGGCGGCCTTGTCGTGGGCCGCGGCCAGACGCTGTACCTCTTCCGGCTTGTCGTAGACCGCGGGGTCGCCAAGCTGTTCGGCCAGTTCGGCAGCCTTGGCTTCGGCGATCTCGCTGTCGCGTTCGAGCCGCTTGACGAGCTTGCGCAGATCGTTGGTGGCCTGACGCGAGCGGGCGGTCTCGCGACGGCGTTCGGCCCTGGGGTCGGGGGCTTTGTTGCCGCTGCGCTGCTTGGCCTTGACCTTTCCGGCATCGGCAGGGGTGAGGACAGAGTCGGGAACACCGTCGTGCCAGATGGCCCGTCCGTCGCGAACGTCGATGATGGCGTCGGACACGTTGCGAATCAGGTGACGGTCGTGGGTGACCAACAAGACGGTGCCGGGGTAGGCGGTGAGCGCATCCTCGAGAACGTCGCAGCTGGGCAGGTCGAGATGGTTGGTGGGCTCGTCGAGCACGAGGAGGTTGACCGGCTCGATCATGGTTCGGGCCAAGGCCAGGCGGGTGCGTTCGCCACCGGACAGATCCCGGACCTTTCGATCGGCGGCATCCCCGGGGAATCCGAACGAGCCCAGCACCGTGCGCAGGTTGCGTTTGCCGGGGATAATCCCTCCGGAGAACGCCTCGATCACGGTCTTGTCGCCCGGA
Source organism: Actinomycetes bacterium (assembly GCA_024276355.1). Taxonomy (GTDB): domain Bacteria; phylum Actinomycetota; class Acidimicrobiia; order Acidimicrobiales; family Aldehydirespiratoraceae; genus SZUA-87. The sequence continues at coordinate 526 of JAJRXJ010000338.1, read as the reverse complement.
AGTTCGTCGGCTTGGTGTTGGTGGAAGGTGGCAATGCTCACGTTGGTGCCGAGCCCAGCGGTGCCGGCGCTGGGTTCGAGCTGACCGAGAATCAGCTTGAGCAGCGTGGTCTTGCCGGCTCCGTTGGGGCCGACCAGCGCCACGGTCTGACCGCGTTCGACGACCAGGTTGACGTGGGAGACGACCGGCATGTCGTCGTAGCCGACGGTGGCGTCGTGGAACTCGGCCACAACCCGGGAAGACCGCGGCGGTTCGGGAAAGGCGAAACGGGCCACGAGCTGCTTGCGGTCGGGGGCCTTGATCATCTCCAACTTCTGGAGGGTCTTGATCCGGCTCTGCACCTGACGGGCCTTGGTGGCCTTGTAGCGGAACCGGTCGATGAACTGCTCGACCTTGGCGACCTCGCGGGCCTGACGCGCCGCGAGAGCCTCGATGCGCTGGAGCCGTTCTTCGCGGGCCACCACGAACTCGGCGAAACCGCCGACGTATTCCAGCGCCGTGCCTTCGGCCAGCTCCACGACCCGAT
>JAJRXJ010000337.1 GCA_024276355.1 Actinomycetes bacterium | reverse complement strand
GACCCCTGCCGCGGCCAGAGATGATTCGATCCGCGATATGAGTCCGGTGGCAATGATCCCGGGATCGGTGACGATCATGACCCGCGCGGCATGGAGCGAGGCGGCCACCTCCGGTAGAGCTTCGTTCACGGGTGTCCGCCACGAGATACGTGTCGGCAGCAGAAAATCGAATGACTGGATCATGTTGTGCTCACCCACACTGCTCTCGATTCGGTGTACATGTCGATGACCTCGCGCCCGTTGTCGCGGCCGAAACCGCTGCCCTTCATCCCCCCGAACGGGACGGTGGGATCGAACATGTCGAAGGTGTTGATCCACACCACTCCGGTTTCGAGTCGTGCTGCCACCCGGTGGGCGCGATCGAGCGATCGGGTCCACAACGCCGATGCCAGCCCGAACGGCGTGTCGTTGGCTCTCCTCACCACCTCGTCCTCGGAATCAAATCGGTGGACGGTCACCACCGGTCCGAAGATCTCCTCACGGGCGACGACGGCCGAATCGTCGACGTCCGTGAAGATCGTCGGTTCGATGAAATGACCCCGGGCGAGATCGCCCCGGGTGAGTCGAGCGCCGCCGTGGTGAACGGTTGCCCCATCGGCGACAGCGCTGTCGATGTAGCCGGTGATGCGATCGAGCTGGATTTCGTCGACGATCGGTCCGAGGGCCGTCGAGGGGTCGAGGGCATGACCGATCCGGGCCTCGGCTGCCAGAGCCGTGAGCCGGTCGAGAACCTCATCATGGACGGAACTTTCGACGAACAGACGAGATCCAGCCACACAGCTCTGTCCGGTGTTGCCGAACGCGGCCACGAACGTTCGGGCCACGGCGGCCTCGAGGTCGGCATCGGCGAAGATGATGTTGGCCCCCTTGTTGCCCAGTTCGAGGCTCAGGCGTTTCGTGGTGTCGGCGCAGGCCCTCATCACCTCTCGTCCGGCCCCGACCGATCCGGTGAATGCCACCTTGTCGACCCCGGGGTGACTGGTCAGCGGGCTGCCGGTGGTGGGCCCGTCACCGGTCACGACGTTGACAACTCCGGGAGGCAGATCGGCCTCGCAGAACAGTTCGGCCATGCGGAGGCTGACGAGCGAAGCCTTCTCGGACGGTTTCAACACGATGGTGTTGCCACACGCCAAGGCGGGCATGATCTTTTGGGCCGTGTGGATCAATGGGTAGTTCCACGGGATGACCGCGGCGACCACGCCGACGGGTTGCCGTAGCGTGTAGACGAAGTGGCCCGGAATCGAAACGGCGGGTGTGTCGCCCGAGATCTTGGTCGGCCATCCGGAGAAGTTGGCGGCCAGCCGGGAGGCGACAGGTCCGTCGATCGGCCTGGTGTGGCTGATCGGTTTGCCGTTGTCGATCGACTCGATCTCGGCCAGCTGGTCGGAGTGTCGTTCGATCAGATCGGTGACCCTCCGCAGTAGTCGCTCACGTTCGGCCGGCATCATCGACCCCCACGGACCGTTGCGGGCAGCACGGGCCGCGGTGACGGCGGCGTCGACATCGGATCCGTCGGCAAGCGGCACCGACCCGAGGTCCCGACCATCAGAGGGGCTGGTGACCGTGAGCTTTCGTCCCGATGAAGAGTCGACGAAGGACCCGTTGATCAACATGGGATGGATGTCGGCATCAACCCATGCGCGCGTCGCGGAGCTCGGCTCGTTGGCCCCGCTGGATGTGGTTTCGTCTGCGGTCAAGTCGGTGTCCCTTCTGAGAGTTCGAGCACGCGTGCAACGGTGGTCATCAGGGAATCGGCCCGTCGATCGTCGAGTATCGGAAGGAGGAACTCGCTCACCCGGAAGCGCTCGACGATGTCTGCGATTTCGGCCTGGCACTCGCTTTCGGTTCCGCTGATCACAAATGGGTGGACCCATTCGTCCTTGACGAACTCGGCCGCGGCCTCGAGACCGTCGGCCATCGCTTCGCGGATGGATCGTTCGTCGTCTTCGGTGAAGCCGATCTCGGCCTTGACATCCGCCGGCGAATCGGCGAGTCGGTAGGTGAGATGAGGCTTCACGTCGATGAGTGCCTGCTGGTCGGTGACGAACACCGTCGAGTAGCTGATCCGGGGGTTGTTGCCGGTTGCGGACGCGGCGGAGCGGATGCGGTCGACGGCCCGCGGAAGATGTGGCTTGTAGATGAAGTCGAGCATGACCCCGTCGCAGGAGGCACCACCCAGAGCCAGCATTTTCGGGCCGCGCCCGGCCAGCCATATCGGTATCTCGGGACGGCCGTAGCCCAGTGAAGCCTGGTCGAGCGCCACCTGTGAACCGTCGCATGTGATGGTGTCGCCGGCGAACAGATGGCGGCAGGCATCGATGGTTTCGCGCACCGCGGCGAGTGGATGCGTTCTTGCGATTCCGAGCGGGTCGAGGGTGAGTGAGCCGCCGGCCCCGATCCCCAGCACAGCCCTCCCTCCCGAAATCTCGTCGAGGCTGGCAATGGCACCGGCTGTCGATGCGGCATGACGGGTGTAGGGATTGGTGATACCGGGGCCCATCGAGATCGATGATGTGGCCAGCGCGATTGCGGCGAGCGTGATGTAGACATCGCGGGCCGCGAGTCCCTCGTCGTACACGAGGCAACGGTGGTATCCGAGGTTTTCGGCGGCCAAGGCCAGATCGACCATTCGTGATACCGGCTGTTCGGCGATCACGTTGATCGCGCCGTCGACGATCATGACCACAACCTCTCGGCCTGCCGGCGGGTCTCGGCCCTCAGCGCAGCCGGGTCGGCACCGGACACTTCACCGTTCCTGACCCGCCACTTGCCATTGACCATCACATCACCGACATGTTCGGCGTTTCGCCACAGCACCAGTTGATCGGCGAGATTCTCGGAGGTGATGGGAGTGGGAAACTCGGCATCGACCAGCTGGAGATCGGCCGCGTATCCGGGTTCGAGACTGCCCACCCGGTCGAGGCCGAGCGCCTTGGCGCCGCCCTCGGTGGCCATGTGGAGCACCAGCGGAGCGGGCATGGCCCCCGGATCCAGAGTTCGGGCCTTGTGAAGCAGGAAGGCGCCGCGCATCACCGCGAACATGTCGTTTATGTAGCCGTCGCTGCCCAAGCCGATGGTGACCCCCCGCTCGAGCATCTCCGGCACCGGGGCGATGCCCCCACCGACCTCGCAGTTGGACAAAGGCATGTGGGACACCCGCACACCGGTGGAGGCGATGATGTCGATCTCGGCCGCGGACATCTGAACACACTGACTGGCCAGAAAACCGGTACCGGCCACCCCGATGCGGTCGTAGAACTCCATGGTGCGCGACCCGAGGTGTTCCTCACACCAGAGCCCCTCATGGACACCTTCGTTGCAGTGGGCATGGCAGAACACGTCGTGTTCGGCAGCGAGAGCGAACGCCTCGAGTATGTAGGGCTCGTCGCAGGTGAAGGTGGTGTGGAAACACATCGAGCCCTCGACGATGGAGCTGGGATCGGAGCGGCAGGCCTCGATCAGGGCGACATTTTCGTCGAGGCCCGCCCGGGCATTGGCCGGTCCCATTCTCTGGGTGGCCTCAAAGCTGAGGATGCCACGAAGATGGTGGCGGTCAACCACCGACTTTTCGACGAGCAGGGCGTCCGGCAGCGAGTTGGGGGCCTCGAGTATGTCGTAGAAGGTGGTGGTACCCGATCTGAGCATGTCGTGACAAACGAGGTCGGTGGCCGCCTCGATCATGTCCTGATCGAGCGCGTTCTCGACCTTCGGCCACCAGTAGTCGTTGAGGAAACTCCAGAATCCCGAGGGGACCTCACCGGTGGGAATGCCATGGGCGAGAGTGCCGTACATGTGGACGTGGGTGTTGACGAAACCGGGCATGAGCACCTGGCCCCGGCCGTGGTGGACGGGATCGTCGGGGTGTCGCGAGGTCAGGTCGGCGACCGGCCCGACGTCGGTGATGGTTTCGTCGACGATCCGGACGCCGTGGTCGGGCGTGGCGGGTCGCCGAGCCGAGCCGATCATCCAGTCGGCGGAGATGATGAAGCCGTTGGACACGGTGTCAGGCTTCGGAGCGCAGAGCTTGCCAGACCCGTTCGGGGGTGAACGGCAGTTCGTTCATGGCGACACCGGTGGCGTTGAGAATGGCATTTCGAATGGACGGCACCACACCGTCCATCGGGATCTCGGCCACCGCCTTGGCACCGAACGGGCCGCTGTCCTCCATGGTTTGCACCAGGTAGACCTCGATGTCGGGCATCTCGTCGGCCCGGTAGATCTTGTAGGGGCCGAGTTCGGCGTTGAGCATTCTGCCGTTGTCGTCGAGCGCGTATTCCTCGCAGTGGGCATAGCCGAGTGCCTGCGCCAGGCCACCTTCGACCTGACCCGAGGCGGTGATCGGGTTGATCGCCACCCCGCAGTCGACCGCCATGACCAGCTTCACAACTGTCACCTGACCGGTGTCGACGTCGACCTCGATCTCCGCGAACTGAGCACCGAACGGGGCCGGACACTCGGGAGAGAAGTATGAGCCGGTGCCCATGATCTGCTCTTGATCCTCTATGTGCAGCGAGTCGAGTGCGATCTCCTCCAGCGACACGGATGAGCCATCGGGTGCCCAGGCTCGACCATCGCGGAGTTCCACCGTGCACGGTTCGTCTACCCCCAGGAGCCTGGCTCCGCGTTCCTTCAAGCGCTTGCGAACCGCCTCGGCTGCAATCTTGGCGGCGGTACCCGATATGTAGGTGGTTGACGACGCGTAGGCACCGGTGTCGAACGGGGTCATGTCGGTGTCGGACGAGTAAACCTTGATGTCCTCCAGCCTGACCCCGAGGACCTCGGCCGCTATCTGCCCGATTACGGTGTCGGCTCCGGTGCCGAGGTCGGTGGCCCCGATCAACATGTTGAACGATCCGTCGTCGTTGAGCTTGATGCTGCAACCACCCATGTCGAGGAACGGAATGGCGGTTCCATGCATGCAGAAGGCAAAGCCGATACCCCGGCGAATATTCGGCCGGTCGGCCGGTTGACGCCAGTCGGGGTCGGTGTGGCGGTGCCAACCGATTGCGCGGGATGCCTGGGCGACACATTCCTCCACACCACAGGATGTGACCCTCGGATACTCGTCGAGTTCACCCTCGGCGACGGCTCGCTCGCCGAGGTGGGGTGCGATGTCGAGTTCGTCACCCAACTTCACCCAGTTCTTGCGTTTGAACTCCAGCGGTTCGAAGCCCATTTCGTGGGCTATGTCCTCCATGTGGGCCTCGAGCGCGAACTCTCCCTGCGGAGCGCCGTAACCCCGGTAGGCACCGGGCACCGGAATATTGGTGTAGACGACATCGCAGTCGAACCGCTTGTTCGGGCAGTTGTATGAGGTGAGGGCGCGCAATCCCGTGACCACCTGCACCGTGAAGGCGTGGGAGCCGTAGGGACCGGTGTTGCCGATCACACGCAGGCTCTGGGCCACCAGGGTGCCATCGGCGTTGACGCCCGTCTTGAAGGTGAGCGTCTGGGGGTGACGGGTTCGCGACGACACGAACTCTTCCTCCCGGGTGAGTTCCAGCTTCACCGGTCGCCTGGTGGCGATGGCCAAGTGGGCGGGAATGTCCTCGATGAGCATCTCCTGCTTGGCGCCGAAACCACCGCCGATGCGAGGCTTGATGATGCGGATGTCCTTCACGGTCATGCCGATCAGGGGGGCGAGCATCCTGCGGGTGTGGAACGGCACCTGCGTGGCCGTGCGCACCACCATGCGCTCGTCGGAGTCGAGCCAGGCAATCGAGATGTGGGGTTCAATGGGTGTTGACTGAACCTGGTGTACCCGGAAGGTCTGTTCGAACACCCGATCAGCGCTCGCCAAGGCGTGGTCGACGTCGCCGCGATTGGCCTCTATGTGATGAACGATGTTTCGGTCGCGGTCCTTGATTCCTTCGGTGTCGGCTTCGTCGTGGATGACGGGTGCCCCGGGGATCAGAGCCTCGCGCTCGTCGAATACCGCCGGTAGCGGTTCGTAGGTGACGTCGATGAGTCGTATGGCTTCCTCGGCGATGTCAGCGGTATCGGCGGCCACCGCGGCCACGCGGTCGCCGACGTGACGAACCTTGTTGTCGAAGCTGACCTGATCGTGGGGGTGAGGGTTCGGGTAGCTCTGTCCGCCGGAGGCGTACTTGACGCGAGGAGTGTTCTTGTAATGGAGAACCGCGTGTACCCCGGGCAGTGCCCGGGCCCTGGAGTCGTCGATGTCGACGATCCGGGCGTGAGCGTGGGGGCTTCGCAGCACCTTGGCGATGAGCATGTCGTGCATGTCGAAATCGTCGGTGAATGCCGGATTGCCCTTCACCAGCTTGATGGCATCGACCTTGATCTCGGGCTTGCCGACCACTGACATTTCGGGCACATCGGGCGACAGGACGACGCGGGGCACCGCGAGTGAGAAATCCGGGGCCTGGTCGTCGGGTCGGACCACGACGGGTGTGTGGCCGTCGGTCAGCGGCTCGATGATCGCGGGCGCGAACGGTTCGGTCTTGTCGCCCCTCAACAGGGCGGCGGCACGCATGATGGCCTCGACCGGTTTCACGTAGGCGGTCTCGCGGTCGAGTATGCCCGACAGGAGATCGCGGACTTCGGCTTCGGTGGGGTTGGGATTCTTCGCGACAAGGGCGTGGGTGCCGAGGATCATCGCCGGCACCGAATAGCCCGACTGGAGCGCCCCGGTGGCCATGAACGCGGTCTGCACAGCGTCGAGTTCGGCAGCGTTGAACGCTTCGACAGTGGTGATCTGGTGACCGTCGGCCTGGGCCGCGAGGAGAATGTCGGTGTTGATCAGACGGCCGTCGATCAGAACCGCCGAGGCTCCGGTCTCGCCGGTGTCGGATCCGAACCGAACACTCTTCATTCCAAGACCGCGAAGAACGCTGAGCATCGTTTCGTGGGGTTGCACCGAAATCGATCGGGTTGTGCCGTTGAGAGTGAAGGTGATCTCCATCACGACACCTCCCCAACGGCGCGTCGGACAAGGGTCTCGGCCAGTTCCAGGCGGTAGTCGCTCGACCCACGGAAGTCGGATGTCGGCATTAGATCGGCTGTGGGGTCGGAGGGATCCACCTCGATGGGCGCGGCCGCGACTCCGGTGAGAGCCACGCGGATTCCGCTGGTCGTGGAGCGGGCCACCGCGGCGACGATGGGCACGTCGGCGGGAGTGCGCCCGGTTGCGGAGATTGCCCCATCGCCGGTCGGGTCGATGTCGACGGCGACGATGATCTTGTCGCCGGGGCCGTCGTCTAGAACCAGTGCCAAGGGCAGCGAGGTGTGGTCGTGAAACTCGACGCGGGCATCGTGAACCAGAAGGCCGGCCAACAGCACGCTGTCGGGTGATGCCTCGGCGACGGTACCTCCGATGGTGGCCTGATCACGCATGATGCTCGGGAGTTCTCGCCGTGCCAAGCGGGCCGGTAGTGACCCCACACTGTCGGAGTCGGCCATGTCGCCGAGCCGCACCATTGCTCCCAGCGTGACACGGCCTTCGGCATTGTCGATCCGGTCGAGTCCGAGTGCCTGGAGATCCACGAATTCAACGGCGTTCAAGCCGTCGGCGCGGGCGCGTGGAACCGCGGCCGTGCCTCCGGCCAAAACCAATCGGTTGGATTCGATGAGCAGGTTCACGGCCTCGTCGAGGCGCGTCGGACGGTGATAGGCCACGATGCTGGGCATGACCAGACCTCCTTGAAACGGCCCTACCGAGGATGCGCCATCGGCCGAGCACGACTCGTATGTGATTGTCGACGCGTCAACATAGACGATCGCGGGTCGGATTGTCGGATCAGATCAGTGATCGGACCCGATCCTGCCGGAGAGACCGGCCTTGTCGAACACCGACCCGGCCGACTCGATGGCCGCCGTCACCAGATCGTGCTCATCGAGCATGGTCAGTCGTCGATCGTCGATGAGGATCCTGCCGTCGACCATGACGTGGGTGACGTCGTGTGGTGTGGCGCAGAAGACCAGTGCGCTGGCGATGCGATGCACGGGTGCCACGAACACCGATTGGAGATCGACCACAACGAGATCCGCTCTACGGCCGGTAGCGATGACGCCGATCCCGTCGGGCATGCCGAAGGCGGTCGCACCCCCGTTGCAGGCCATCCGAATGGCATCCTCGGGTTGAAGGGCCATGGCATCAAGGTGATGGATCTTCTGCAGCAGCACTGTGTCCTTCAGGACCTCGAACATGTCCTGTCGGTTGTTGCTCCCGGGCCCGTCGCTGGCCAGCGCCACCGGAATGCCCCGTTTCCTCATGTCGAGAATCCGCGACACCCCCGAGGCCAGATACATGTTGCTGACGGGGCAGTGGACCACCACGGCCCCCCTCTCGGCGATGGTGTCGAGTTCCCCGTCGGTGAGCCAGATGCTGTGGGCCAGTTGGGTGTCGGGTCCGAGGACCCCGAGAGATTCGAGCCATTCGACATGGCGCAGGCCGTGCTCGTCGAGGCTCATGTCGACCTCAGTGGAGGTTTCTGCGCAGTGGATGTGGGTTCCGCCACCCCAGGACCTGGATGCGGCGACGGTGTCGATCATCGCTTCGTCGGTGCATCCCCACGGGATCAGGGGGGCCAACTCGACCCGGATCCGACCAGAGTCGTGTTGATCCCACTTCTCGGCGACTCGTCGGGTTCGTTCGAGGATCTGCTCGCTCGACTCCATCAGCGAGGGCTCGTAGTTGCGATCGGACCATCCCCGGGCGAGCACGAAACGAACACCGAGTTGATCGGCGGCCGAACAGACACCATCGTCGATGCCCTCGTCTATGTGTATGTACTGGTGGTCGATCACCGAGGTGACTCCCGACCTGAGGTTCTCCGCCAAGCCGACCATGGCCGCCAGCCGTGCCGATTCGCGATCGAGATGAACCGCTGCGGGCCAGATGCATTCGCGGAGCCAATCGAGGAGGGGCTTGTCGTCGGCCAGACCCCGAAAGAAGGTCTGGAAGAGGTGGGTATGGGCATTGGTCATTCCCGGCATCAACACCGAACCGGTGGTGTCGATGATGCGGCCCACGGTCCGGGTCAGGTCAGGTGGCGGTGAGCCATTGCCCACGGCGACGATCAGATTGTCGACGACGTGGACCCACCCCGGATCGTGAATGGTGAAGCCCCGGTCCACGGTGAGGACGGCCCCACCTGCGAACAGGATTCCATCAGCTGGTCGCGCAATCACGGCTGCCAATGAGCGAAGGCGTCGACCACCGGCCGAATGTCATTGAGCATTGGGAAGAGG
>JAJRXJ010000336.1 GCA_024276355.1 Actinomycetes bacterium | reverse complement strand
TGCCGATCGGCGTACCCGACTCCGAATTACCGGTGGTGCTGCCCGAACTCATCGACTGGGCCCCGCGCGAGCTCGATCCCGACACTGAACCGGAGCCGCCGCTCGGGCGGGTCGAAGAATGGCGCAATGTCGAACTCGACCTTGGCGACGGCCCGCGAACCTACCGGCGCGAACTCAACACGATGCCGCAATGGGCCGGATCATGCTGGTACTACCTGCGCTACCTCGACCCGACAAACTCGGAGAAGCTGGTCGACCCTGACGTCGAGCGCTACTGGATGACCGATCCCACCGGCGGAGTCGGCGGCGTCGACCTCTACGTCGGTGGAGTCGAACACGCGGTGCTCCATCTCCTCTACGCCCGTTTCTGGCACAAGGTTCTCTACGACCTCGGTCACGTGTCGGGGCCCGAGCCCTTCCAGAGGCTCATCAACCAGGGATACATACAAGCAGCGGCGTTCCAGGACGAGCGGGGCGTCTACGTGCCCGCCGACGAGGTAGAAGGCTCGGTCGCCGAAGGGTTCACGTTCAAAGGGGCCCCGGTCACCCGGTCATTCGGAAAGATGGGAAAATCGCTGAAGAACTCCGTCACACCCGACGACATGTATGCGGCCTACGGAGCCGACACGTTGCGCCTCTACGAAATGTCGATGGGGCCGATAGATCAGGATCGTCCATGGGAAACCAGGTCGGTGATCGGATCTCATCGCCTGCTCCAGCGAGTGTGGCGAAACCTCGTTGACGAGAACAGCGGCGAGATCACCGTCGTCGACACCGCGCCGTCCGACGATCTGCGTCGGCTTCTCCACCGGACCATCGACGGGGTGCGCTCCGACATGGACGCCCTCCGCTTCAACACCGCGATCGCCAAGATCACCGAACTCAACAACGAACTGACCAAATCGTCGGAACCGACTCCACGCGAGGTGGCCGATGCGATGGTGAGGATGCTCGCGCCGCTGGTTCCCCACATAGCCGAAGAGCTCTGGGGAATGCTCGGCGAACACGACTCGGTCACCCGGGCCGACTTCCCCGAAGCCGACCCGGCACTGCTCGTCGACGACACGGTGGAGCTGCCAGTCCAGGTGAACGGAAAGGTGAGGGGCCGAATCGTCGTTTCGGCCGATGCCGACAATGAGGCGGTCACCGAAGCGGCCCTCGCCGAGCCCAACGTGGCCGCCCACGTCGACGGTCGCGAGATTCGCAAGGCCATAGTGGTGCCCGGCCGAATGGTCAACATCGTCGTATGACCAGCCGGGCCTTCACCGACACCGCCCCGATCGATCCGTCGGCCATCGATGCTGTCGTGTTCGACATGGGCGGCGTGTTCATCATCCCGAATCCGGTGGCGGTGTGTGCCGCGGTCACCGCGGCTGGGGTCACACTCGAAATGTCGCCGCAACAGGCCCACGACGCCCACTACACCGGGGTCCGGGCCATCACCGACCGGCTCGACGCCGAACACGTCGACGAGACCGATTTGGGTGTCTGGCGCCACTACGACATGGCCTACTTCGGGTCGGTGGGTCTGTCCGGCCCCGAACTCGAAACGGCTGTTGCCGCACGCGACGCGCTGCGTCGACGCGATGAGGTCACCGACATGTGGACCCACGTGCTGGCCCACAACATCGCGGGATTCGCGGCCATATCCACGGTGCGCCCGGTGGCGATCGTCACCAACAACATTGGTACCGCTGAGCAGCAATGTCTCGACCACGGCATCTGCCAACTCAGCGACGGTCCGCTGCCGAAGGCCGCGGCGATAATCGACTCCACGATCGTGGGCATATCGAAACCCGACCCGGCGATATTCGAACCGGCCATCTCAGCCCTGGGCACCGACCGCTCACGAACGCTCTACGTGGGAGACACCGTTCACGCCGATGTCCACGGGGCCCGTGCCGCCGGGATGCCGGTGGTCCAGCTCGACCCGCTGAATCTCCACTCCGACCACGACCACTGGCGACTGCCCGACGTTCCGGCATTGGCTGAGATCCTCGGTTGACCAAGTCGGGCCCGGTACACCTCTCGGCATCCGAGGCCCGGCGCGTGTCGCTGGCCGCGCAGGGGTTTCGCGATCCGAGGCCCACCGGGCGTGTTGATCGTCGGCACCTCCGCAGGGTCATGGGGCGGCTCGGTCTGCTCCAACTCGATTCGGTACCGGTGGTCATTCGCACGCAGTACATGCCGCTGTTCTCGAGGCTCGGTCCATACAACGCCGACCTGCTCGACCGTGTGGCGTACAGAGACGACGAGTGGTACGAGACCTGGAGCCACGAGGCATCACTGATGCCGGTCGAGAACGAACCCCTGTTCAGATGGCACAAGAAGCGGTCGCGCGAGGGTGCAACCTGGAGCGGACTCAGCGAACTGGCCAGGCGCGAGCCTCAATACATCGCCGAGGTACTGGCCCAAGTGCGGGAACGTCCGCTGGCCGCCTCCGACCTCACCGACCCGCGCCCCCGTGAGGGAGAGTGGTGGGGTTCGAGATCGCTCGGATCGGTGGCCCTCGACTGGCTGTTCAGAATCGGCGAGGTCGGGGTGCGGCGCAAGGCCGGATTCGCCAAGGAATTCGACATCCTGGAACGCATCGTGCCGGCCCATGTGAGGGCGGCACCAACGCCCGACGAGGCCGAGGCCCACAGGGTGCTGCTCGACCGGGCCGGGGCATCGCTCGGGGTGGCCGCGGCCCCCGACCTGATCGATTACCACCGTCTCCCCAAGCGGGACGCAAGGCCGCGAATCCGCGAGCTGGTCGAATCGGGGCGCCTGGTCGAGGCCGATGTCGAAGGATGGAGCCGGCCGGCGTTCCTGCATGCCGACGCCGTCGTTCCCCGCTCGATCGACGCCTGCACCCTGCTGTCGCCGTTCGACCCGGTGGTGTGGTTCCGCGAGCGCGGAGAGCGCCTGTTCGACTTCCGGTATCGCATCGAGATCTACACACCGGCCGCGAAGAGGGTCCACGGCTACTACGTGATGCCGTTCCTGATGGGTGAGCGCATCGTCGGACGGGCTGATCTCAAGACCGACCGTGAAGCCGGCGTGCTGCGGGTGCTCGGTGCTTTCGCGGAAGACGGGTGCGACCTCGGTGAGGTGGCCGACGGCATGGCACGGGCCCTCGCCGACCTGGCGGCAATGGTCGGGGTGGGGCGATGGGACGTCTCGGGAAGAAACGGCGATCTGATCACCCATCTGCGTGACATGATGCCCACCTGATCCGAAACAGCGGGAGGCCATCCAATGCTCGACGCCGACTACGACTCGGTGCTGGCCACCGTCGATGAACTGGCCCGGAGATGGCTCAATGGGATCCCCGGGAGACCCACGTCGATCGAATCGACAGCCGCCGAGATCATCCGTGCGGCCGAGAAGCAGCTCCCCGATGAGGGTGCAGCCGGCGCCGAGGTGGTGCGTGAACTGGTGGCCATGGCGGAGCCCGGTCTGGCGGCAACAGGGTCGGGACGATACTTCGCGCTGGTCACCGGAGGGTCTTTGCCGGCGGCGCTCGGGGCCGACTGGTTGGTGTCGGCGTGGGACCAGAATGCGGTTTTCGCCGAGCTCTATCCCGGTGTCGTGGCCGTGGAGACCATGGCTGCCGGTTGGGTGCTCGAAGCGCTCGACCTGCCGCGCGAGAGCGCGGTGGGCTTCACCACCGGTGGGCAGGGCGCCAACACGGCCGGGCTGTTGGCCGGCCGCCACGCTGTTCTGGCTGCCAACGGTCACGACGTGGAGGCCGCCGGCCTGATCGGAGCACCGCCGGTGAACGTCGTGGTGGGTGCGGAGCAACACTCCACGATCGATCGGGCGCTGCGTCTGATCGGCCTGGGGTCCGATTGCGTGACCAGAATCGAAACCGATCGCGTCGGACGGATGAAGGTTGCCGATCTTGGGGCGGCCCTCGATCGGATCGACGGCCCGACCATCGTCTGCGCCCAAGCGGGCAACGTCAACGGAGGTTCGTTCGATCCCCTCGCCGAGATAGCGGAAGTCGTCGACTCGCACCGGGCTCGACGTCGCGATCTCTGGTTTCACATTGACGGTGCGTTCGGGCTCTGGGTCAGGGCGTCCCCGAGCAGGTTCGGTCTGACTACCGGAGCAGAGGCGGCGGATTCCTGGGCGACCGATGCCCACAAGTGGCTCAACACGCCGTACGACTGCGGCATTGCCATCGTGCGGGATCGGCAGACGATGGGGCGAGCGATCGGATACCGGGCTGCGTACCTTCCCGCTCCGGGAGATGTCGCCGACCCGGTCGACTCCGTGGTCGAGTCGTCGCGTCGGGCACGCGGAGTGCCGGTGTGGGCGGCGCTGCGTGCCCTGGGACGTGCGGGACTGGCCGACATGGTCGATCGCTGCTGCGACCGGGCGGCCGACCTGGCCTCCCTGCTCGCAGAGGTCGAGGGGGTCGAGCTTCTTCACACGGAGATCAACCAGGTGGTGATCGCGGTGGACGGTCCTCCCAACGGGTCGCACCCCGATGTCCACACCCACCGAGTGCTCACCGCCCTGCAGAACGGCGGGATGTGTTTCCCCACGGGAACCACCTGGCGCGGTAGGGCGGCAATCAGATTCTCGGTGTCGAATTGGCGTACCGACATCGGCGACGTATCCGCGACGGTCGACGCCGTTGCCCAATCGGTCAGGGAGTGAGCATCAACCCGTCGACAGAGTCGACGGTCGCCGCGGCGACGGTGTCGTCGAGATGGTGATAGGCGGCCCGTATCGATGCCACGTAACTCTTCGACTGGTTGTAGGTGTAGATCGCGGCATCCCACGCGGCCGTCGACTTGATCTGCCCATTGGCACACAGATACCGGGCCGTGGCCACCGCCGCATCGTCCATGTCGTTTGGATCCCGGCGGCCGTCGCCATCGGCATCAACAGACCACTGGCGCCATGTCTCGGGGATGAACTGCATCGGCCCGATGGCCCGATCATGGACCGGGTCGCCGTCGTAGACGCCGCCGTCGGTATCAGTGACGACTGAAACGGTCTCGCCGAAGTTGTCGGTACTGGAGCCATCGAGAGTGGCACCGATGATCTGATATTGGGTGCGCCCGTCGGGCAGCAACCTGTTGCCGGCGTGGGTGCCGTGTCGACTCTCGACCAGACCAACCCCGGCGATGGTCTGCCACGTGATCCCGCACTCGGGCTGCGATTCGGCCATCCACGACTCGGCATTGAAGTAGGCATCGAGGGCGCGGAGACTGAGGCCCGGTTCGTTGACCACCTCCGCGGACAGGAACGCTTCCGCGGCCTTCGGCAGCAATTCCTCGGCCTTGCCGAGGAGCTCGTCTATTCGCTCCGGAAGCCGGCGGGCGGAATCCGACAGCTCGGACTGGGCGACAACGGCTGCGGCCCGAGCCCGGCTGGCACCGGGGAGGGCCTGTCTGGCCTGCGCCAGTTCCGCCTCCTGATCGTCTCGGGTTGCGATCAGTCGTTCGAGAGCGGTGGCGGTGAGTTCATCGCTGCGCCGTGTGAGCAGAAGGCCACGCTGCTGAAGGGCTGCTGCCTCCTCGGACCTGGCGCCGTGGTTGGAGTACATGTCGATGGCGATTGATTGGATCAGGCTGAGGGTGCCGTCGAGTCGGGCCTGGCCGACCGCGACGATGTCGGACAGCCGGGCTTCGAGGTCCGTGGTGAGCTGTAGGAGTCTGGTGTTGTCGCGGACCTTGTTGTTGATGGCGGCCCTCAGGGCCTGGGCCCGCTCGAGGTCGGCCACGACCTCCATCAGGCTGGTGACCGCGGACAGGCTGGTGGACCCCGGATACTCGACCAACAGCTTCCGGGTGCGTTCGTTGAGGGCGGTGTCCTCACGCCAGGCATCACCCAAACCGACTTGATCGAGTGCGAGTTCAATCGCCAATCCATTGCGCGCTATCTCTGCCGGAGGAGCGGAGGTGGCGATCGCATCGGGGGCATCCAACCCCTGTGCCGAGGCCAGGCTCGACGCCGCCAGAACCGGACTGAGGAGGGCAACCACCAACATGGCCAAGAGCGGGCGGGGGAGGGCAGTGCGATGAATGTGACTCACGTTCCCTCCTTCGACTGTTGGTGCGGGCTCACACCCGACGGCTAACTTCGCGGGCATGAGTATTCCAGTTGCCCCCGAGGAGCTTCCGAAGGTTGCCCACAAGTATGGCCGTGCGGCCTACATTCTCACTACCGGGGCTGATTCACGAGTACGGATAACGCATTGCGCTGTCGAGGTCTCCAATGGTCTCGTCGGCTGCAAGTTGGGGAGGGGTTCGTCTGCAAACGCCATGCAGCGGCCGGGTGTGAGCGTACTTTGGGCGGCCACTCCGGGCGAGCCGATGAGCCTGATAGCCGACGGCACGGCCCGGGTCGACGCTGCCGGGGAGGAAGGGTCGTTTCTGATCTCGGTCGAATCGGCGATGTTGCATCGTGCCGCGCCGCTCTGAATGGTTCAGCCGGTGGTCGGATAGCTCGCGGGTGGTACCGGCTCAAGAGGGGCGACCGCCGGATAGGAGGTTGTCGGGCCCCCGGTTGCCGGCGGCAGCGATGTGGTGGTTGCAGCGGTTGTGGTGGGCGCCGAGGACGAGCTGGGCGCAACCGATGGCGAAGCGTCGGTGGCCTGGCTGCTTGTCGTTGTATCGGGTAGGGACGTGCCGGTGGCGGTGGATGACGGAGCCACCGTGGTGGTGGGGGTGATGGTGGGCCCGGATCCGCCACAGGCGGACGCGATCAGCGTGAACGCTGTGAAGGCAACGACTGTGATGACTCGATTCATGCGCGGACTCTATTCGGATCGGTCACCGGTCGGGTGATCCGATCGGCTGTGGGTCGGGTGTGGTGACATGAACACGGTGGGGACGGACATGTCGACCTCGTCTGTGTGGAGCACGGAGATACGCCTCCCGGACTGTACCGCTGCCTTGGAATCGCCGAGCAGGCCAGCCAGGCCCGCGCGGCTCTCGTCGAGATCTTGGCAGGTGAATGCCAGACCCCACCATCGGGCCGGTCCGGGGCCGTGGGCCAGATCGTCTCCGGAGAGTTCGAGTATCACGTCGTCGAGCCAGAAGAATACCTGTCGTTTGGTGACCCGTCCGGACTCGTGATGTCGGGTTCTCCGTGGCTCGAGTCCGGCTGCGGTCAATGCGGCCACTGTGCGGTCGATGTCGGGTGACACCGCGACGACGTGATCAAGTCCGCTCACCAGGTTCGGATGGAGCGGGGTGATCCTGCGGTGGAATCTCGGGATCGGAGGCGACACGGTCAGACCGTCGATCGGCTTGGTTATTCCGTCGATGGCCAGGCTCGTGATCCCGCGTCGTTCGCCGGCACCGCGCAGGCGGATCACCGTGGAGCCCACCCGTGTCTCGCCGTCGACCACATTGAATCCAGCGTCGGCCCACGCCTCGGGATTGTCGCCGACATCGATCCGGAGCAAATGATGCAGTGCCTTGTCGGTCATACCCTGATGCTCCCACGCATTGGTGGGAAGTGGGAACTTGTGTCGGTGGGTACCGGTTTGGCTATCGTCGCTCGCTGTGGCAGTTGTATTCGAATCGTTCGCCGACATGTTCGACATGTCGTCTCACGGCCCAGATGTGTGGGTCGGCGAGAGCGCAGAGTATCCGTGGGGACGGGTATACGGAGGCCAGGTGGCCGCGCAGGGCCTGTGGGCGGCCGCGCAGACCGTCGACCCTCGTTTCCGGCCACATTCGATGCACGCGTATTTCATACGCGGCGGCGACTCCAAGGAACCGATCCGGTTCGAGGTCGACCGAATCCGCGACGGCCGGTCGTTCATCACCCGACGGGTGGTCGCACGACAGTCGAACGGCGCGATCCTCAATTTGTCGGCATCGTTCCAGGCGCCGGAGGATGCTGCCGATTCCACCGCCATCTCAATGCCGGAGGCGGTCACGCCGCCGGAGGATCTTCCATCCAGCGACTGGGGAATCCTGATCGATCGGCGGCCGGTCGAACGGGAACTCAATGTCGCCCGCAACTGGTTGAGAGTAGCCGGCCCCATCGGCGACGATCCGCTCATGCACATTCTGGCCCACACCTACGCGAGCGACGACATCCCGACCGAGGCCGTCGAACTCACCCACCCGTTGGGCAGGCCGGGTTTCGACGGCGAAAGCCACGATGACTACCCCTACATGGGGGCCAGCCTCGATCACTCCGTCTGGTTCCACCGCGACGCACCCGCCGATGAGTGGACGCTCCACGACATGCGCTCGGCCGGAGTCGCCGGATCACGCGGCTTGGCCATTGGCGAGATCTGGACACGCGACGGGCTTCACGTGGCCACCATGGTCCAGGAGGTCCTGCTGAGGGAGGCCCGCAGGTGAGTTTTGCCTTCAGGCGGCCGGCTGCCCGCTGTGTGGTACTCGATACCGAGGGACGCATATTCCTGATCGAGGCCGAGGATCCGATCGATCCCCACAAGTCTCCCTGGCTCGAGATCCCCGGTGGCGGAATGGGATGGGGGGAGGATTCCGGTGATGCCGCCATGCGCGAACTCCATGAGGAGACCGGGTTGGTGGGGGTCGAGATGGGGCCGTGTGTATGGGTTCAGCAGACCCGCTACACGTTTGCCGGGTACAACTTCGAATCCGACGACCGAATCCACGTGGCGTGGTGTGATGGTGGCACTTACGACCCTCAGGGCCTCGAGGCTCTCGAGGCTGCGGCATTTCTGGGTGCTCGTTGGTGGTCCCTCGACGAGCTGGCCAACGTCTCGGTTCCGACCGTTCCGGTCAGGCTCATGGAGTTTCTGCCCTCGATCGTGGCCGGGGAAATCCCCTCCGAACCGATCGACATCACCCCTCCACCCCATCTTGGTGGTCGGATCGTGGGAGCCGAGAAGGCCTGATCGGAGTCAGGTAGGTCGACCACGCAGGCCCGACCAAGCCAGATCCGCCACCCGTTCGGCCAGCGTCTCGGGGCTGCCGTCGCGGCCGTTGTCGAGCCAGTGATGGGCGGTCCGTTCGGCCATGCCCACGATGCCATGGCCCAGGACGAGGCGGTCATCATCACTGAGCCCCTCCGTTGTGATGAGCTCGGCGATGAACGCCGCGATGTTTCCCTCGACTGCCCTGACCTCGGCGGAGAACTCGCTGTCGATGCGGACGCCTTCCCCGAACAGCAGGCGGAACTCGTCGGTTCGTGATTCCACGAAACGGAAGTAGGCCCGAAAACCCTGCTCGACCTGACCACGCGGAGACGACACACCGGCTGTCGCGTCGTCGACCATGTTGGTGAGATGGTGCCCGACCACGTGAAGAAGCTCGAGAAACAGATGACGCTTCGACGGAAAGTGTTGGTAGAGGACTGGCTTGGTGACCCCGGCCCTGGTGGCCACGGCGTCCATCGTGGTCTTCTGGTAGCCCTCGGCTGCGAAGATTGCCATCGCCGCGTCGACGAGCTGTGATCTGCGTTCGGCGGCGGGCAGACGTGGCGTCACCGGGACACCCTAGCGACGGTCCGCGTTGATCGGCATGGTGGGCTCAGCCGATGTCACGACCGTGTTCGAGGTCGTCTCTGGTGGCGGCTTTAACGGCGTAGCCGGCGATGATCGCAGGAGCGAGAACGATTGATCCGCCGATTATCGACGCCACCACCAACCGGGCGATGGCACTGCTGAAGTCGGTGGCCAGACCGACGAAGAATCCGATGATTGCCACACCGAACAGCGTGTATCCGATTCGCTGCCCAAGGTCGGCCAAGCGGGCCGCTCGCGCCCTCTTGATCAATACCGGGTCGGTGGGGTTCGGGTGGTTCACGGGGTTCTCGATGCGTTCGGTTCAGGGCAGCCAGTCGGCTTCGTCGAGAAGTGAGCGTATGCCCTGCCCCATCTTTTCGAGAGACAGATGCTCGATGGCGACTTCACGGTTGTGGTCGAGCATGGCGACCGTCTCGGGCGAACCGATGTCGGACAAGAGGTTGCGAAGCGGTTGCGGGTTGTCGGTGGGCAACCACCGGAAACCGAGCTTCAGCAGTTCATCGGCCACCGGATATCGACCCACCGCGGCTGCGACCCTGTGAATGGCCGCCTCGACGGGTGGGTTGCCGAAACCTTCCCATGTCGACGGGAACACAACCGCGTCGGCGGCCTGATAGAGATCGACGGCATGAACGGGGGGCGCACCTCTCACGATCCGACATCGGGCAGAGGCCAGTATCCGGTTCAGTTCGGTGTCGTAACCGTCCTCGGCGTCACCCCAGAGCCAGTAGGTGGCCCGGGTCTGCTCGGAGAGTTCGATCGCCGCGGGAACATTCTTCCTTTCGATGGCCCTCACGGGATGGGCGAGGACCAACTCGTCGGGGGCCACACCGAGCCACTCTCTGACCGCGCTCCGGTCCCCCTGCCCCGTGGAGGTGGGGAATCCGTTGTATATGCAGGTGGAGGTGATTCCCCGATCGGCCATTTCGCCGACCGTCAGATGGTTGATGACCACATGGCGCCACGCCGGGTCTCGGGGCGGTAGTTCGTTGATGTGTGCGAAACGGCTCCGCTGCCAGGGTGGGTCGTGGTGATGGAGAATTGCCGGCCGTCCGGCGATCGCCGCGGCCAGGGCTCTTGATGCGGTGAGGTTGAGCGGGATGGAGAGCAGGTTCTCGACGACCACGAGGTCGATGTCGTCCAGCGCATCGGCGATCCGACCGGGCAGATCCGCCTGTTCGAGATTCGTGGCGCCGATGGCGAGCCCGGGTACCGTCCGATCGACGGGTCCCTCGCCGGCGACGGTCACGACATCGAACCCGATGTCGCCCATTGCTCGTTGCCAATTACGGGCCACGACCGACACGCCGTCGGTCATACCGAGTCGAAACGAGACGAAGGCGCACGTTGCCATGGACGACACGATGCCCGGTGGAACCGGAGACCACACCTCTGCCGGCCTGAGGGCCCGTGTGGCCGAGGTGCTCGAGTCGGCTTGGGTGGCAGCCGGCTACACGGCACCCAACACTTCGGTCTACCCGTGGTTGTGGCTGTGGGACAGTTGCTTTCATGCGGTCATCTGGGCCGAACTCGACCGGCCCGATCGGGCGCTCGCCGAGGTCGAGTCGGTGCTCTCGCTGCAGGACCCAACGGGTTTCGTGCCCCACATGGGATACCAACTCGACCCGTCGAAGGCCATCGATGTGTGGGGACGGTCGGGCTCATCGTCGATCACCCAACCACCCATGTACGGACATGCCCTGGCCGAGCTGGCCCGCCGGGGGTTCGATTTGCCGCCCGAATTGGTGGCTCGGGCGGCCGCAGGGCTGCGATTCCTCCTGGAACGCCGTGAACGAACCGTCGATGGTCTGATAACCGTGGTTCATCCCTGGGAAAGCGGCTGTGACGATTCCCCCCGATGGGACGATCTCTGCCCGGGTGAGGGGTTCGACAGGGACAGGTGGCGGGCCCACAAGATGGTGCTGCTCGACACGATCGAGTGGGGTACCCACGGCGAACCATTGCGGAATCCCGAGTTCATGGTGGCTCCCATCGGGTTCAACGCGTTGGTCGCATGGAACGCCATGGAGCTGGCTGAGTCAGGCGTCATCGACCTGATTGAACCGGCTGCCGAGCTGGCCGGACTCATCGACGCCCGATGGGACGACGACCGCCTGACATGGATCGACAGTGGGGCCAACGAGGCGGGTTCCGGGCGGGTCCGAACGGTCGATTCGCTTCTACCGCTGCTCATCGACGTCGACCCGTCGCATCGAATGGCAGCGGCGCTCTCGCTGGTCGATCCGGCCGCTCATGGTTCAGTACACGGGCCGCTCGGAGTTCACAGGAGGGAAGCGAGCTTCGATGCCGACACCTACTGGCGAGGCCCGGTGTGGCCCCAGCTGACCTACCTGCTGTGGACCGCGCTGGCGGGTTCGGGCACACCCTCCGGGTCGGGGATTGCAGCCGAGTTGGCCAGATCGATGATGCGTGGCGTGACCTCGTCGGCCCTGGCCGAGTATTGGGACGGAGACACAGGACGGGGGCTGGGCGCCGTGCCCCAGTCGTGGTCGGGTCTGGTGCTGCTGATGGCACCCTGATACCTGGGGCGGCGTCGGCGTCGCATCCCGTTGGCGATGACATCGGCGACAGCCACGAGAATGATCAGGTCGCCGTAGGACATCACCTGATGTGTGGGCCGAACCGGGATTGTGTCGCCGAGGTCGGCCAGCAGCGTCGACCCGTCGGCGAACTCCCTTGATCCGGAGAGCTCCACTTGGGACAGTTGGCCGGGGTCGACCATCTGTGCTTCGGTCAGCGCTTCGGCCCGGACCGGCACCGCTCCGTTGAGCATCACCGGGAGGAGATTGGTGGTGATCCCGATTGCCAGGATCATCATTCCGGCCAGGTGTATATTGCGCCATGCGAGAGCGATCGCTGCACTGATTCCCACCAGCGCGACCAGCCGAGGCGTCGCCACCGACCAGTGGTCGAGGGCCATCCCGCTCCCGATCGCGACCAATGCGAGCATGGGCGAATGGAGGCGGACACGCGAGAGGTTCCACAGTCGGCCTCCGCGCAGCAGGCCGAACCCACAGCCGGCCAGAACGGCAACGACCACGGGTAGGAAATCCATGTGATCACCTCCACGACTCGTAGGACCGGTCCGGGGTGAACATTACTGTCCCGGCGGGCGCAGTCATGGGACACGGAGGTGAGACGCCCCGGACTCCGGCCAAGACACGGGTCGTGGCCGGGAGTCAGCGTCAGAGACCGGACTGCCGGGTGGTCGCGGTCAGCGGCTCGCCGTCGGTGCGATGAACGAGACAATGGATCCCGCGGTATCGGGCGCTTGAGTCCTCGAAGTTGTCCTGTGTCGGGGTGAGCACCTCGATGTCGAGCGCCGAAACCTCGAACTTCGCTCCCACCCAGGGTTCGAACACCCGATAGCACGACTCGAGGGCGAAGTCTCTCATCACGTTGTCGCCGGGGTAGATGGCCGGATAACCGGCCGGGAACTCGAGGCGGTGGTAGACCTCGAACTCGTGGGGGCTGTTGCAGCCCAGCTTGGTGGTGGTCACCACCGGAAGACCATTCTGGAGCTCGCGTGTCTGATC
>JAJRXJ010000335.1 GCA_024276355.1 Actinomycetes bacterium | reverse complement strand
CGGGCCATGCTGATCACCTTCATGGGCCGCGTCGGCGCGGCACGAGGATCGATCATCGCCTACCTCGTGCCGATCATGGCCCTCGTGCTGGGCGTGGTGGCCCTCGATGAAACCGTGAAGACCCTCCAAGTGGTGGGAGTGGCCGTGGCCCTCATGGGCGGATGGCTGGTGAGCCGCAACGAATGACGTCGCCGTCTCACTCGATGATCCCCAGCCTCAGTGCGGTGGCCACGGCCTCGGCACGCGAAGTGACCCCGAGCTTCCCGAAGCTGTTCTTGAGATACCACTTGACGGTGGCGGGAGAGATCTTCAGCTCCCGGGCGATCTGCTTGTTGGACGCGCCATCGGAGATCAGCTGCAACGTGTGGACCTCTCGGGGGGCCAGTGTCTCGCCGATCGCCTTCGAGCCGCACGACGGCACCGACAACAGCGCCCCGGTCAACTCGCCCTGGACGTAGGGCACGCCGCTCATCGCCGATCGGAGCGCACGGATCAGCTCGACACGGTCGGTGCTCTTCAGCAGGTAACCAGCCGCGCCGAGGGCCAACGCACGTGTGACGTAGACCGGATCGTCGTGCATCGACATGATCACCGCCTTGACACACAAGTCGGACTCGCTGATCTTCTGCAGCGCCTCGAATCCGCTCATGTCGGGCATCCTCAAATCGAGAAGCACCAAATCGGTCTCTGGATGACTCGACAGCAACTCCATCAGGTCGTAACCGTTCCCGGCCTCACCCACCACCTCGAAACCGGGCTCGAGTTCGAGCATCCATCGGACACCGTCACGAACCACCACATGATCGTCGGCGATGACAACCTTGAGAACTACCCCGTCGGGCACGGCACCTCGATGCGAACACTTGTGCCTTGGGGCTGTTGACGTCGTATGCATAATGCTCCGTTCACCTCCTTGAGGGTCTGGCGGGTGGTGGTCAAACCGATTCCCTCCGCGCCGTTCCAGCCGATTCCGTCATCGGAAACTTCCGCCACGAGGCGGTCCTCCCCGACGTGTATTCCGATCGAGACGTTGGTCGCATCGGCATGGCGCCTGATGTTGAACAGCGATTCCTGAACCGCCCGGAACACGGCGGTGCCGACATCGGAACGCAGATCGACGCTCGGATCAAGGTCGAGATTCACATTCAGGTCGGTCTCTTCCCGTGTGGTCTGCACCAGCCCGGCCAGGGCGCGGTTCAGGCCCACCTCCCGGGTAACCGACCCGTGAAGCTTTCGCAGCTCCGACCTGAGAGTCGACTCGATCTGCCGGGTCAGATTCTCGAGCTTTCCGATCTCGGCATCGATCGCCGGATCGGAGTTGAGGTGACGGCACCCCTGAAGCCCGAACAAGACCCGGTAGATGGGCTGCCCCACATCGTCGTGGAGGGCCTTCACTATTCTCGCCCGCTCATCGTTTCTGGCCGTGGCGATGGTCTGAGCCAGGTCCTCGGCCTCCTGGCGTCGACGATCGAGCGACCGAGACACGCTCAGCAACAGGGCCAGGACGAACACGCTCAGCGTCGCCAGACCCAAACCCACGCTCCTCCAGACATCGTGGCGAATCTGGAACAACGAAGCCTCGAGAGGCCCGCTCCGCTCGTAGACTTCGAAAACGCCGATCACCTCGCCGTTGTCGCCGTAGACCGGCAGGTAGAACTCGATGAGCCCGCCCATGTCTCGCTCGAAGAGATTGCTCGGGCCGTTCAAATCGGCCGATCCATGGCTGACTTGACCGGCGAAGGCCAACGAAACGTCGTCGTGAATCGCGAACTTGCGTCCGACCAACCCCGGTGCGTCGGAGTAGACGATGCGGCCGTCGGGCGACCACAGCTTCACCCTCGCAACCTCGGTGCCGAGCAGCCGAAGATCAGCAGCATCGGCGAGTCGTTTGTATTCATACGACCCCGGGACCAGATCGACACTGCTGATGGGGAGGCTCTCGACCGTCTGCTTGAGAATCGACGCCCGGCCCGCGAGAAGATCCGATCGGGCCGCACTCTCGATTCTGAACCCCAAACCGATGGCCATCGCCGCCGCCAGGAGCAGCCCCAGCAGGCCCGCCCGACCGAAACCGCCCAGAACGCGCCACTCGAGCCGCATCGAATTGATCGCAGAACGCAGCCTCGGGTGGGACGCCTTTTCGGGCCTGCCGCGGGTCGCGAGGCGGCTCATGTCGACGGCCCGCCCCGCCGGATGGCGACGAAATCCGCATGTGGAGAACTCTGAGCAGCCACCACCTACACCCCCAGTGGCCTTACATCGTAAAGGCCCCACATCGTGGTTTCAAGCCAAATCTCGTTCACGAAGAGCGCGACCATGTCCGAAAACCGGCCCACGCCGCCACCGGGCGTGTGCGGTCCGTTACCCGAATGGGTAGTCCCGAACGCCCGAATGGGAGGGTATCGCCGGCCCTCAGCCCCGGTCTACGGTCGCCGCTGACAGCAATCTCTAGCGGTAGAGGTAGGCGAAATGGGTGGATTCATGAGCGGCAGACGCGGCTTGGTCGTGTTGATGTTGACGTTTGCGATGGCAGCAGCAACGGTTGCAAAGGTGCCCCCGATCAGCTTGTCGACAGCGGCCGGGGCCCTCACGCCACCGCCCACCGCCGACATCGGAGGAGCCATCTGGGAAGGCGCCAACGACGGCACCGGCCCGGTCCTGATACCGGGCATACCGGGCGTGACCGATCCATTGAGCAGTGCCACCGTCATGGTGCAGAACCAGCACAACGGGGGAGAGGTGATCACATACGGCGTGGTGTCCGGCAACACATGGTCGGCCACCGTTCCCGCCCCCGGCGACTACGTGGTGATGATCGTCGCCCCCGGCCACGACATGACCAGCCGCGAGTTCACCGTGAACCCCGGAGACGTGATGACAAAGGACGCCTTCCTGGCGCCGTTGCCGCTACCCACAGCCAGCCTTCTCTACTACGCCTTCTACGACAACTACGTCAACGGCGAGGACGACAACCCGGACGATCCACCGATGAACGGTGTCACCGTCACCGTCGAAGACGAAGCCGGCAACCTCCTGGCCACCGGCATCACCGGCAGCCAACCCGACGGCCTGGTCCTCGACGACGGCACCGTGCTCGCCAACACCGACGGCTACTACTACTTCACCGGACTACCGGCCGGAAAGGTCGAGGTGGGAGCCGACCCCACCACCGCATACGCATACACGCAACCAACAGATCCGGTCACCGGAAGCGAACTTGGAACAAGCTGGGACAGCACAACCAGCTTCTACCTCATGACCAGCGAGGAAGGCGGTCCCAAATGGGACCCGGCCCTGTATCCGGGAGACCCCGGCACCGAGGCCGGCGCCTACATGATCTGGCACGGATTCATAGAGGACATAGGCCAGATCGGATCTCCTGGCAACCCCACACCCTTCAACCCGACGACGACCGGCACCATCGACGGCACCCTCATCGACGCCGACAGCATCCCGGTTCCCCCTGATCCCCTCGAACCGTGGCCGGTCCCCGGAGAAGACCACCCGGGGGTCACCCTCAACACCGTCGTGCCCGACGGATTCGTCGTCCTTTACACCAACGCCGAAACCACCCCGGTTCACCCGGTGGCAACCGTGGCCGCCGACCCGGTCACCGGAGAGTTCCATTTCGACAACGTGCCCTTCGGGTCGTACAAGCTGTTCCTGTCCGACAAACCCATCGACTACGTATGGAACCAGGCCCAAGTGCGCGTCGGGCCCGGCGCCGCCCAACATGCCACCGTCAACCCACTCGTTCCCCGATTCTTCGCACGGGCACAGGGATACGTCTACGACGACTCGACAACCCCCCCCACACCCATCGCCGGGGCAGTGGTCAACCTGAGATACGAGAGCGGGGCGGTCAAGGCCACCCGAACCACGGACGCATCAGGGTGGTACAACTTCGACGACCTGCCCGAGATAGAAGTGCTGGGCCACGTCGACGTCGAGTTGCCACCCGGCTACCACGGCGCCATGAGAACCGAGACCTTCTACCCGGGCGGCAAGGACCCCCTGCATCCCAACTACACGCTGTATCCCCCCTTCGACAAGACCTTCAACGCGATGAACCGCTACATCCAGTGGTACACCGCCAACTATCGGGCCGACTTCCACGTCGAACCGATACCGGCCGGAACCGGAGACATCTCAGGCGTGGTCTGGGACGAAAACCTCACACCCGGCACCTGGCTACCGGACGGCACCTACGATCCCACCACCGAACGCACGCTCCACGGCGTCACCGTCGAACTGTGGGACTCGACCGGCACCACGCTGATCGCCACCACCACGAGTGGACAAGTCGACGAGGCCGACCTCGAAGCCCAAGGCTGGATACCCCCGTACACGGCCCATCTCGACGAGGCCGGTGGAGTCTTCGTGGGCCCCATGCCCGGATTCTACGAATTCCGCGACCTCGCGCCGGGTGACTACGAGGTCAGAGTCACACTGCCCACCGGCTTCTTCGCCTCGCCCGCCGGATCAGACATCGCACACGTCACCGTCACCGGAGGCGACCGGGTCGACCTCGACTTCGGAGCCAACACGCTGGCGCCACAAGCCGGCGAGATAGAAGGCGGCGTATTCGACGATGTCTTCGTCGACTACAACCCGGCCAGCCTCCTGCAGTTCGAGAAAGCCGGCATTCCCGGGGCCCCCGTCGGCATCTACGACCATCTCGGGTACTTCCTCGGATCAGGCACCATGGGAAACCCGCTGTGCTACGTGGGTGCAACCGCCTGTCCACCCGGGGAGGCCCCGGTACAGAAACCCGAAATGGAGCGGAGGGTCGCATCCGGCCCCCGGATCTACCTGGGCAACGATCCCTCACTGCCGGGCTACAACCCCGACTACCTGCCGATGGCACTCGCCTACTACTTCGAGCAGGGCCAGTACCGGTTCGAGGCCGACTGGTCCCTGATACCCACGGCCGCGCTGGGCCTCGGCGGAGCCATGCTCGCCGACGGTCCCCTCGTGCCGCTCAACGCGCCGACGATCAACGCCACGACAACCGCCGACACAGTTGCGGCCGGCGCGAACCTGACCATCAACGGCACCGACTTCGGACCCACTCGTGACGGATCCACCGTCACCCTGTCCGGCAAGAAACTGGAGCCGATCACTTGGTCGGACACGCAGGTCGTGGTCATGGTGCCGCTCGACGCGGTGAGCGGGCCCCTCCTGCTGACAACGACGGCAGGCACATCCAACGGGGTGAACATCACCGTCGGCCCGCCCGCCGCAGGAGTCGGACTGGCGGCCCTGGCGGCGCCCGCGACCGACAACGCGGTCTACGTCGATGCATCGAACACCGGCACAGCCGACGGAAGCCAGTCCAACCCCTGGCCGACCATCGGCGACGCACTCTCGCATCTGCCGACACTGCCCCCCGGAACCCCACGCGACGTGTTCGTGGCCGCCGGAACCTACAACGAACAGGTCCACATCACCGAGTCCGATGTGCGCCTCATCGGTGCCGGACCCCACGAAACAACCGTCGACGCCACCATGGCAGCCACGGTCGTCACCCAAGGGGTGCCCAACGGTGGAGGACCGGTGTTCTACATCGGACAGGGGCCCCTCACCGGTCCGGTCCACAACGTGGAGATCAGCGGATTCACGATCACCGGCGGCAGCGTCGCCGACGACATCGGCGCCGGGGTCTTCGCCGGACTGAACAACTCCGACCTCGACATCAACAACAACATGATCGTCAGGAACGGTGGCTACTACGGCGGCGGAATCTGGTTCCACAAATCCGTGCACAACGTGAGAATCTGGTCGAACACGATCGCCGAGAACGGAAACATGGGCGGCTACGGCGGCGGAATCAGCGTCAACGACGAACCCGAAGACCCGAGTGAGCCGCCACACACCCAACCGGAACACACCGTCGACGATGCCCTCAACTCGACACCTCCGGGCACATACGAGATCAACAACAACCTGATCTTCCACAACCTGTCAGCCGACTACGGCGGGGGCATCACGCTCTACGAACTCAAGGACAGCGCCGACATCCACGACAACATGATCATCGAAAACATGGCATGGGACCACGGCGGCGGGCTGTTCATCGAGGACGCCGGGCCGACACAGGTCCACGGCAACGTGTTCCTGCGGAACATGTCACCCGATGACGGCGGCGCCATGAGCTTCGAAGACCACTCCGACGGCACAACCGCCACCGGCTCCTTCCCACAGGCAGCCGGCGCAACACACCAGCTCGAGGTCTACAACAACCTCATCGCCCAGAACATCGCCGACGGCCACGGAGAGAACAACGCCAGGGGCGGAGCGATCGCCCTCGACGACACGTTCGACGCCGACATCCACCACAACACGATCGTCGGCAACATCGTGGCCAGCAGCGAAGCCCCCGCCGGAGGCGCGATCGACAGCGAACGCAACGGCCACGAATACAACGGCGACGCCGGCCCCGAGATAAACCCTGGCTACAGCGACCCGCTGATTCACGACAACATCATCTGGGACAACTGGAAGCTGATCTACGACCAGCCCTCCGAAGGCGGCGAAGAGGACCTCGACTACACGCAGGGCCTCAACTACAGATGGACACCAGACCAGCTGCACGTCGACAATCCGTCGCTCCAGCCCGAATGGGAGTCGGCATCGAACTCCCTCAGCTTCCGACACGTCGACAACAACGTCATCAGCTGCGGGTATCCGCTCGGAGGCGGCAACACCGACGCCGACCCGAGGTTCGTCGATCCCGCCGGGCTCGACTGGACTCTCGGCACCGACTCGCCCGTGTTCGGAGCCGGCATCGGAATGTCAATATCGGGAGTGTTCCCCGAGGGAATCCTCGGAGCGGTGGACATGCCGGTCCGAGACCCCAGCCTCTCCGATCCGTGCCCGCCAACGCCGCCCGGGCTGCCCCCGACCCTGGCGTCGGTCACCCCGAGTTCGCCCGGGTCGGTGTCGGCCACCGCGGGAGACCACGTCGCCCTGGTCTCCTGGCAGCCGCCTCAATCGGTCGGAGACACATTCGTCACCCACTACGAGGTCACCACGATCCCGGCCTCCGATGGATGCACGACTCCCGACGCCACCACATTCAGCTGCCAGGTCGGAGGGCTCCACAACTTCACCAACTACGCATTCGTGGTGTCCGCGGTCAACTCCGCGGGAGGTGGCGCCGGCGGGATCGCCATGGCGACCCCCACCGGACAGGTGTGTCAGGTCGCCCCAACACCTTTCACGGATGTGTCCGACAGCTTCGCCGAGAGTGCGATCGGGTGCATCTACGGGCTCGGGGTCACCACCGGCGTCGCCGCGGACAGGTACGCGCCCGACGACAACGTGACCAGAGAACAGATCGCAGCCTTCCTGGGACGGCTGTGGCGGTCGCTGGGCGGATCAATCAGTGGCGGCACAACCTCACCGTTCACCGACATCGACGGCAGCTTCGCGGCCGCGGACATCGGCCTCATCTACAACCTCGGCATCACCAACGGCGTCACAGACACCGAATTCGCGCCGCGCCGGCCGGCCACCCGGGAACAGATGGCGGCCTTCCTCGGCCGAACCTGGCGGGCCCTCGGAGGCACATGCCCAGCCGGCCCGGCGCCGTTCACCGACATCGACGGCAGCTTCGCGGCCGCGGACATCGGGTGCCTCTGGGCGCTCAACATCACGCACGGAACGTCGGCCACGACATTCACACCGAACGCAGCGGTCACTCGCGAACAGACCGCTGCCTTCCTCGCAAGGTTCTGGCAGGCAGCCGTCAACTGGGGGTTGTGAACCGGACGGGTT
>JAJRXJ010000334.1 GCA_024276355.1 Actinomycetes bacterium | reverse complement strand
GTCGGGGTCGTCGATGAGCAAGGTCTCCGTCAGCTCGATGATGACCTGGGCGGGATCGACCCCACCCGTCCGGGAAATTGCTCTGCCCACCTCCACGTCCACATCTATCCTGGCCAACTGCCACGCGCTCATGTTGGCCGACAGCTTGAGTCTCGGCAGGTTGCCGCGCGCCTCGTTCCAGCCCCGAAGATGATTGAGCGAGTCCGCGAGGACCCATCCATCGATTCGTGAAATCAGGCCGGTGGCCTCGGCAACCGAAATGAACTCATCGGGGGGCACGATTCCCACGCCGGGGCGATCCCAGCGGACCAGGGCCTCGACTCCGACCATCGCGCCCGTGGCCAGATCGACCTTCGGCTGGAACACGGTGAAGAACTCGTCACGCTCAACGGCATGACGTATGCCGACTTCCAGCGATCCCCTGCTGCGGGCCCGACGAACCACCTCACCATCGGCGATCACAACCTGCCCTCGGGCTTTTCCGGCCGATGAGCGCAAAGCCAGATCGGCCACGTCGAGCAGTTCGCTCGGATGCAGTCCATCGTCTGTCGAAGCGACACCGACGCTGGCCCCGAGCCATGCCTCGCGTCCATCGATATGGAACGGAAGTGACAGCCGTTCGATGATGCGTCGGCCAACATCGGCGACGCTCTGCGTGTTGGTCTCCTCGCTGGTGAGCACCACGAACTCGGCTCCGGCCAAACGACCGGCGGTCCATCCCGGTCCGACGGCAAGCTCTATTCGCTGCCCGACCAACACCAGCAGCCGATCACCGGCGATGTGCCCGAGAGTGTCGTTCACCGCCTTGAACCGATCCATGTCCACGAGAATCAGACCGGCCGGCCCATCCGACAGATCCCTGATGCTCGCATCGAAGGCCGCCAGGTTCGGTAACCCCGTGAGGTGGTCCCGCGTGTTCTGCTCGTGAAGATCCGCAGCCATTCTGGCGTTCTCCGAGACAAGGACGATCAACCGCACCACGGCGACCGCCCCGATCACCACGCCGAGCAGACCCTGGTCCGGAATGGCCGACAGTCTCGACATTGCCACTGCCACGCCCCAGATGGTCAGCGGAACGAGCGTGATGGCCATCTGCCCGTCACCCGGACGAATTGCACGAGGCCTGATGAGGCGTGCCCGCCGCCATTCGAGGGTGGCCACCGCGGCCATGGAGAACGACAACGGAAGGAGGAAGTCGGCAACGCCACCCACCTCGAGGCGGCCGTCGATGTAGGCCCGGCCGTACACGATCTGCATGACGGCGATCGCACCCGCCGGAACCGCCATGACGGCGAGAGCAACGCGGCCCGGCCCATCGGCAAGGATCATCAGGCCGGCAATGAGCCCACCCAGTAGCGCAATGATCAATGCCTGCATCACCAGTGTCGCGGTGGGCCAAGCCCCGATGTCGGCACGATTCACCACCGGGCCGGCGACAACACTCCACGTGATCAGCAGTCCCGACGTTGCCAACCACATGGAGTCGAGAACCAGCCTCACCAGCGGTACCGATCGCACCACCCGGCGGGCCAGAAGGGCCAGCGCGATGATCTGTGCGAGCCCCACTGCGGGTCCGATGATGAATGCACTCGAGAACTCGGTGGCCGATGACCCGGGCCTCACCGGGTCGATCAGGTAGAGAGCCACGAGCGACCCCGACGACACGAACGTGATCGTCCAGGCGGCCCGATCGATACCGGTCGAGAGCCAGACCACCGTTCCGAGCGCAACGAGCAGAACCGTTGCCGCCGCCGTGGATCCGATCTCGGATGCCAAGAGGGTGGGAGTCGGTCCGATGGGCAGCACGAACAACACACCGGTCGCCGCAACCGATGCCAGGGCGACACCGCGAACCGCTGAATCGCGATCAGAGAATCCCACCGGAGAATCCATACCCTCGGCCTTTCGGCAATTTCCGCCAATTGTGGAGGGTTCACAATTGGTGAATGCGCCGAGCGCTGCCTAGCCTCGGCTCAACATCCGAGCGAGGAGAACCCCCATGGCAGAAGCTGTAATCGTCGCGACGGCGCGCACCCCGATTGGCCGCGCCAACAAGGGATCGCTCGTCGATGCCCGTACCGACGATCTCTCGGCGTTCATTTTCCGGGACGTGCTCGGCAAGGTGCCGCAGCTCGACCCGAACGAGGTCGAGGACGTCATGTGGGGGATCGGCCAGCCCGCGGGTGAGGGCGGCTACAACATCGCCCGAGTGATCTCGGCCATGCTCGGGTTGGAGATCCCCGGGGTCACCATCAATCGTTACTGCTCATCGTCTCTTCAGACCATTCGCATGGCGGCCCACGCCATCAAGGCCGGCGAGGGCGACTGCTTCGTGTCGGGCGGGGTCGAGACCGTCAGCCGCTACATGCATGGCGCCGCCGACACCGGCTCCCACAACGAGACATTCGCTGCCGCCGAGGCCCGAACCGCGTCCCGACAAGAAGAGGGCTCCGAGCCATGGACCCCGATCGACGGGGTGCCCGACGTCTACATCGCCATGGGCCAGACCGCAGAAAACGTGGCCCAGCTCAAGGGCGTGTCCCGTCAGGCCCAGGACGAGTTCGGGGTTCTCTCGCAGAACCGCGCCGAGGCCGCCCGCGACCGCGGGTTCTTCGAGCGTGAAATCACCCCCTACACGCTCCCCGACGGGACCGTCGTGACCGCCGACGATGGCATCCGTGCCGGCACCACCTACGAGAAGGTCTCGCAGCTCCGCCCGGTATTTCGGGCCGATGGCACCGTCACCGCCGGTAACGCCTGCCCGCTCAACGACGGCGCCGCGGCCGTGGTGGTCATGTCCGACACCCGGGCAGCCGAACTGGGCATCACTCCATTGGCCAGGATCATCGCCAGCGGTGTCTCGGCCGTGAACCCCGAGATCATGGGTCTCGGCCCCGTCGGGGCTTGTCAACAGGCCATGGGCCGTGCGGGAATGACCATCGACGACATCGACATCGTCGAGATCAACGAGGCCTTCGCCGCGCAGGTTCTGCCCAGTGCCGACGAGCTCGGTATCGACATCGACAAGCTCAATCCCAACGGTGGGGCGATCGCCCTGGGCCATCCGTTCGGGATGACCGGTAGCCGCATCATGACCACCTTGATCAACGGTCTTCAGGACGCCGACAAGACCATCGGTATGGAGTCGATGTGCATCGGCGGCGGTCAGGGCATGGCCATGATCATCGAACGCCTGAGCTGATCCACGGCGCGGGCACCATCAACACGCATTTCATGAAATCACGAGGTCCGCGAAGCAATGGAAACCAGCAACATCGAGGTTGATCCGGGCCGTCTCTACCTGGGCCCGGTGATCGACCCCACATCCGGTGACCCGATCGACGACGAACGGATCCTCTACGATTCGGCCGATCTCACCACCCACGGCGTGATCGTCGGTATGACCGGGTCCGGCAAGACCGGGCTCGGAATATGCCTGCTCGAAGAAGCGCTGCTGCAGGGCATCCCCACCTTGGTGATCGACCCCAAGGGAGACATGGGAAATCTCCTCTTGGCCTTCCCGGACCTTGCCGCGCCCGACTTCAAGCCCTGGGTGAATGAGCGACAGGCAGAGCGCGACGGGGTCAGCCTCGATCAGCTTGCCGAGTCGACGGCCGAACTGTGGGAGTCGGGGCTTGCCAAGTCGGGGATCGGTAAGGATCGCCTCGCCCGACTGGTGAACGGGGCCGATTTCACCATCTACACCCCGGGCTCCCACTCCGGGGTGCCGCTGAACGTGATCGGAGACATGGCGCCACCCTCCGACGGGGCCGATCCCGAGTCCCTCCAGGATGAGATCGACGGATTGGTACAGGGTCTGCTCGGCCTGGTCGGAGTCACGTCCGACCCGCTGTCGGGTCGGGAACACGTGTTGTTGGCCAATCTGGTGAGCAACGCCTGGGCCAATGGCACGGCAATGAATCTTCCCCGGCTCATCGCCCAGGTGCAGGACCCTCCGATGCGCAAGCTCGGTGTGATCCAACTCGACACGTTCTTCCCGCCGTCGGATCGAACCGCGCTGGCCATGAAGCTCAACGGCCTGTTGGCATCTCCCTCGTTCGCTTCGTGGGGAGAGGGGGCGGCACTCGACATCGAGTCGATGCTCCACGGACCCGATGGTCGACCCAGGTGCGCCATCGTGTCGATCGCCCATCTCAGCGACGACGAGCGTCAGTTCGTGGTCACCCTGGTGCTCTCCAAACTGGTCACATGGATGCGTTCACAGCCCGGCAGTCCCGACCTGCGTGCGCTGGTCTACATGGACGAGGTGTTCGGGTTCGTACCCCCCACCGCGGCACCACCCGCCAAGCGCCCGATCCTCACCATCTTGAAGCAGGCCAGGGCATTCGGGGTGGGCATGGTGCTGTCCACACAGAACCCCGTCGATCTCGACTACAAGGCGATCAGCAACGCCGGTACCTGGATGGTCGGCCGGCTCCAGACCGAACGAGACAAGGGTCGTCTGCTCGAGGGTATGAGATCCGCAGGTGGCGACGTCGACATCGACGCGATCAGCGACGTGATCGGCGGCCTCGGCAAACGGAAGTTCCTTCTCCACTCCACGAAGGGGGGTGCGCCCACCACCTTCGGCACCCGCTGGGCAATGTCGTACCTGCCCGGACCGCTCACCCGCGAGCAGGTTTCCCGACTCATGGACGGCAAACGGCCGGCTACTCCCCCCAGCCACCCCGACTCGGCTCCGGCCCCCGGATCCCCAACCACCGGGCAATCGACCCCCGGCGCCACGGCTCCCGCTCCACCGGCCCTGGCCGACGACGAGACAACCGTCGCACCTGAGGTGGCCGACGGGGTACAGGTGGCATACGCCGATCCGGCCGCCGAGTGGGCCGCCTCGCTGGGAGCCGTGCCTGGAGGACGCAGGCTCGTACCCGCGCTGGCCTGCCGGGTGAGGATGCTGTTCGACGAGTCGGCCGACGACCTGCGACACGAAAGCGAGTGGGAGGCCGTGGCCCACCCGCTATCGGAGACCGTGAGCGGCCAGGACTTCACCCCGGTCGACTACGACAGCCGCGATTTCCGGGACGAGCCGCCCGCGGGTGCGGTGTATGTGGTCCCGAACGCGAAAATCCACACCAAGACGTTCTTCACCACGGTGAGATCCTCCCTGAAGGACCGGATCTATCGCAACGAGGAGCTGGAGTTGTTCCGGAATAGGGAGCTCAAATTGTTTTCCCGAGTCGATGAGACCAGGGAACAGTTCGAGCAGCGGTGTGCCCGCGAAGCCGACGATCGGGCTGATCGGGAAGCCGACAAGTTGCGCCAGGCGATCGCGAAGAAACAGGATCGGGTCCAGGCATCGATCGACAAGGCGCAGGACCGTGTCAGGGAGCTTCAGTCCGATGCTCGCGACCGTAAACAGAACGAGTTGCTGAGCGACGCGATCGACCTCGTGGGTGGGTTGTTGGGTGGACGCAAGAGCTCACGTAGCCTCATGGGCGGGCTCAGACGAGCCTCCGGCAAGCGGCGCATGAGCTCCAACGCCAGGCAAAGGGTGGAGACCGCCAAGAACCGACTCGAAGACAACCTCGACAAATTGGAGGATCTGGCCTCGGCCCTTGAAGACTCCCTGGCCGAGAGCCGTGATGCCTGGGATGAGGCTGCATCGGCCATCGAAGACCGCCGTGTCCCGCTTGAGAAGGCCGACATCACCATCGAGGAGTTGCGCCTCGTTTGGCTGCCCACCGAGTGAAGGTCGTCACCATCCGCCAACAGCCAACCACGCGCTGCGACAATGACCGCCCGACAACACCCCTTGTGGCCCGAAACCGGATAATGACATCAAATCGTCACCATTCACACCACACTCTGTGGCAAACTCCTTCAATTCGGTCAGCGGTGGCCGATTGAAGACGGAATCAACAAAATTGGGGTGGTCGGGACGGTCCCGGCCTGATCCGCGCACCATCGAGCGCAGGGCGGCAATGGCTGTATCCGACATCGAGACCAGGGCAAAGACGCCGACACATGATGTCGTCCTCTACCCGGACAACAAGACCCTGCCCCTGCCGATCCCGAGGGCGGGCCGGTTCAACGCGTCCAAGGCCGCCTTGGCGATGGCCGACTTGTTGATGGTCACAATCGCGCTCGTCGTCGCCGCATGGGTCAACGCGCATCTCAATCCCGACGATCCGACAACCCGGGCCCAATACACCGGGCTGGCGCTGGTCAGCCTGCCCCTCTGGCCGGCCGCCTTCACCCAACAGCTTCTGTATCGGGCCCGCTATCTGAGCCGCCGAGTCGACGAGATGGTGCGGGTGGTGAGAGCAGTTTCCATCGGAATGCTCCTGACCACGGGCCTCAGCATTCTCGTGAAGGTCGAGATCGGCCGATACTGGCTCCTCATCGCCTGGATCATGGTTGTGTCGCTCACGGTCGCCGAACGATTGGTGGCCCGCTCGCTGTTCGATCGCGCCCGCCGAAACGGTTCAATGCTCCGTCCGGTGCTGATCGCCGGACGAAATGCCGAAGGCAAACTCGTGCGCGACATGCTCGAGGCCGACCCGAGTCTCGGATATCGCTTCGAGGGGTTCGTCGAGGACATCGTCGAAACCCAACCGGGCGAGTCCCCGCTGGCCATGTTGGGCGACCCGTCGAAGGTCATCCGGGCCATCGAGACCGTCGGCTCGTCGAGCATCATCATCGCCGCCACGGCCATAGACATCGGCACCTCCAACCGACTCATTCGGGCGCTCACCGAATACGGGGTTCACGTGGAGCTCTCCTCGACCCTGTGCGACATTGCTGCCCATCGCCTCACCATCCGACCGGTGGGCAGGATGCCAATGATGTACATCGAACCGGTGATGCGCACCGGATGGCGCCCCAGAGCCAAGAGGATGTTCGACATCGTCGTGGCCGGAATCGTCCTGCTCCTCACCCTGCCGATAATGGCGGCAGCCGCGATCGCCATCAAGGTCAGCAGCTCCGGCCCGGTTCTGTTCCGACAGCCCCGAGTCGGATGCGACGGCAACCTCTTCGAGATGCTCAAGCTCCGAACCATGGTCGTTGATGCCGAGGATCTGCTCGCCGATCTTCTGCCCCACACCCAGTCGACGGGTCCATTGTTCAAGATGCGCGACGACCCGCGCATCACCAAGGTGGGCCGGATCCTTCGGAAGCTCTCAATCGACGAGCTTCCGCAGCTCCTCACCGTCATCCGCGGCGACATGAGCCTCGTCGGACCAAGACCGGCGCTGCCCCGCGAGGCCGAGACATGGGACAAGGAGCTCCACAATCGCCTGCGGGTCAAGCCGGGAATCACCGGCATGTGGCAGGTGAAGGGCCGCTCCGATACCGACCACGATTCTCTCTACGCCCAACTCGACCTCTACTACGTCGACAACTGGAGCCTGCTCACCGATCTCACGATTCTCGCCCGCACCATTCCCGTGGTGCTGTCGAGCAAGGGCCAGTACTGATTCCGAGCTCGGTGCAGCATTGGGCGGCGATTCAGATCCTGGTGTCATACCGACGTAGAGTTCGGCGATGGTTCTGATCGATCCCCGTCCTCTCGACATTCTCGACGGCTCGTTCTACGTCAACGACCCCTGGTCACGCTACGCGTGGCTCCGCGAGAATTCCCCGTGCCACCGCGACGAGATCAACGATCTCTGGGTGATCACTCGCTACGACGACATAGTGGCCATCGAAAAGGACAAGGCGACCTTCATCAACTCCGGCCAGGGGCAAGGTGGATACCGCCCCAACATCCCGGCCGACCCGTCGATCATCGGCACCGACGACCCGCTCCACAGCGCCCGCCGAAATCTGATCTCGCGGAGATTCACCCCGAGAGCGGTCACCAAATGGGAGGACCATGTGGCCGACACCGTCGCGTCGCTGCTCGATCCGGCACTGGCAAAGGGCGAGGTCGACGTGGTCGCCGATCTGGCGGCACCACTACCGGCGATGATGATCACCTTGCTTCTCGGCTTTCCCCACGAGATGTGGCCGAAACTCCAGCATTGGTCGGAGACCACCATCGCGCTGGGCGGTGGCCCGCGATATTTCGACGACGCCGGCACCATTGCGGCGATGGAGTTCGCTCAGGCCTGCGCCGACCTGTACGGAGACAAGACCTCCTGCCCCGCCGACGATGTCATGTCCGTCTGGATCGAAGCCGAACGCAACACCGGGGGCATGGTCGGTGGCCAGCCGTTCGGGCTTGATCAGATCATCTCCGACTGTCTTCTGGTGCTCGACGGCGGAGCCGAAACCACCCGCACGGTCATAGCCAGAACCATTCTCGAGTTGGCACAGCAGCCCGAGCAGTGGGCGTTGCTGAAGCAGGGCGCCGACATGGACCTCGCCGTGGAGGAGTTCGTGAGGTGGGTGACCCCGGTTCACAACTTCACCCGGACGGCCACCCGCAACGTGGAACTCCACGGGCAGACGATCCGTGAGGGCCAGCAGGTGATTCTCATGTACGGCAGTGCCAACCGCGATCCGGATCACTTCGACCAGCCCGATCTGTTCGATGTCACGCGGTCTCCCAACAACCACCTCTCATTCGGCTTCGGCACCCACTTCTGTCTTGGTGCATCCCTTGCCCGACTCGAGATAAGGACGTTCTTCGAGCAGCTCGTCGCGGCAGTCGACTCGATCGAACTCATCCCCGACAAACCCCATGTCGAGATGCCGAACGCGTTCGTCTACGGGCTGCGTGAATCACACGTGAGGCTCGTCCCCTCCAAGTGACGACACCATCGCTGATCGACTTCCTGCCCCACGACACGTCCGGCCGGCCGGCCTCGAACGACGATGTTCTGATGGCATTCCTGGAATGGGCCGACTCCTCTGGCATCACGCTCTACCCCCACCAGGAAGAGGCCGTGGTCTCACTGCTCTCCGGCGACAACGTGGTGCTGGCCACTCCGACCGGGTCAGGCAAGTCACTGGTTGGACTGGCCGGCGCGTTCTCCATGATCGCCGCCGGAAAACGAGCCTTCTACACCGCGCCGGTCAAAGCCCTGGTGAGTGAGAAGTTCTTCGAGATGACCAGGCAACTCGGAGCCGACAACGTGGGGATGATCACCGGCGATGCCAGCGTCAATTCCGGCGCACCCGTGATCGTGTGCACCGCGGAGATCCTGGCCAACATGTCGCTTCGAAGCGGGGCCGACACCAGCGCGGATCTGGTGGTGATGGATGAGTTCCACTACTACGGCGATCGCGACCGGGGCTGGGCCTGGCAGGTCCCTCTGCTCGAACTCCCCGACACTCAGTTCCTTCTGATGTCGGCGACCCTCGGGGACACCTCGTTTCTGCGATCGGACCTCACCGCCAGAACGGGTCGTCGAACCTCATTGGTCGACAGCAGCGAACGGCCGGTTCCGCTCGATTTCGAGTATCGCGAGACCACCCTCCTCGACTCGATCACCGACCTGCTGGCCGATGGCCGAGTGCCCGTTTACATCGTCCACTTCACCCAAAAGGATGCTGCTGCCCGGGCCCAGAGCCTCACCAGCCTCGATGTGCTCACCAAGGACGAAAAGAGTGCCGTCAAGGAGGCGATCGGTGGGTTCAGGTTCGACACCCCGATCGGCAAGGACCTTCGACGATTCGTGCAGGCAGGCATCGGGCTCCACCACGCGGGGCTGCTGCCCAAGTACCGGTTGTTGGTCGAGAAGCTCGCCCAACAGGGCCTGCTCAAGCTCATCTGCGGCACCGACACGCTCGGGGTCGGGATCAACGTGCCGATCCGAACCGTGTTGTTCAGCAAGCTTTGCAAGTACGACGGTCGACGGGTGCGGGTGTTGAGCGTGCGTGATTTTCAGCAGATCGCGGGCCGGGCCGGACGCAAGGGGTTCGACACGGCCGGCTCCGTGCTCGTCCAGGCCCCGGAGCATGTGGTCGAAAACAGGAAGGCAGCAGCGAAGGCCGAACACGATCCCAAGAAGAAGCGGAAGCTGGTCAAGCGCAAGCCCCCCGAGAAGGGCTACGCACACTGGGACGGCGAGACCCTCGCCAAGCTCCAGAACGGCACTCCGGAGACTCTCACCTCCAGCTTTGCGGTGAGCCACGCCATGCTCCTCAACATGCTCGATCGCCCCGGCGATGGCTGCTCGGCGATGAAGCGACTGCTGCTCGACAATCACGAGACCCGCAAGAATCAGCGTCGACACATTCGCCGGGCGGTGTCGGTGTTTCGTTCCTTGGTCGAGGCCGACATCATCGAGATTCTCGACTCACCCGACGAACTCGGCCGCCCGGTGCGGATCAACCTCGACCTGCAGGACGACTTCCGGCTGAATCAGCCACTGGCCCTCTTCGTGGTTGAAGCGATCGACGCGCTCGACCCCGACGCGCCCGATCATCATCTTCAGGTGTTGAGCCTCGTCGAGTCGGTGCTCGACGACCCGATGACCATCCTGTTCGCTCAACTCGACAAGGCCAAGGACCAGTTGGTGAGCGACCTCAAGTCGCAGGGGGTCGAATACGAACAGCGGATGGAACAGCTCGAGAAGCTGACC
>JAJRXJ010000333.1 GCA_024276355.1 Actinomycetes bacterium | reverse complement strand
TTGATGTTGCGGCCTGAAACCTGGGTGACCGGGCTGCCGTTGGTTTCGACACGGGTGTCGAAATCGTAGGCCGACCGCATGGCCGCCAAGTTGTTGGTGACGGTGGTGGCTGCACTGACATCGGCCGCGGCGGCCGGTGAGATGGTGGTTGTGGTGGGGGTGGCGGCCGTGCCGCCTCCCTCGTTCTCGCTTTCACCGGAGCAGGCAGCTGCGAGCAGCGACAGCGCCACCACAGCAGCGATGATCCTTCCGGTTCGATGCATTGTGGTCATTCAGTCGTCCCTTTCACCTTCGTCTTCGCGTTCGTGTTCTCCACCGTCGTCTCCCTCACGCTCGCCGCGGGAGGGTGTGGCGGTTCCGTCAATGGTGCTTGCAGCATTGGGGTCGGTGAGGCTCACGGCCACACCGTTCTGGCTATCGGCAGTGGTCACATCGAATGTGAGGTTGGTGGACACCTGAGCGGCCGGATCGGCCGGCGCATCGAAGAATGTTATGAACTGAATCAGGTGACCGGCGTTCATCCTGGGAGCCAAGACCTGATACCAGGTGGTTTCCCCGGCGCTGTCGACCACGCCGGTGTCTGCCGGGGTCCTGCCGTTGATCGAGTCGATGGTCAAGGTGAGAGCACCGGCCGCGTCGGTCGAGGCCGTGTATCCCACCACCACGATGTCCCCATTGCCGAGGGGGTCCCCCACCCACTGTGCCTCGCCGGCTTCGGCGGCAACCACGGTGTCAACCAGTCTTCCGGATCCGTCGTCGAGACGAACGTTGACATCTGCGGTCGTCGCGCCGTTATCGAACCTGATCTCGAAGATTGCGGGCTGGTCCGCGGGCACCGGGGTGGTGGCCCCGGTGGTCGGGTCGGTGATGGTTGCCTGTGGTGCCGGCGCCGGCGGAGCGATCGGGGTGATATCGGCGCTGACGAACTCGCCGGCAGCGTTGGTCACCAGGTTCACCACCATCGCCACGCCGAATACCGGAACGACGATCGTGGTGCCGGCGGGCGCGGACGTGGTGTCCGATCCTGTGGATGACTGTGCCGAGGCTGGGACGGTGAGGGCGCCGGCCACGGTCACCACCAGGATCGGCAGCAGGAGGTTTCTCAGATTCTGTTTCATGTCTGTCCTAACTTCGGATCCGCGAGTGGGGGGAGCAGATCGTTCCGTTCTCTAAACGGCATCAGGGGTGCTCAAGGTTTGTTCGGATCGTCGATTTGAGCCGTTTGCATCATCGCGAAACGACCATTGGAACTGTACGCGGTACATCGAGAGGGGCGGCCACAGGAGTGGCCGCCCCTCTCGATCAGGGTCATTCGCTCGTGGTGTCCATCATTGTGTTCGAACGACGGACCCGACGAATCGGTCAGTCGTCGTCTTCGTGCTCGTTGCGGTCCTCATGCTCGTTGCGGTCTTCGTGGTCGTCGGACCGCTGTGAGCCATGGTCGGAGTCGTCGTCATCATCGAACGACCCGTGATCGTCGTCGGACTCGTCGTCGTCGTGGCTCTTCTTGGCGTTGGGGTCGATGAGCTTGGTCTCGACCTCGAGGCGGCCGTGCTCGAACTTGGCCTTGACGGTGAGCTCCATCGAATCCTGGGCGCCGGTGACGGTGTCCGGGGCGTTGTAGAACAGGACGGTCTGGCTGACCCTGATCTCGCCTTCGTGGTTGCTGGTCTTGGCCGGATCGATCACGAAGAAGGTGTCGATGTTGTCACCTGTGATGACGGGATCAAAGATCTCGATCACCGGGTCTCCGTTGGCATCGAGCGTCACCGAGTAGTCGACGGTGACGAAGTTGCCATTGGAAAGCGGGTCTCCGGTCCACTGACCGTTGCCGGTGGCGGCGGTCGGATCGGCGGCGGAGTTGGTCTCAACCTCGGTCTTGGTCACGGTTCCATCAGAAACGGCGACTTCGATGTCGACACCGTCGGCGCTGTTGGTGAACTTGATTTCAAACCCGCCGTCGTGGTTGGAATCGACGGTGAGGTCGAACACCGGAGCCGTGGATGGGTCGGTCGGGGCCGTGGCCGGAGTGATGTCGGCGCTGACGAATTGGCCGGAGGCATCGGTCTGGACGGTGATGACCATTGAGGTACCGAACACGGGTACGGTCACCGAGATTGGTGCCGGCGTGGGGTCCGGGGCGGTGGATTGCGCTGTGGCCGTGCCGGCGAGGGAGAGGCTCGCGAGCGCCAGGGTCAGAACGGCGGCTGACAGTCTCTTCATCTTCATGATTGTCCTTGGAGTATTGGAACGGAAGGTGTGTGGTTGATGGTTCGCCCACCTACACAACGGCGCCGGTGCACAAAAAGGTTTGGAAAGATTGGAAACTCGTGACTTCCGGCCCGGGGCCCATGGGTCATACGGATCATGAGTGACGGTCCGGGGACAACAAAGCCAAGGGCGGCCCCGAATTCGGGGCCGCCCTTGGCTTTGTTGTCCCGTGGGGGGTTGGCCATCGGGCCCGTTGGCCCGAACCGGAGTGATTCAGAGGGCCGGAGCGGTGGTGGTGGCCACCGGGGCAACGTCCGGGGTCACATCGGCTGCAGGTGCGGCCGGAGTGACGACGTCGGAGGTCGAGTCGGCTGAGTCGTCGTCCGAGTCGTGGTCGGCTGAGTCATCGGCTGAACTGTCGTGAGTTGAGTCGTCGGCGGAGTTGTCGTCGTCGGACACATTGCTGGAGCTGGCATCGTCGTCGGACACGTCGCTCGAGTCGACATCGTCGGCGGACTCAACAGCATCGGAGTCGTCGGCCGGCTCGGCCATTTCAACGACACCGGCCACGTCGGGGGAGTCGGCGGTGGGTGCCACGGTGGTGGGTGTGGCGGCTGGTGCGGGGGTTGTCACGACAACGTCGGGGGTCTCGGTCGCGGCCGGAGCGGCGGTGGCGGCCGGAGCGGCGGTGGTGGTCGGTGCGGTGGTGGTGGTCGGTGCGGTGGTGGTGGTGGCGGTGGTTGCTGGAGCAACGGCCGGATCGGGGGTCTCGGCGGCGGGTGTCGCCGGGGTGGCCGTGGTGGTGGGGGTCGCTGCCGGGGCAGGTGCCTGGCCGGGAAGCGCCGATGCGCTGGCGAGGCCACCGAGGGCGATGGCCGCTACTGCTGCAGATGCGGGAACGATTTTGGTCCAGCTGCTCATGGGGGTGTCTTCTTTCGGTTTCATGTCTCG
Organism: Actinomycetes bacterium; assembly: GCA_024276355.1. Lineage (GTDB taxonomy): Bacteria > Actinomycetota > Acidimicrobiia > Acidimicrobiales > Aldehydirespiratoraceae > SZUA-87. The sequence continues at coordinate 2,056 of JAJRXJ010000333.1, read as the reverse complement.
TGATCGCCGACACGAACTGTGTCAAGCAGCCCCAACACGCCGCCGGTCCGCCACCGCGTTTGGTCGAATGTGCATTTTGACTCAGGTCGACCGGCTCATGCGCCGATGTCGTTCGGACCAAAGACCATCAGGGTCACCAATCCCGTCCGCATGAGTCCAACGTACCAACCATCGATGACACCCCAAATCCGGAAAAGATCCGAATTGAGCCAAACCGGAACGTGCCGCGGTGACGTGAAAGCCCCGAAGACCGAGTTCCCCGATCACGCCAAGCTGATGCCGACCACCCTCACGACAAACACACCACACGAGGCACCCACCGCCCGTGCATGTGGATTCGAAGCACCATCCACCCCTGGTAGCTCCGAAGTCGTGAGGAATGGCGGTATTGGTAACCGTCGGCGCGTGATCGGGGATCACGGTCTCAACCTGGAGCAGCTCGCCCCTTGGGGTCCACGGTTCAAGCAACCGTGGACCCCGGGGGGAGAGCCTCTCCAAACGGATCGCACGACACTCGTCGGTCGATCCGAACCGAAGGACCAGCGCGGGTTCTTCGACACCACGATTCCCAGCCGGTTGGAGCGGCAGACAATCGTGGTGGCAAGTGGGCGGTATCGGAGAGAACCAGCCAATCAGTAGGCCAGCCGCCGGACGACCCGTCCGGCAATGACCCTCAGGAGAACCGATGCAACGCCAAAAGACCATCGCAATGATGGTCGCCCTGATAATGAGCAGTACCGCCACGGCGTACGCGCTCAATGTCGGAGTAATCAACGCCACCAGGCCCAAGCCGGCAGCGGCCTCAACCGCCGTGTCCGAGCCCGAAGTGACCACTGTGGTGGTGAACGTGCCCTACGACACCGGTCCTGCAACCACTCTTTCGGCTGTCGAGCCGACCACAACTACCGAGGCCCCCCAGCAGCCAGTCGTGGCCCCGGCCTCGACGGCTGTTCCCACACCGGTTCCGACGGCCGCCCCAACACCGGCCCCAACGGCAGCCCCCACAACGGCTGCGGTCCAACAGCAAACCACCTACGAGACCTTCACGGCCGGGCCTGCCGGCGAGATCGTGTTGTCCCACACCGGCAACACAATCGAATTCTGGGCGGCATACACCGCCAACGGCTGGAACTACAGAGTCGAGAAGGCCGCAGGCCAGGAGGTAGTCGTGAAGTATCGGCTCGGTGAGTCCGAGATGGCCTTCGTGGCCAAGGTCAAGGGGGGTCGCATCTCGACCCTCATCGAGGGACCCTCCGGAGGAGGTGGCGAAGATGACTGAGCAAGAAGAGATGGCCGCACGGTTGGCCAAGCTGCAGCAACGACGGGCCAAGGCCAGACCAGACCAGACCAGAGCGGCCGCGGCGAGGCGAGCGGTCCGACCTGCCACAGCTCAGCCCGCGCCAGCCCAGGCTGCGCCGGCTCAACCGGTGGCCCCCCAGCCGATGCCACCGCAGTTTCAGCAGCCGGTCTATCAGCAGCCCCCGGTTCAACAGCCGGTCTATCAACAGGCCCCGGTTCAACAGCCGGTCTATCAACAGGCCCCGGTTCAGCGGCCGGTGCATCAACAGGCCCCGGTTCAACAGTCCGTCTACCAGCCCGGAGCCCCACAGCAGGGGTGGATGCCACCTCAGCAGGCCGTCCCGGCGGCAGTGCCTACTGCGCCCACGCCCAGGCCGTCTCGCGCCGGGTCAGGGTCGAAGAAGCGGTCAAAGCGCGGACACGCAGCTGCCTCGACCAGAGTGATTCTGGCCGGCGCGGCGATAAGTGCGAACGTGATCCTGATGTCCTTCATGGGTCCGTTTGTGAAGGTCGACGCGGCCACGGCCGGCGATGTCGCAACGACGACTGAATCAACATCACCACAAAAGATCATTGTTGAGGTCCGACGCGAGGTGGCGGGAGGTGCGCCTCCGGTCGACGATCCCAACGCTCCTGGTTGGGTGCCTCCGAGTCTGCCCGGATACCTGGGAGCAACTCCCGAAGCGGCGCCCGTCCCCGCGACCGTCGTTGCGGCCGCTCCCGCCACCACCGCCGCTCCGGCAACCGCCATCAAGAC
>JAJRXJ010000332.1 GCA_024276355.1 Actinomycetes bacterium | reverse complement strand
GGTGGTGCAGGCGGCGTTGGTGCAGTGAACGATCTTGAGGTCGCCGTTGGTGCTGTCGTAGTAGCTGATGATGGGGAGGTTGTCGGTGCCGATGGCGATCGAGGTGTACTGACCGACGTTGCCGCCGGAATCGACGGTGGTGGCGGTGCCGGTACTCACGGTCTCATCGCATTCGACGTTGGTGCAGTGGAAAACCTTGAGGTCGCCGTTGGTGCTGTCGTAGTAGCTGATGATGGGGAGGTTGTCGGTGCCGATGGCGATCGACGTGTAGCTGCCGACGAGTCCGGCGGAGTCGAGTGTGGTGGCGGTGCTCGAACTGCAGTCGACGTTTGTGCAGTGAACGACCCTCAGGTCGCGGTTGGTGAAGTCGTAATGGCTGATGATGGGGAGGTTGTCGGTGCCGATGGCGATCGAGGTGTACTGACCGACGTTGCCGAGCGTGTCACTGGCGGCAAGTGTCTTGGTGGTGCAGGGGGTGTCGGTGCAGTGAGCGACCTTGAGGTCACCGTTGGAGAAGTCGTAGTAGCTGATGATGGGGAGGCCGTCGGTGCCTATTGCCATCGACGTGAACAGGCCGGCGACGAACCCGATCGGGTCGACGGCAGTGGTGTGGTCGACACCGAGAGCGGTTGTGATCCGGATTGTTCTGCAGACCCAAGCGGTGCCGTTCCAGCGGACCACCTGGTTGGTGGTGCACCCCAGCGTGGCGAGAATGTCGCTGTTGGGAATGGTCGTGTCAGTGTCGGTTCCGCAGGCCCAGTTGGTGCCGTCGAACATGGCGGTCTGGCCGCTCGCACACGACAGCCCGTCAACGGTCTGGCCCAGACCGGTGATGGCCGGTTGGACGATGTTGTCGTGGTAGCGCTTGAGGAAGGTGACCGATTCGCCGCGGGTGACGGCTCCGTTGGGGTCGAAGTGGGTGGCGTCCTTGCCGGTGGTGATGCCGGTGATGAACGCCCAGTTGACCGGAGCTTCGTAGAACTTGCCGGGGGTCACGTCGACGAAGGGCGACACCGCGACCGCGATGGCAGGCACTACGAGCGTGAATGCCACCATCAACGCGCCGAAACGCAGTTTGGTGAACCTCATGAACCCGACCCCTCGGAACGGTGATGCCGGCTGGTCCGGCGGCCTGACCGTAGCACGGGCCCGCCATACGGCGTGCCGGGCACGGATCGTGCCGCTCGGGGACTACCGGCGGCGAGGCTCAGCTCATGAGGTCGCGCACCACATCAAGCCAGAGCTGAGTGGTGAGGCGGAGTGACTCCACATCGATGCGTTCGTTGTTGCCGTGGAACCTGGCGGCGAATTCACCCGGCCGAAGTTCGGGCGACAGCAATGCGGCCCCGTAGGCCACCGAACCGAGATCGCGAAACACGCGAGAGTCGGTGAACCCCACCGACATTGATGGGGTGAGCCTCGCCGCGGGAAAGTGATGAGTCACGGCTCTGTGGAGTGCATCCCATAGCGGGGTGTCGATTCTGCTGATGCTCGCAGGGTCGTTCATGATCGGCTCAACCCTCACCTTGTCGAGCAGGTCTCCGAGTGCGTCGGCCAAGTGGGCCTCGACCTCGGCCTCCGTCTCCCCGGGGAGGGTACGAATGTCGACATCGATAGTCACCGAATCGGGGATCACATTGGTCTTCATCTCGGGTCCGCCGTCGACGGCGTTGGTCGAGAAGGTGGTGTGGGTGCAGGCGTGGAGGAACGCAGCGGTTCCGGCATCCGGGAACCCGGCGAGTACATCATCGAGCTTGCTCTCATCGAGAAGCACAGCGGCGGTCGCCGGGTCGAGCCCGAACGAGTCGACCTGCTCGCGCCACAACTCATGGAATCGCGCCGGTGGGTTGTAGTCGGCGATGCGCTGAATCACGGCCGCCGCTTTCACAAGTGCGTTGTCCTTTCGGAACGGCATCGATCCATGGCCGGGTGTGCCGTCGACCCGCAGTCGACGCCAGGCCACTCCCTTCTCGCCGACCGTGATCGAGACCGTGGGCGAGTCGACTCCACCGCCGTGAAGGCCACCGTTCTCGGTGAGCACATAGTCGGCTCGGATGGCGTCGGGGTGGTGGTCGGCCATCCACCGGGCTCCGTGGGCGCTGCCCGATTCCTCATCGGCCACGGCGAAATAGATCAGGTCACCCTTCGGTCGGAAACCGGTGGAGGCCAGGTGGCGGAACACCACGGCCATTGAGGAGGTGATGTTGAGCATGTCGACCGCGCCACGGCCCCAAACCTCGTCGTCGATGAGCTCACCGCCGAACGGGTCGCGGTCCCATCCGTCGTGGTTCACCGGTACCACGTCGGTGTGGCCCATGAGGCAAAGGCTCTGGGCAGAAGGGTCGGTGCCCTCAATGCGGGCCACCAGAGACACGCGACCGGGCGTCGGCTCGAAGCGTTCCACCTCCACTCCGGCTCCCTCGATCATCGTCTGAAGGGTGTCGGCGTTACGAACCTCGTGGCCCGACTCGGCAGTGCCGTCGTTGACGCACTCGTTGCGGATCAATGCTTGGAGGAGCTCGATGGTGAGGCCGGTCAAATGATCTGATCCGTGATGATCTGCCATGGGCCGAGTATGTCATTCGCCGGTGATCTCACAAGACTCCCACACCTGCAAGGATGCTGCAATGAACGGTATGGACACGCCGGTACTCGGCGTCCGCCCTTGGCTCTCGCCGGAGTCGTCGTCACGCGAGTCCGAGATCCTCGAGTCGGTCAACCGCATGGAACCGAGCGGGGTCGACGGCCGGCTGCACGATCTGATCGGCCGCAATCGATCCATACACGAGGCTGAGTGCATCAACCTCAACCCGGCCACCAACGTGATGAACCCGCGGGCCGAGGCCGTCCTCGCGGCAGGCTTGGGATCGCGCCCGTCCTTGGGGGACCCGGGTGAGAAATACGAGATGGGTCTCGAGGCGATGGAGGAGATCGAGGTCATCGCGGCTGCGTTGGTGAGGCAGTTGTTCGGATGCCGCTTCGCCGAACTGCGAGTGGCATCGGGAGCGATGGCCAACCTCTACGCGTTCATGTCCACCTGTGCCTCGGGCGATTCGATCATCGTGCCGCCGCCGAGCATCGGCGGTCACGTCACCCACAACACCGCGGGTGCGGCCGGCCTTTACGGCCTCGACATCCACGAGGGTCCGATTGATGCCGCCCACCACACCTACGACCTCGACGCGTTGGCCGACCAGGTACGGCGCGTCCGCCCGCGACTCATCACGATCGGCACCAGCCTCAACCTGATGCCCCACCCGGTGGCTGCGATCCGCGAGATAGCCGATGAGGTGGGCGCGAGGGTGCTGTTTGATGCAGCCCATGCCTGCGGAATGCTCGCCGGTGGAGCGTGGCCCATGCCTCTCGATGAAGGCGCCCATCTGATGACCATGAGCACCTACAAGAGCTTGGGTGGGCCGCCTTCGGGGCTGGTGTTGACCAACGACGAAGATCTGGCCCGTAGGGTCGACTCGATCGCCTACCCGGGCCTCACGGCGAACTTCGACGCCGGATGCACCGCGGCCCTGGCGGTCACGATGCTCGACTGGTTGGAGTTCGGTAAGGCCTACACCGCCGAGATGGTTGCCAGTGCAGAGGCCCTGGCGGAGGCTTTGCTCGACCTCGGCATGCCGGTTCATCAAACCGCGGCGGGGCCGACCACATCGCATCAATTCGCGATTGATGCCGAGCAGTGGGGCGGGGGCATGGCCGGTTCGCGAATCCTGCGACGGGTCAACCTTCTGGCTTGTGAGATCGGCCTTCCGGGCCGAACAGCCGCTGGTGGGCCCCGCACTGGTATCCGACTGGGCACGCCGGAGACCGTCAGGTGGGGGATGACCGCCGCCGACATGCCCGAACTGGCCGGAATCATCGCCGACTCGCTCAGTTCCGCCCCGGACGGCGCGGGTCGAGAGGCACTACTGGCCCGTACCGCGCATCTCCGGGAGCGTTTCTCCGAACTGCACTACATCAGGAACTGATCGGCGGTCAGCGTCAGTTGGCTTGGGCCTTGGCGGCGGTTTCGAGATCTTCGAGGAAACCGGCGAATCCCTTCGACAGTTGCTTGTCGAGAGAGTTTCCGATGATCTTGTCGAGGAGGTTCCACTTCGGGAGGTACTCGTAGCCGACACGTACTTCGGTTCGTTGGTCGTCGGTGCTGGAGAGTTCGAATGTGGCCACACCCCGACGAATCGGAAGCTTGGTGGCAGAGTCGATGTTGACCACCATCTTCTTTTCTGGATCCCACTCTGCAATGGTCTCCTCGAGGGTGCCCACGGGCTTGAGGTCGCAGTGGCGGGTGGCGCCGATCCCTTCGGTGAGGTCGCTGGTCGAACGCGACTTCTTCACGCCGCCATTCCAGTCGGCGATGTTCGGGAAATCCGCCAGCACGTCCCACACGGCCTTCGGTGAGGCCGGTACTTCTCTGTTTACGGTGATTGAACGCATGGTGTTCTCCTGTGAATCCGGTCTGGGTGAGACCGGTGACTAGTGGATGTCTTCGGTGGCGAGGATTTCGATGTCGGAGAATCCGAGGTCGCGATCGGCGATCAGAGCCTGGTAGGCGTCGCCGGCGAACAGGTCGGTGATCGTGTCGACGGAGTCGAAATCCATGACGAGT
>JAJRXJ010000331.1 GCA_024276355.1 Actinomycetes bacterium | reverse complement strand
TGGTCGCCAGACATCCGAGGACCCGCCGAGGGTGGCCGTGATCGGCACCCGAAGATGTACCCCCGTCGGGCGGGAGATTGCCGCCGAGATCGGCCGTGGACTGGCATCGATGGGAGTGGTGGTGGTGTCCGGACTGGCACTCGGAATCGACGGAGCTGCCCACCGTGGCGCCCTGAGCGTCGCCGGTGCTCCGCCGGTGGCGGTGGTCGGCGGCGGGCCCGATGTGGTCTATCCGCGCCGCCACGCTGATCTGTGGGAGCAGGTGGCGACCCGGGGAGTGATCCACACCGAGGCCCCCATCGGGGCCCGCCCCGAGCCCTGGAGATTCCCGGCCCGTAATCGGATGCTGGCTGCTCTCTCGGATCTGGTGGTGGTGATCGAGTCGAGGGTCGCCGGTGGCTCGATGCTCACCGTCGAGCAGGCCATTCGCCGCGGCATCTCGGTCATGGCGGTTCCGGGTTCGATACGCAACCAGGCCGCCGACGGCACCAACCAACTGATCGCTGATGGCTGCCAGCCGGTGCGCGATGTGTCCGACATCCTCATGGGACTGGGTCTGCGAAGCGTCGACACCGCAGAGCGGCACGCGGGCGCCCCGGAGCCGCTACCCCGGGGATTGAGCGAAGTGATCGAATGCATCGACGATGGGCCCACCACCCTCGACGAGATCGCCGAGCGGTCAACGGTTCCGGTTCCAGCGCTTCTCGCGGAACTCGATTCGCTGATCGCCAGCGGCCTGGTGAAGCGCGACGGTGCCCGGTTCCTGCGTGCCGAGGGCCGTCACCGGGGCATTCCCACTCAGCGGGCGCTCGGGCCGTGGTGAGCGTGGTGCCGCCGGCGTGTGGCTATCGTCGATCCGTGGCAGATTGGCAGCTCGACTCGTGGATCGTCTCGCTCACCAGAGTGGCCGACTCCACACGTTCGGTCTACCGCCGCGACGCCTCCGCGTGCTTCGACTGGCTCGAGGCGGTCGGATGCGACCGGCCGTCGATGGTCACCCGTCGCCACCTGCGCCGGTATCTGGCCCACCTCGACCGCTCCGGATACGCCCGGCGCACCATCGCGCGCAAGGCCTCGGTCATTCGGCGTTACTTCGACTGGGCCCGGAGAAACAACCTGGTCGAGGTCGACCCCAGCGCCTCCCTCTCGGCGCCCCGGGGTGCGTCCACACTTCCACGAGTTCTGGGTTCCGAAGAACTCGAGGCGCTCATCGAGGGGCCCGCTCCCGCCGACAATCCCTCTCCCATCGACATGAGAGACCGAGCCATCGTCGAGCTGCTCTACGGAAGCGGTCTGCGCGTCGCGGAACTGTGTGGCCTCGATCGGTCCGACCTGTCGGGTCGGTCCGGCACCATCACCGTGTGGGGCAAGGGATCCAAACAGAGGCGAGTGCCCGTCTCGGAGCCGGCGGCGATCGCCTTGGCCGAGTGGATCCGGTCGGGTCGATCAGAACTTGTCACTGCCGAAACACCTGATCAGGCGGTATTTCTCAACCAGCGCGGCCGCCGCATCACGCCCCGGGATGTGCGACGGGTGATCGATCGTCGGAGCTCCAACCCGACCCATCCCCACGCGCTGCGTCACACCTTTGCCACTCATCTTTTGGACGGAGGTGCCGATCTGCGTGTTGTGCAGGAGTTACTCGGTCACGCCGATCTCACCACCACCCAGATATACACACGAGTCAGTCGTGATCGCCTGCGCGATGTCCACCGTTCGACCCACCCACGCGCTTAGGACCCCCAACCTGTGAGCAACGATCCCAACGAGACCGATGCACTGTGGGCGCAGTACAAGCGAACCCGCTCGCGAGACCTGAGAGACAAGCTGATCATTCAATACTCGCCGCTGGTGAAATACGTGGCCGGTCGGGTGGCGGTGGGCCTACCCCAGAGCGTCGACCAGGGCGACTTGGTGAGTTACGGCGTGTTCGGCCTGATCGACGCCATCGAGAAATTCGACCTGGGCAGGGGCTACAAGTTCGAGACCTACGCGATCGCCCGCATCAAGGGGGCGATCCTCGATGAACTGCGCTCGATCGACTGGGTTCCGAGGTCGGTTCGGTCCAAGGCCCGCGCCGTGGAGAAGGCATACGCGAAGCTCGAGGCCGCCAACCATCGGGCCCCCACCGACGCCGAAGTGGCCGCGGAGATGGGCCTGAGCGAGAAGCAGCTCCAGACCACCCTGAGCCAGATTTCGTTCGTGGGTGTGGCTGCTCTCGACGAGATGCTGTCGGGTGGTGATCGTGGCGAATCGGTCACACTCGGAGACACCGTTGCCGACACACACGAAGGGCCGATGGGGGTCTACGAGGTCGAGGAGATGCGCCAGACCCTGGCCCACTCGATCAACCAGATGCCGGAGCGCGAAAAAATCGTTCTCACCCTCTACTACTACGAGGGCCTGACCCTTGCCGAGATCGGTCGTGTGCTCGGCGTGACCGAGAGCCGGGTATGTCAGATCCACACCAAGGCCGTGCTCCAGCTCAAGTCGCGGATCACCGCGGCGGAACGCGAACCGGCCTGATCCAGCTCATCGGTTGGCGGTCAACCCGGTCGTGCCTACACTCGCCGGGCGGGTCGAAACCGGCGGCTATCCCACTTCCCCCATCACTGGTTCATGGTGTGTGGGGGTCGAGTGCGTCAGTTCATTTCAATCTTGTTGGTTGTCGGTGCGATGTCATCGGCGTTGTCCCCGGCTTCGGCATCAGCCGCCGGGGTCGTTCTACGCCCACCCACGGACACGGAGATCGTCAGCCGCTTCTCGCTGCCCGAGGGGCAGTTCGGTCCCGGTAATCGGGGCCTCGACTACAACACGTCCCAGGGCGATCCGCTGGTGGCCTCGGCCAAGGGGATCGTGATCTTCGCCGGTGCCGTGGCCGGGTCGCTCCACATCACGGTCGACCACGGCGGGGGGCTCCTCACCAGCTACTCATACGTGGACCGGATCCTCGTCAGGAAAGGCGAGATCGTGGATGCCGGCGACCCGATCGCGCTATCGGGGATCGGCTTCCACTTCGGCATGCGACTCGACGGTCGCTACGTCGACCCGGAGACGATGTTTGGTGTCCGCTCGGTCGAGGTGTCGTTGCTGCCGCATCCCGAGCCCGGGCGGCGGGCGGCCTGGATCGACATTCGCGAACGCTCCGAGAGGATCGAGTTCCTCGAGTTGGAGCGGATCCGCTCGGGTGGAGGCAGATTCGGTGTGCTGGCCGGACTGGTCCGGACGGCAGGGTCGTTCGCATGGAGCCCCCTCAGGTGGATCGATGCTCCGGCCGTTCTGTCGGGTCTGATCGACTCCGCATGGATGCTGGTCGTGCTCGCTGATGAGCTCAACTGGGACACATTGGTCCGGAGGTCGGCTCTCATCGTCTACGAGGCGGTCAGACCCCGCGAGTGCACGGAGTCCGGGGTGGTGGTGGGGTCGCCACCGGAGCGGCGGATAGCCATCGTGGTCGATGGTCTCAATTCATCGTCGGCCACCGAGGGGGCCATGGCCCAGCTCGATCTGGGCTCCCACGGATACGACCGGGCCGACATAATCAGGTTCAGCTACGCGGGTGGGAGAGTGCCGGACGGGTCCGATCCCAACATCGGTGGCGCCGCCGGCGAGATCACGTCCTCGACGTACACGAAGGCCGACACCAGGGGATCGGTTGCCGACAACGTCGACGATCTGGCTGCCCTCCTGCGGGAGGTCTCGGCGCTCAACCCCGGTGTGACCATCGATGTCTATGGACACAGCCTCGGGGGTCTGCTCACGAGGTTGGCGGTCGCCGAGGTGGTCGGCAAGGGTGGAGGAGTGAGGATCGGCGTGGCCCTCACCATTGCGGCACCCAACCACGGGGTTCCCATCTCCGAGGTCTTCCAAGCCGCGGAGATGTCCACCACGGTCACGGCCATCGTCAGCACCGTCGAAGTGGTCGCGCCCGATTCGATGATCGCCGCCGACGCGATCGACGACCTGTCGCCGAGCGGCTACGCCGGGACCACCAGCGATGTTGCGTTTCCCCAAGGCGTTCATGCCGTGTCGATTGGCGCCTCCGGCGATCTCGTGGTTCCCGGATCCACAACCGCCGCCAAAGGTGCCGAAAACGTGGTGATCGATGTTCCGGTGGGACTCCACGTACACGGCGACATGCCCGGATACGACGAGGTCGACCGCGAAGTCTCGCTCGCTCTGGCCGATCTTCCGTCCGCGTGCGTGGGCCGGTTCAAGCGCCTGGTGACCGGGGCCAAGGCATTCGGAGTTGAACAGCTCGAACGGGCGGGTGCCGGTCTGGTGGCCGGGGGTGTGATTATTTCCACGATCGGATGATCGAACCCCACCCACAGGAACCGGCCATGATGAGCCCGACCGGCCGCCCGCTACACTGCCAGCGGCCCATCGGGCCCCGCACGGTTCCAGGTCGGATCCGTCGGAAGACCACAGCGGTCAGCACCGAACCCGGTCGCCAAGGCGTCGGGTGCTGATTCGTCAACCGGGAGAAGCAATGGCAGTCATTTCCATGAAGCAGTTGTTGGAGGCTGGTGTCCACTTCGGTCACCAGACCCGTCGCTGGAACCCCAAGATGAAGCGGTTCATCCACGGCGAGCGGTCGGGAATCCACATCGTCGACCTCCACCAGACGCTCGGACATCTCGAGAAGTCATACGTCTTCATCCGCGATCTCGTCGCCGAGGGCGGCACCGTGCTGTTCATCGGCACCAAGAAGCAGGCCCAGGAGTCGATTCAGTCCTACGCCGAGCGATGCAACATGCCCTACATCAACGAGCGCTGGCTCGGCGGCATGCTCACCAATTTCCAGACCATCTCCAAGCGTGTCTCGAAGATGAAGGAATACCAGCGCATGCGCGACTCGGGCGAGTTCGAGTCGATGCCCAAGAAGGAAGCCCTTCTCATCAACCGTGAGCTGGTCAAGCTCGAGCGCAATCTCGGTGGCATCCGCGACATGGAGAAGCTCCCGCAGGCCGTGTTCATCCTCGACACCAAGAAGGAACACATCGCCGTCACCGAGGCCCGCAAGGTCGGTATCCCGATCGTGGCCGTGGTCGACACCAATTGTGATCCCGACCTCGTCGACTTCGCCATCCCCGGCAACGACGATGCCATCCGCGCCGGTGAACTCATGAGCCGAGTGATCTCGGATGCAGTTCGCGAAGGCCGATTCATTCGGTCGAAGCGGGTCACCGACGACGCTCCCCAGCGCAACGCACTGGAAGAGGCCGACATAGCCGAACAGCAGGCCAAGGCCCGCGCCGAGGCCGCCGCCGAGGCCGCCGCCCGCGAGGCCCG
>JAJRXJ010000330.1 GCA_024276355.1 Actinomycetes bacterium | reverse complement strand
CCAATTCGAGTCCGTCGGAGTGATGCCCGTTGCGAAACAGGACCGCTTGATCACGCAGATCCATACCCCGCTCCCGGGCGTCGAGGACCGCTATGGCCACGTGGCGGCTCTGGTCGCCTTCGTCGCGGTGGGTGATCAGCGTGGGTTTGACCCCGTCGGTGCGGGTGGACCACAGATTCTTTTCGTAGTGGTCTGCAGACTGGCCGAGCAGGCCGTTGGCCACGGCCAGTATGGGCATGGTGGAGCGGTAGTTCTGGTCGAGTGTGATGGTGGTGGCACCCGGGAAATGCTCGGAGAACGACCACATGTTCGCGACGGTGGCGGCACGAAAGCCGTATATGGCCTGAGCGTCGTCGCCCACCGCACACAGATCGGTGTGGGGGTCGCACATGCCCCGCACAATGTCGGACTGGACGGGATTGGTGTCCTGGTATTCGTCGATGAGGATGTGGTCGAACATGCGGCGCAACTCATTACCGACCGGTCCGGCGGTGAGACCGCGCCAGAAGAGGAGCATGTCGTCGTAGTCGAGGACCTTGTTGGCCCGCTTGCGTTTGGTGTATTCGGTGAAGATCACCTTGAGGTCGTCGGCGTGGTCGGCGCACCACGGGTAGTCGGTGTCGAGCACATCGACGAGCTTGGCCTGGCTGCTCACCATTCGGGAGTAGATGCCGGAGATGGTTTCCTTGCGGGGGAAGCGCTTGCCCCGTTCGCCGAATCCCTGCTCGGTACGAACCATGCCCATCATGTCGGTTGAGTCGGAATTGTCGAGCACGGTGAAACCGGAGGACAGGCCGGCGGCTTGCCCGAACGTGCGCAGCAGTCGGTTGGCCATGGCGTGGAATGTTCCGCCCCACACCTGGGTGGCGTGACGGTCGGGAGCGGCCGCGGCGACCCGTCCGATCATCTCGGCCGCGGCGCGGCGAGTGAAGGTGAGCAGCAACACCCGGTTGGGGTCGGCGCCGTCTTCGAGGATGCGAGCCACGCGGGCCACCAGGGTCTTGGTCTTGCCGGTGCCGGCACCGGCCACGATCAACAACGGCGACCCGGTGTGATCGACAGCAGCCTGCTGCTGTTTGTTGAGATCATCGAACATGCGTTCGGAGCCTAGTGTCTTTCCGGGGTCGGGGCATTCTGCGGCAGCCCCAACATGTGACCTTTGCCCGTATGTTCCGTACGGAAACAGAGCTTCAATTGTCGGTGGCGCGCCCGCCCTCGCGGACGTGGGTTGTGAGGTGGATCTATGTCGGCCGAAGCTTTGTTTCGACCTTTCTGGCGGAAACGTGTCTGGGCGTATGCGGCCGTCTTCGTCGTCTCGGTGGTTGGACTCGTAGGTGCCGACCTGGAGTTCAGGTCGGCAACCGGTGACCTCGCCCGTCATGATCTCGCGCTTCACACGATCACCGGGGACTTCAACAGAATCCGTACGAACGCCTTCACGTTGGCCGAGAAACTTGACGAGTTTCCCGAGGGACAGATTCCAATTTCGGATCTCCGCGACTCATATGGGGCCTCGATGGTGAGGATCGATGAGGCGTCGGCCGATGTGGCGACCCTGGTGGATCAGGAATCCATCAATGTTCTCCACCAACTTCTGCACGAACTCGGTGGCGTGGATCGCCTCATCTCATCAACCGAATCAGGCGCGGCGATCGCACCGGATCAATTCAAATCCACAGCCGATGATCTTCTCGAAAGCACGGCTGGGATGGCCGACGGAACGGAGTTGGTGATCGTGAGGGAGGGGTTCGCCGATCATTTCCCGCGTGGGCTGCGGGAGTCGCTGGTCGTGCTTCCGATCGTGGCTGTGGTTGCTCTGCTCGCATTCGGTAGGGAGATGATCCGTGGCGTGAGGTTGGCACACGACGAGACCAAGTCGCGTCTCGCGGCCGAGGACCACCGACGCGACAGAGCCGAGAGGCTGGCCCAGGGACAGTCACATGCCATGGAGCTGATAGCCGCGGGCGCATCGATCGATGTGGTGGAGGCGTCTCTTTCCCGCCTGGTCACTACGGAAACCGAAGGCGACTGGAGGCTGGACCCGTCAGGGCTGTCGCTGGTGGAAGGAAACGGCGGTGAAATCTCTGCCGACCTTGCCGCGACGGTCCTACGGGTACGGGAATTGGTGACGGAACGCGATCGTGTCATGTCGAGGCTCTCCCACGAGGCATCCCATGACGGCCTCACGGGCCTCCACAATCGAGAGGCTCTCGTCGACCACATGGAAACGCTCGGGGGTGATGGGGATGCCGACCGGGCATTGTCGGTCGTCTTCCTTGATTTCAGACACTTCCGAATGGTGAATGACACCTATGGGCACGAGATCGGTGATGAGGTCCTCAGGCTTGCGGCATCGCGGTTGCGGGCGGTGGCGAGAAGTGGGGACTTCGTGGCGCGGATCAGTGGAAATGAGTTCGTCGTGGTTCTGTGCCGTGCCGACGAGTCGGTCGCTCACCGGCTTGCCCACCGTATCCACGACTCACTATCACGGCCGTATTCCGTCGGTGGCGTCCAAGTGGAACTCGATCCCCGGCTCGGTGTCTCAACTTCCGAGCCCGGCGAGGTCGATACCGGGAGGCTCCTGCGCGAAGCCGACGACTCCATGCATCACGCGAAGAAGATCGGTGAGCCGATCGTGTTCATTGATGACTCTCTGCGGGCCGTCGGTGAGCGCAGCCGCGAGGTGGAGTTGCGGATCGGAGATGCCTTCCACGACGACGGAATCGTGGTCGTGTATCAGCCCCTGGTCGAGATGTCCAGCGGCCGAATGGTTGGAGTGGAGGCTCTCGCGAGGCTGAGGGTCGGAGATGATCTGCTGACCCCGGATTCGTTCATCGAGGTGGCCGAGGCCACCGGTCAGATCGTGGAACTTGACCGGACCGTGCTGAGGATCGCGGCCGCGCAGGTTGCTGAATGGAAAGCCCGATTCGGACGGGAGATCGAGCTGGCCGTCAACATCTCGGGCGTTCACGCGAACCGCAGGGATGCACTCTCGGACCTGGAGTCGTTGCTCAGACATGCCGGCCTCGATTCTCGTTCCCTGGTGGTCGAGATCAACGAAGGCGTGTTTCTGCACGATGCCAGAGCGGTGGCCGGACGGCTCTCGGCCCTACGCGACATGGGAGTGAGAATCTCGATTGACGATTTCGGAACCGGCTATTCCTCGCTGTCGGATCTGCAGGAGTTGCCGGTCGACATCTTGAAGATCGACCGTGCATTTGTCGACAAACTGGGCCGGTCGAGGAGTTCGGACGCAGTTGTCAAGACCATCGTGGAGCTGGCCGCGGCCTTGGGGTACGACGTGGTGGCCGAAGGCATCGAAACCCCACAGCAATTGGATCTGTTACGACAGCTGGGATGCCAGATCGGTCAGGGCTACCACTTCGATCGCCCGGTCAATGCTGCCGACCTCGAGCACCGTTGGCTCTCTCAGGATCGGGGAAACAGCTTCAGGAAGTTCTCGGAATAGAAGCGGTCGCGTGTGACCGCCGGCCGTTCGCCGAGCGACTGCTCGAAACGCCCGATGGGGTCGTGTCCTCCCTCGACGTGGGGGTAGTCGCTGGAGAACAGGTAGAGGTCGTCGTGTGACTGATCGATGAGATTGCCGATGTTTTCGAACACATAGGGCGTGAATGCCATCTGCTCGCGGAAGGTCTCGGTGGCGGTTCGGTCGATTGCAGCCAAGTATTGATCGACCTTGCTCCAGGAGCGCACGACCATGTCGAGTCGCTCGAGCATGGCCGGTACCCACCCGGCACCGAGTTCGACACTGGCGCCGCGCAGGCCGGGGAACTTCTCGAACACTCCGTCCATCATGAGCATCGAGAGAAAGGTCTCGGGCCCTTGATGGAGGACGGCCATGTCCTTGCTGCGAATGTTCTCTCCGCCGCCCATCCAGTCGCGAGCCGGGGGGCGGCCGGTATTGGCCCAGCCGGGGTCGAGTTGCAGGGGAGCACCACCGATGTGCAACACGAAAGGCGTGCCGGATTCCTCCAGGCGGGCCCAGAACGGGTAGAGGTCGACATGGCCGGGTGACCGGTCGGCGACGAGACCGTGTGGAACCCAGATGGCCGCGAGACCGGCATCGAGCGCCCAGTCGAGCTCGGCGAGAGCGTGTTCGATGTTGTGAAACGGCACGACGCCAACGCCCATGAGGCGGGGGTCGTCGGCACAGAAATCACGCATGGCCCGATTGTGGGCACGTGTGGCGCCGTATCGGAGACGCGGCGACATGTTGGTGCTGGGGTGGAACACGGGCTTCACGCTGTGGGTGGCGAACACGAGCTGCCGTTTGAAGCCGAGCATGTCGAGAGCGATGGTGCGGTCGGCCGGGTCGAAGGCACCGAGCGCCTGGATCTCCTTGGACTCGGCGATCAGGCGATCGCCCAGAGCGATCTGGGCCTCCACATGCTCCGGGCTGTGGCGGCCCCCTTGGGCAAGGATTGCTTCGACTTCTTCATCGGTGACCAGCGAGGCGCTGTAACTCACGGGTTTCAGCTCGGTGCGGACGTCGGGGTCGGCGTAGTCGATCAGGAAGTTGGGCAGCTCCATGATGTGGCTGTCGGCATCGAGGTACTCGCGGTCGGCCGGTGCGTAGGTCATGGCGAAACCGTAGTCGTGTCGACGCGGTGGTGGGATGGGCACTTGCCCATCCCACCACCGCGTCGGTGTGTGATTCAGCTCCGGGGAATCGGGTTCAGCAGGTGAACCCAGGGATGCAGGGGATCGGGGGCAGTGCCGGTCCGGGGGTCGGAAGGGGCTGGAAGCCGATCGGGGGAACGGTGGGCAGAGGCGGGAGGGTGAAGGTGGGTGTGGGGATCGGCGGGATGCTGGGTGTGGGGACCGTCGTTGGCGGTGCCGGGATGGTGGGGAGCGGGAAGGGCAGAGGCGGGAGGGTGATGGAGGGTGTGGGGGTCGGCGGGATGCTGGGTGTGGGGACGGTCATGGGCGGCACCGGGAAGGTGGGGAGGGGGAAGGGATACGTCGGGAGGGTGCCGGTGGGCCCGGGAGGGGTGGGCGTGGGGGAAACCGTGGTCGTGGGGGCGGGAGTGGAGGGACCCGGAGTCGTTGGGGTGGGCTCGGGCACCGAGGGGGATGATGGGGCCGACGGGTCAGCGGGAGCTGCCGGGGCCGAAGTGGTGGCCGGGGCGGCGGTGCCCGACGGCGAGCTGGTGCTCGTTGAGGAGCTGGTGCCGGTTGAGGAGCTTGTGCCCGATGAGGAGCTGGGAGCGGGGCCGGCCGGGTTGGCCACGCCTGAGAGATGTGCGGGAACGCCAGAGTTGACATCGGCGGCGGTATCCGCCTGGGAGGTCTCACCGTTGGTCTGGCTGGATGCCTCGACCCGGGTGGCGACCTCGGGGCTGCCCTCGGTGGAATCGGCTGTGCTGCTTCCACCCATCAGGGTGATGACCCCGATCGTGAAAAGGGCCGAGACGACGAGGACGCCGGCTGCGATGATCGTGCGGTTCTTCATGGCTGCTACTCCAGGGTGCGGGCGACCGGGTTGGTCGCCGTGTGATGGTCCTGAGTAGGCCGATCCGGGGATTGGACACTTTCTTGGAAAAGAATTCCCGGGTGTCTACGGAATGGGGAAGAACAAGGTGGTGGTGGTGATCACCGGGTTGAAAGTGAACACCGGTGGGATCGTGATCAGGGGAAAGGTCGTGGATGGGGTGAGAGGGCCGCAGCGGTTGACCTGTATGGGTCGTTGCATGTCGATGGTGGCCATGTTGTCGGAGGTGTCGACGGCGTTGATGGAGATGGCGACGAGCTCTCCGCCGGTGCCGACGGTGCCGCTCGGAAATGGTCCGAAGGTTCCGTGCCAGAGGCCATCGCGCCCCAGCGAGAAGCCGACGCTGTTGTACGAGCCGCCGATTGTCCATGTGGCCCATACGGCCGATACGGCGACATTGTCGGATGCTGCCACGGTGAGACCAGCGGTGTTCGGGTACTTGCAGGGCGCCCTTGGATAGTCCTCATCGATGACTCCCGCGTCGGTTGTGGGAGTACCGAGCTTCGGTGGGGTGAGATCGACGACCGCTGTTGTGGAAGGAGCAGTGGTCGTCGGGCGATCCGTAGTGGTGGTCGTCGGGCGATTCGTGGTGGTGGTCGTGATGGATGCCGTGGTGGTGGGTGCCGCCGTGGTTGTGGTTGTGGTTGTGGTTGTGGTTGTCGTGGTGGCGACAGTGGCAACCGGCGCGATCGTGGTCGTGGTGATGTTCGTGGTTGGTGGCACCACCGTGACCGCTGTGGTGGTGGGCAGAGCGATGGTGGTTGTGGATGTGGTCGGGCCGGTCACCGAAACGTGACCCCGAAGCGAACTGGCCCCGACGGCTCCCAACAACCCACCGGCCAGAACCACGACAGCGATCACCCCGGCGAATGTCAGAGCCGACATGCGGCGTCCACCGCGACCCGCGCCGACCGGGAAACCATCGCCCCGCCACTGCAATTCGTGTGTCGGCCGCCCGGAAACATCCGACATCAGCGAGTCGATCACATTGTGGCGCAGGGCCGCCGGCGCCGGGGCGAACGGCATCGCGCTGGCCATTCCGCTCGGGTCGAGCAGAGCGGTTCTGCGATTGGCGCACTCATCGCAGTGATCGATGTGACGGGACACTCGCTTTCGGATCAGCGGATCGAACCGGCCGTCCCAACCGGAGAGAATGTCGCTGAGAGACGGACACCGCTTTCGGCCGTGGCGGGCGACGAGCAGTGACCCGATCGACTTCTCGACCCGGCCTTTCGCCCGCTGTACGAGCTTGTAGGCGCTCTGCACCGATACTCCAAGGACCTCGGCGAGGTCCTCACCTTCGAGTCCGTGGCGCATATGGAGATCGAGAACCTCGCGGTCGCGGTCGTTGAGGCCGGCGCCCGCATCGGCAACAAGAGCCGTGACCTCGGCGCTCGTGACCCTGCCGGTCATGTCGATCTCCACGCCGATGTCGATACCGGTGTCTTCCTCGGGCCTGACCCGCTTGCGGGTCCGCAAACGTGCCCGGCACTGGTTCCTGGCCACCGAATACAGCCAGGGTCGCAACCGTTCGGGCTTGCGCAACCCGTCGAGCCGCTGGGCTGCGATGAGGAAGGTGTCCTGGAACGCGTCGGCAGCGTCTTCCGGGGAATGGAGCATTGCCATGCACATGTCGTGGACGCGATCCGCGTAGCGCTCGTAGATGTCGCCGAGGGCGGCACGATCCCCAGCGACGTAGCGCTGAACGAGTTCACCATCGGACGCCATGGGTCCAAAGAGTATCGACAAGCTGGGACTCCCTTCCATCGGAGTCGGTTGTGCTGGCACATGCGAAACCTCACGAACCGTGTTGGTCGATGGTCCAGACGCGCCGCTGACGAATCGTGGACACAAAGTGGCGTAATGTTCGGAGATGTTCAGATCCGGCCTTGAACGTGGAACGTCGCGAACGGGTTCACTGGCGGCGGTTCCGGCGGCGATCGCGCTGCTGGCCGCTGCCTGTGGCGGAGGATCAACTGCCAGTGTGGCCGCGCCGTCCACCACCGGTGAGTCTCCCGGTGGATCGGTCACCTCCATCACAAGTGCCACCACCACCAGCACCACCCCAGCCATCGTCTGCGACTTCGCGGCTCCGACGCTTGGTGTCAACGGGACTGCCGAGTCTCCGACGCGGCAATCGGCAGCCGATCATGTGAGCAAGGTATTGGTCGACCGGACCGAGGGGTGCGGCCACCTGGTGATCTGGCTCGGAACCGACTTCACCTACGACTCCCCGGGGCCCGAGGCCAAGGTGGTACCGGGAGGCGTCATCGCCTCGATCACCGGCAACGTGTTGCGGGTGGTGCTCGCCGGAATCGAACGCGTCGACATCGACACCGTCGATCCCAACCTCGGGGACGGTGTGATCCTCGCAAGGAACGACACCAGGTCGGGCGATCTGGAAGTGGTGGTGTTCCCCAGCGGCGAGTTCACGGACTTCGGTGTGCGATTCCTGACCAGCCCGGCTCGCGTGGCGATCGATTTCTCCGAGGCTCCCCTGGCTCCGGGTGGGATAGAGGTCCCACTGACGAGCGAGGATGTGATCGTGGAGTCGATCACGACCAGCGCCACGGATCCATCGATGGATTCCGGAACTGTCGAGATCGTGGGTTACGCCCGCCCGTTCGAGGCCCAGATGGAGGCTGAGGTGATCGACCGATACGACGAAGCGGTGTCGGTCGTGTGTTCCGACGGCTGTTACATCTCCGGCGAGCCCACCACCCGTCTCGGAGTGCCCACCACCGATTGGGGCGAGGCGTGGGGTGAGTTCCACATTGTCCTCACCGGCTTGGCTCCGGGTTCCTACACCGCCCGGTTCAGCAACGACGCAGGAGCCGTCGATTCGCCGTCGTGGGTGGAAGTGCCGCTGGTGGTTCGCCCCTGAATCGGACCGCCCCGGAATTGGCCACCCCGACGGCAGTCGCGGTAGACCTGTCGCAAGACGAACGGTTGGTCCGGGGGGATCCATGAGGAGAATTCTTGTTGTGATGTCGGCTTTCGCGATGTTCGCGGGAGCCTGCTCGGGTGGGGGCGGCACCAGCGCCGAGGCCCCCTCGACCAGCTCACCGCCCACCACCGCGGCCGCCACCACGGCGGCGCCCACCACAACCGAACCGACCCCAACGACAACTTCGAAGTTCGCCGGCACCATCGAGCTCAGCGTCGCCAACCCCGACCGGTGCGAGTTCATCGGTGAGAGCTGCATGCTCCCGTTCCCATCCGACTACCTGACCGTTCCCGATGCCTCAACCGGTACCGGTCGTCGGGTCAACTTCTCGCCCGACTCGATGCCGGCCAACGCCGACGGAAACCACGTCGACACCAGCCGCTACAACCTCAACGACGGGTTCAGCCCCGGTGCGGCCGGGTTGGTTCTCATTCCCGATGTTGATGCCGAGGCGTCCGGATTGGTGCCGGTGACCGACATCGGAGCCTCGCTCGACCCCTCTTCGCCGACGGTCGTGATCGACGCCACCACCGGCGAGCTGTGGCCCCACTGGGCTGAGCTCGATGCCAACGCCCACCCGGGGGAACAACCCGGCCTGTTCATTCGCCCGGCCAAGAACTATCCCGACGGGCATCGCATCGTGATCGGCATACGCAACCTCGTCGACAAGTCGGGCAACATCATTGAGCCCACCGACGCCTTCCGTGCCTACCGTGACCGCCTCGAGACCACCGTGCCCGAGGTTGAGGCCCGCCGCCCGGCGATGGATCAGATCTTCGCCGATCTCGAGGCTCAGGGTGTGGCTCGTGACTCGTTGGTCATCGCATGGGATTTCACGGTGATCTCCACCGAAAACCTCACCGGTCCGTTGCTGGCCATGCGCGACGACGCATTCGACCTACTCGGCGACGCCGCCCCCAAGTTCACCGTCGACACGGTCACCCGGGAAGACGACCGCAACAGAACCGTGATCGAAGGAACCTACGAGGTGCCGCTGTATCTGACCGGCGACGGGTCCCCCGGGGAGGGCCTCAACCTGGTCGACGGCGCCGAACTGCCGAGTCGCAACGGCACGTTCACCTCGAGTTATCGCTGCCAGATCACCGACACCACCACTCCCGACAATCCGGGCGCGGGGGTCATCTACGGGCACGGCCTGCTCGGCGAGATCGGCCAGGTGACCTCGGCCGGGCCGTCCCTGTTGGCTGACAACTACGGATACGTGATCTGCGGTACCGAACTGATCGGCATGGGCGGCTCCGATGTCGGAAACGCCATCAAGTCGCTGCAGGACTTCGGCCACTTCTACACGCTCGCCGACCGTCTGCTTCAGGGACACCTCAACACGCTCTACCTGGGTCGCCTGATGAAGCACCCTGACGGTTTCGCGGCCGACCCGGCCTTCCGGTCAGCCGATGGGCAGCAACTGCTGAACACCGACGAGCTCTACTATTACGGCATCTCCCAGGGTGGCATCATGGGTCCGGTCACCACTGCGGTGTCGTTCGACTGGGACCGCGGCGTGTTCGGTGTGCCGGGCGTCAACTACAGCACGCTGCTCAACCGCAGCGTCGACTTCAACACCTACCAGAAGATTCTCGATCCGTCGTATCCCGACAAGCTCGACCAGGCGATCGTTCTGCTCGTCGCCCAGATGCTGTGGGACCGCGGCGAGGGGAACGGCTACGTCAACCACTTCACCGACCCGCTGCCAGGGGTCGGCGAGAAGATCGGTCTGTTGCAACTGGCGTTGGGTGATCATCAGGTGGCCAATGCGGCCGCCGATGTGATGGCCAGGTCGATGGGTGCTTCGGTGCACTGGCCGGCGTTTGCCGACGGTAGGTCCGAGGATGTCGAGCCGGCATGGGGCATTCCCCACATAGAGAGCTATCCGTTCCACGGGTCGGCCACGGTCATGTTCGACAGCGGCTCGCCCATGCCGCCACCGGTCAATCTGCCCCCCGCAGAGGGTTCCGACCCCCACGAGGACGTGCGTCGCGCCGCCGCGGCCTACGACCAGATAGCGGCGTTCTTGCGGCCCGACGGAGCCGTGATCGACACCTGCGACGGAGGACCCTGCATCATCTCGCCCCGGGGCTGAGCGCGCAGGTTGCCCTAGACCTCAACCGCGAGGCTCTCGCGGATCATCTCGTCGGCAGTGTCGGTGAGCGTCGACTCGAAGATCTCGGCGTTGAACCGGCGCAGCTCCTTGGCGAGCCCGCCCACATGGCAGTCCTTCATGAGGATGAACACCACCGACTCGCCGTCCTGCAGGCGGTTGCCCATCTCCTTCATGTGGTCGTCGTCGATACCCACATCGTGGAGCTTGGCCCAGAGACCGCCGACGGCGGCGCCGAGCGCGCCACCGGCGATCATCCCGGGAGGACCGCCCAACATGCCCACCAGAGCACCCACCCATCCACCGGCGCTGGCTCCCTGGCCGGTGTTGAGGTCGCGGGTCTGCTGAATGCGGGTGCGGCCATCGGTTCGCCTCACGATCGCGATGTCGTCGATCTCGATGACGTGATTCTTGGCCAGCCGACCCATGGCCAGCACGCACTCCTGGGCCATCAGCGGTTCGGAGAATCTCAGGGCAAGCAGTCCGTTGGGTTGGGTGTCGGGCATGGGTTGGGTCCGTCGGGGTCAGGCGGGCACTCCGCGGGGTGGGTGGTCAGCAATCCAACGTAGTGCCTCATCGGCAGAGTCGGTTGTCGTGATCATGTCGGCGTAGACGTGGCCGACCGCCAACTCGCGGAGCAGGCGTTCGGCGGGCAGGGTCTCGCTCCAGTAGCTGCGTCCCAGCAGCACCATCGGGCTGGCCACACCGAACACGCCGTAGTGGTTCTGGGTGGCGTCCTGGAAGATCTCCTGCACCGTTCCGGCAGATCCGGGAGCGAAGATCACGCCGTGGTTGGCGATGGCCAGCAGGCCGTCCTCGCGGATCGAGTTGGCGAAGTACTTTGCGATGTGGGTGGCGAATTGGTTGGTGGGTTCGTGGCCGTAGAACCAGGTGGGCACGGCCAGGCTCTCCCCGCCGTCGGCGAACGTGTCGCACACCTCGAGCCCGGCGGTGAGGTAGGGGTCGGTGTCGGCGAAGTCGGTGGCGACGCAGAGTCGCCGGATGGCGTCGTCGACGGCCGCGTCGGGCCGCGGCGACAACCAGGCACCGAGGTTCGCGGCCTCCATGGCCCCGGGACCGCCGCCGGTGGCCACGTGGTAACCGGCGGCGGCCAGCATCCATCCGAGTTCGGTCACTGTCCGGTAGGTGGCGTCGGCCCGGGTCAGGCCGTGGCCGCCCATGATGGCCACCACCCGCGGCTGGGTGTCGAGATGGTCGCGAAGGGCGTCGTCGATGGCATGGTCGTGGAGCCGTCGTGCCAATGCATGGATGACCGGCAGGTGTGAGCCCCGCGGGTGCTGCGCGGCCCACCGGTATATGCGGGTGTCGAGGGCCTGCTCGAAGGTGTGGAGCCCGGTGGTGTCGCCCGGCTCCCACCCCTGCAGCAACTCACGTTGCCGGTAGAGACATGGCCGGTAGGGATTGAACGGCAGGTCGGGCAGCCGCGGAAATGCCACCCCGCCGACGTCATGCACGTGACGCAGCGCGGCATCGGTGAGGGCGGCGCCGAGGAAGGTGGTTCCCGAGCAACTGGCGGCGACGATTGCCTCGGTTCGATCGCACAGGTCGAGCCCCTGGATCACGACATCGTCGAGGTTGCCGTGGGTGGCGATCTGGTTGTCGAATTCGGCCAGCGAATGAATCTCACGCATGCGCCGACAGTAGGCGGCCGCGGTGGGCTGGGCGTATGCGGTCTAGTGTCGGCACATGAGCCAGGACATCCGCATCATCGATCCCCATGTCCACATATGGGATCCCCGCACCACGCCTCGGGCCGCGAGCCCACTGGTCAAGCTGCTCGGCCGCTGGCCGGGCGTTCTCGACAGGTCGGTCAAGCTGTTGATGCCCGGTCCACTGGTCGACTTCGTCGGTGATTCCCGGTATGTCGTCAGCGCCCACATGCCGTCCGACTACCACCGCGACACCGGAAAGTACGACGTGGCCGGATACGTCCACGTGGAGGCCGGTTGGGAGGCCAAGGGGCCGATGGGCCCTGTGGGTGAGACCGAATGGGTCGACGCCCTCGACGACCCGCCGCTTGCTCTGGTGGCCCACGCGAATCTGGGTGATGCCGACAATCTCGCAGCGGTGCTCGACGCCCATGCCGCGGCGAGCAATCGGTTCGTGGGGGTACGCGACATGATGGCGGCCCACCCGAGCAGGAAGATCCACGACTGGGCCGAGTCCACTGCCACCCTCACCTCCCCCGAGTTCGAGGCCGGCCTGCGGATGGTCGGTGAGCGTGATCTCAGCTTCGACGCGTGGGTCTACTCCAACCAACTGCGAGACCTGTCCCGTCTTGCCGGCCGGGTGCCCGACACGCGAATGGTGCTCGACCACATGGGCACACCGATCGCTCTGGCCGGGCCTTTCGGTGGGCTGGGTCAGACCCCTCAGCAGCGCGACGCGATCCGCCGCGACTGGTACGAAGATCTCGAACGCGTCGCCGAGAACCCCAATGTCTGGTTGAAGTTGAGTGGGCTGCTCATGTGCAACCTGGGTTTTGGCTACCACGAACTGGATCAGGCACCATCGGTGAGCCGAGTCGTCGACGACATCGGCTCCCACATTCGCCATGGCATCGAAACGTTCGGCGTCGACCGGTGCATGTTCGCCTCGAACTTCCCGATGGACAAGGTGTCGATCAGCTGGGAGACGCTCTACGACGCCTTCTTCGAGATCGTGGGCGACTACTCCGTTGAGGATCAGCAGAAGCTGTTCGCCGACAACGCCGCCGCCTTCTACCGCATCGACTGACCACCGACCACCCCGATCTCTGACCTCGTGGGCGTCGCTATCAGCCCTCCAAGGTCATAGATCCGCATCTCTGGCTTTTCTGACCTCGTGGGCGTCGCAATCAGCCCTCCAAGGTCATAGATCGGGGTGGTGGGTGGTTGGTGGTCGGTGGTTGGTGGTTGGTGGTTGGTGGTTGGTGGTCACGGGGCCAGGTGGCAGGCTTCGTTCCAGCGGCGAATCACCCGGGTCTCGCGCTCGAACCCCAGGGTCGACACGGTGGCGGTGTCGAGTGCGAACAGACGGCCGGCGTCGGCCGGCAGGCCCAGCCACCGGGCCGCGAGGATCCTCAGGAACTGGCCGTGGGAGAACACGCAGACATCGCCGTCGACGGTCAGAGCCCGTTTGATCACCCCGTCGGATCGTCGACCGACCTCGTCGACCGATTCACCGCCGGTGACCTCGTGGGTCCACACCGTCCAACCGGGGATCTTGAGCCTCACGTCGGCGGTTCTGGTCCCCTCGTAGTCGCCGTAGTCCCATTCCTGCAGGTCATCGAAGATTTCGGGCTCGCGCCGTGGAAGTGCGCGTCGGCTGGTCTCGAGGGCACGCTGCAGCGGACTCGACCAGACAGCCGCGAAATCCCGGTCGTCTAGCTTGCCGGCGATCTGGTCGGCCTGGTGTCGGCCCTCGGCGGTGAGGGGGACATTGGTCCGACCGGTGTGGCGGCCGGTGCTGCTCCATTCGGTCTCACCGTGGCGGGCCAGCACGAGCCGGTTCATCGGGGCAGCACGATCCGCCGCACACCGACCTGTTCACCGGCCTTGTTCGAGATGGGGGTGTCGTCAAGCGGTTCGTGGAGCGCGCCGAACCGATCGAGAACCCCCCAGATCGCCTGTTCGGAGGCCCGGCCGGCACCGTCACGTACCTTGAGTGCAATTCCCATCCCCCGGTCGGGGAGGGCAGCCATGAACATGCCCTCTGCGCCCGATTTGGCGATCAACGGTTGGGAGGCGGCCTCGGCCAGTCGGGTTTCGGTGCGGCCGGTGCCCGACACGAAGTGGCTGCGTGATGGCAGCAGATCGGCGAGCCGGTTGCAAGCCGTGGCCAGATCATCGGGCAGGCCGACCGGATCGACGAGGCGGGCCATCGCCAACGCCAGACGCTTCAGCGGGATCGCGAACACGGGGATGCCGCATCCGTCGAGCCCACTCGTCTGCTCGGCAAGCTCGACGCCGGTCATTTTCGAGACGGCCCGTTCGACTCGTTGCTGCACGGGATGGTCTCGGCGTATGTATCCGGCGGGGTTCTCACCGAGATGGACAGCGGTGGTGAGGAACCCGGTGTGCTTTCCAGAGCAACAGTTGAACACCGACGCGGTTGCACACCCGTCGACCACCGCGGCCGACGCCGCTGCATCGTTGATCGGCTGATCGATTCCGCACTCGAGAGCCTGCTCGTCGAGGCCAATGCGGTCGAGCCACGATCTCACCATCGCCACGTGGTCGGCTTCACCGCTGTGGCTCGAACAGGCCAGCGCCAGCTCGTTGTCGCTCACATCGAAAGCGTCGGCCGCGCCGGTGGTGATCAGGGGGAGGGCCTGGATCGACTTGATCGCCGAACGGGCGATCACCGGGCGGTCGGGATCGCCCCATGACTCGAACGACCCCTCGCTGTCGGTCACCACGATGTCGACCAGATGGGCGCTTTCGACCACCTCGGCACGGGTGAGTTCGACGGTGGCTGCTGAGTGGTGTGGCGGCTTCACGCCTCGACCATATTCACCACGGCGTGCCTTTGCGGCCCCGCCGCGCGAGACTCTGCGCCTGATCGAAACGGAGAGCCTCATGAGCGACGATGCCAGGATCGAGAGATCGGCCACCATGACCATCAAGCGCCCGGCCGGCGAGGTGTTCAAGGCGGTGTCCGACATCACCAGAATCGGCGATCGAAGCCCGGAGTGCATCAGCTGCCGCTGGGTTGACGGAGCCGATGGACCGGCGGTGGGGGCGAAGTTCACCGGCGACAACGAGGCCAAGTTGGGGCCTGTCAGCCTGAAGAAGTGGACAACGACCTCGGAGGTCACAGCGTACGAGCCCGGTCGACTGTTCGAGTTCGTAACCGAGGGCTACACCACTTGGCGCTACGAGCTGGAACCGATCGACGACGGGTCGACGAAGGTGACCGAATCGGTCTCGTACCCGCCGGGGGAGGGGTTCCGGGGGTTTCTCTACCAGAGGGTTCTCAACCGTCCCAGATCGATCGAGAAGGGCATGATGGCCACTCTTGGAGCTGTGAAGGCCGAGCTCGAGGGCTGAGGTGGAATTGTCGCGTGGTGGTCGGGGTTCTCCGAACGATGGCCAAGCACAAGCACTATTCGACCGTCCTCACGGCGGCAACATTCGACGACGCGATCGCGTCACACCGCATCGCACTGGTTGACTTCTGGGCCACATGGTGTGGGCCGTGTCGGTCAATGTCGCCCGACCTCGAGCAGGTGGCCAAAGAGGTCCCGGTCGACGTGCTGATCGCAAAGGTCGATGTGGATCGTGAGGCCGCGTTGGTGAAACGTTTCGGCATCAAGTCGATGCCCACGATCATCACCTTCCACGAGGGCGAGGTCCACTCCCGTTTCAGCGGTGCTGTGCCCGCGGCCGGCCTGCGCCA
This sequence comes from Actinomycetes bacterium, assembly GCA_024276355.1. GTDB lineage: Bacteria > Actinomycetota > Acidimicrobiia > Acidimicrobiales > Aldehydirespiratoraceae > SZUA-87. The sequence continues at coordinate 552 of JAJRXJ010000330.1, read as the reverse complement.
GGCGCTCGCCGACGCCGAGAAGCCACGCCGCAAGAGCCTGCTGAAGTCAATCTTCGGCCGCTGACCCGCATCACCACCACCCCCAATCCGGTTTTGTGAACGTTTCGACTCCCAAATGGGACTCCAAACGTTCACAAAACCGGGTCAGGGGGGCGGGGTGGTGGGGATGGTGACGATGAATCTGGCGCCGCCGGCGGGGGAGTCGGTCACTTCCACGGTGCCCCCGAGGTTGGCTACCGACTCGGCCACCACCGCCAAGCCGAGACCGGCACCGCCGCGGTCACGGGTGCGGGCCTCGTCGAGCCGGGTGAACCGTTCGAACACCGACTCGCGGTCCGTCGGAGCTATTCCGGTGCCGTCGTCATCGACCCACAGCGTGGAAACCGGAAGGCCCCCGACGCCCGCGTCTGAACGGACCCCGACCCACACCCGGCTGGCGGCGTGACGAGCTGCGTTGTCGAGCAGGTGCCTCACGATCCGCTCCCAGGTGTCGCTTCGGCCCGGAACCTTCGTGGCTGATACCGCCGAGGTGTCGACCGGATTCGATCGCGT
>JAJRXJ010000329.1 GCA_024276355.1 Actinomycetes bacterium | reverse complement strand
GTGGCCCAACTGACAGGCGACCGGTGGACCGAGTTCCGAGCCATTGGAACGGCCATCGCCCCACTGCTTCCTGGCGAGACCCAGCACGTGGCCCGATTCCGAGCCGACCGCGACCAATGGCTCGCAACCGTGGCCGCCGTGATGGCGGCCGCCCCCGGGCCCGACCGCAACATGGACCTCGAGAGGTCGAAGGCCGAGTTCGAGAGGATGCGGCATCACCTCGACATCCTGGAGGAGGACTTCTATCAGCCGCTGACCGACTCGCTCGGGGCCTCGGCGGTGCGCAGCATCGACCTGGCGACGATCTTCGTCGGCATCGTCCTGTCAATCGCAGCCGCCATGACCGTGGTGCTTACCGGACTGAGCATCTCCACACTGCGCAAGCAGGATCGGAGCCACCGGGCACGCGAGGCCGAGCTGCTCGAGACCTCACGACGCCAGCGGTTCGAGACTCAGCTCAGACGGGCCCTGGAGATGGCCTCCGATGAGGACACCGCGGTCCAGGTGGTTTCGAGGGCGGTGGCACAGGAGGTACACCCGTTCGACCATGCCGGAATGCTTGTGTCCGACTCGAGCAGGTCCCATCTGAGGGCCACCTATCAGTCAGGCTCCGCGCCTGGATGCACGGTCTCGTCTCCCGATGACTGCAGGGCTCTCAGAACCGGCGGGCTGCAGGTGTTCGACGACAACAGAAACCTGGACTCCTGCCCGTACCTGATCGCCGACGACCACGACTGCCGGACGGCCATGTGCGCGCCCGTGAACATAGGTGGACGATCCACCGCCGTGATCCACATAACCAGATCATGTGCCGAGCCGTTCAGCGAGCGCGAACTGACCGCGGTGTCCACCATCGCCGATCACGGCGGAATTCGACTCAGCGTCATCCGCAACAACGCCGTCGTCTCGAAGCAGGCCCGAACCGACCCGCTCACGGGGCTCGACAACCGGCGGTTCTTCGAGAACGCGATACGAACCATGGCCGCCGAAGGAGCATCCAGCATGGCTCTGCTGATGATCGACCTCGACGAATTCAAGAACCTCAACGACAGCCACGGGCACGACACCGGCGACCGCGCCCTCCGTCTGTTCGCCGACGCCCTCCGGGACGTCACCAGGGACACCCGATCAAGCGTGGCCCGATGGGGAGGAGAAGAGTTCGTGGTGGCGTTGCCCGACGCCGGCATCGAGGAGGGCGCGGCCCTCGCGGAGAAGCTTCGCAATGCTCTCGCGGTAAGACTCATCGAAGGCACGGTGCCCAGCTTCACGATCAGTGTCGGAGTGGCCGCGGCATCGTCGGATGTGCCGTTCACCGATCTGATCATCAGCGCCGATCGGGCTCTGTACGAGGCCAAGAGGTCCGGCCGGGACTGCGTGTCCCTCGCCCGCGACCGGTTGCTCCCGGGACTCAACTCGCCGGCAGAGGATCAACGCCGTACCCGTGACCGCCGTGCTCCATGATGTCGAGTCCTTCGATCTCCTCCTCGGCGGTAACCCTCAGCCCGACCGTCCTGCTCAACACGAAGAACAACAAGCCGGCCGCGGCCGCAACCCAAATCGCGATCACCACCACGAACAGCGCCTGCACGGCAAGTTGATCCAAACCTCCGCCGTAGAGGAGACCGGCGTTCTCTCTACCCAGGAAGGCGTCGTCGTAGCGGGCGAACAGGCCCACCGACAGCGTGCCCCAGGCCCCACAGAGGCCGTGGACCGACACCGCACCCACCGGATCGTCAATCCTGATCCGGTCGAAAAACAGAACCGCGAACACCACCATCACACCTGCGATGGCACCGATCACCAGGGCGGCCCACGGCTCAACGGCCCCGACCGGAGCGGTGACCGCAACCAGGCCGGCCAGAACCCCATTGCCCGCCATCGCCACGTCGGGCACACCCGACTTCCACCAGATGATCACGACGGATGCGATGCCACCGGCTGCTCCGGCCAGGAAAGTGTTCATGGCCAGCATCGGAACTAGGGTGTCGGCAGCAAGCTCTGATCCGGGGTTGAACCCGAACCAACCGAACCAAAGAATGAACACGCCCGTGATCGCCAGCGGAATGCTGTGGGCCGGAAAGGGGTGCCCGTGCCCGTCCTTTCCGAATCGGCCCAGCCGGGGGCCGAGGAATGCCGCTCCCATCAACGCGGCGATACCTCCGGTCATGTGAACCACCGTCGAGCCGGCAAAGTCGGAGTAGACGGCGTCACCGATCCTCATCTTGGCCACCAGTCCACCGCCCCAGGTCCAGTGGACGACCACCGGGTAGATCACAGCCGTCATCACCGCCGAGAAAATCAGGTAGGACTTGAACTTGGTTCGTTCGGCCATCGCCCCCGAAGCGATGGTCACCGCCGTGGCCGCGAACACCACCTGGAAGAAGAAGAACGTCGCCGGAGTGAGGTTGCCGACACCGGATGCACCGGGATTGTTGAGCGACGTCGGATCGGCGCTGCTGCTCATGAAAAAGTCGCCCAGGCCACCCCACCAGGTTCCATGCGACGCGAAGGCGATGCTGTAACCGATCACGAAGAAGCAGACGCCTCCGATCAGGGCGTCCGCAAGATTCTTGGCCATGATGTTGCTCACGTTCTTGGCTCTGGTGAGACCCGCCTCGACCAGGGCGAACCCC
>JAJRXJ010000328.1 GCA_024276355.1 Actinomycetes bacterium | reverse complement strand
CAACCCTTCGTTCGTGGTGGCCGACGAATCGGTGTCGGCGCTTGATGTGTCGATCCAAGCCGAGATACTCAATCTCCTCGGCGAGCTTCAAGAGGAGCTCGGGGTGGCGATCCTGTTCATCGCCCACGATCTGAGCGTGGTGGCCCACCTGTCCCATCGGGTGGCGGTCATGTATCTGGGGCAGCTGGTCGAGTTGGCCGAGACCACCAGGCTGTTCAGCCAGCCGCGGCACCCCTACACCGAGGCCCTCCTCTCGGCGATCCCGGCCATCGACCCCGACCGCACCATGAAGCCGATAACTCTCCTCGGCGAGGTGCCCAGCGCCAGCGACCCTCCCTCGGGTTGCCGCTTCCACACTCGGTGCCCGTACGCCGAGGATCGTTGTCGTACCGAGCTTCCGGAATGGCGTGAGATCGAGCCCGGCAGAATGGTGCGCTGTCACCTGAGCGACACCCTTGAGCTTCGGGGCGCGGCCGGACCTTCCTGACCGGCCCCGCCGGTCCATTCCACGAGATTCATGCCTCGCAATTCTGTGACGATTGACACAGGGGATAAATGTCCGTACATTTATCTGAGACGGATGTCACGTCTGGCACATCCGCATTGATCCATCCGCCGGCCCGGCCGGCGTGCGAAACGAGGCGACCTACCAATGTCCACCGACCAACATCACAAGATTGTCATCGTCGGAGGTGGGGCCGCCGGCATTTCGGTGGCGGCCCGACTGGCCAAGAAGGTTGACGACATCGCCGTCATCGAACCTTCCGACAAGCACTACTACCAACCATTGTTCACGCTGGTGGGAGGTGGGTGCGTCTCGGCTACCAAGCCGGTGCGTGACGAGTCGTCGGTCATGCCGAAGAAGGTCACGTGGATCAAGGACGCTGCCACCGAATTCGATCCCGACAACAACTCGGTGTCCACCGCGGGGGGAAAGACAATCGGCTACGACGCACTCGTGGTTTGCCCCGGTATCCAACTCGACTGGGAGAAGATCCCCGGTGTCACCGACACACTCGGATCCAACGGTGTGTCGTCCAACTATCGAATCGACCTGGCTCCCAAGACCTGGGAATTCATCCAGAACACGAAGTCGGGCACGGCCGTGTTCACCATGCCGAGCGGGCCCATCAAGTGTGCCGGGGCACCGCAGAAGATCGCCTACCTGGCCTGCGACTACTGGCGCGACCAGGGGGTGCTCGACAACATCGACGTTCACCTCGTCCTGCCCACACCTCGTAGTTTCGGTGTGCCGGTGTTCGCCGACGCACTCGACAAGGTGATCGACGGATACGGCATCAACCTTCACACGATGGCCGAGCTCAAGTCGGTCGACCCCGATGGTCGCCAAGCCCATTTCAAGCCGATGAACGACGACGGCTCGGCCTTCGATCTGCCCTACGACATGATGCATGTGGTCCCCCATCAATCGGCTCCTGACTGGGTCAAGTCGAGCCCATTGGCCACCGATGCCCCGACCGGTTACGTCGATGTCGACAAGCACACTCATCAACACGTGCGCTATCCCAACGTGTTCTCACTGGGAGACGCCGGGTCCACACCCAACTCGAAGACCGGTGCGGCCGTGCGCAAGCAGGCGCCGGTGGTGGTCGACAACGTGTTGGCCCATCTCGAAGGCAAGGATGTTGATGCCAGCTACGGGGGCTACGCGTCGTGCCCTCTCACCACCTCACGACACAAAATGCTGCTCGCCGAATTCGACTACTCGATGGAGCACACACCGAGCATCCCGCTCATCGACCTCACCAAGCCTCGCCGCGACATGTGGCTACTCAAGAAGTACGGCCTGCCGATGCTCTACTGGAACGCCCTGCTGAAGGGCCGTGCCTGAGAGCACCCCGAACCTCAACACACGAAGGGCGTCGACCGCAGGGTCGGCGCCCTTCGTGTTTCGGCCGACGCCCGGAGACGGCAGACCAATACTGTGTGAATGTGACCTTTTACACTTGTCATTTATAGGGTAGGGGGGTATGTTACCGACATGACCAATCGCATAGACCTTCCACTTGAGGGGATGACCTGCGCGGCGTGCGCGTCGCGTATCGGTCGCGGCCTCTCCAAACTTGATGGCGTCGACCAGGCCGACGTCAACTTCGCATCCTCCAAAGCCCGGGTCATCTTCGACCCTGATGTCGTCGATGAGGAGACCTTCAAAGCCACCGTCGAGAGCCTCGGCTACTCGGTACCCGATGACCCCGATCAGGAGGAGGCGGAGCGCAAGCACCTGGTTTCACTCACCCGCCGCCTCGTGTTCGCAGCCGTCTTCGCCACCCCGGCGCTGCTCATCTCAATGGTTCCGTTCCTCGAGTTCTCCGGATCCAGGTGGGTTGCCGGCGCGCTGGCAACACCCGTCGTGTTCTATAGCGGGTTCGGATTCCACCGGGCCGCGTGGATGAACCTGCGTCACGGTTCCACCACCATGGACACGCTGGTGTCGATGGGAACCCTCTCCGCCTGGCTGTGGTCGATCGTCGTGCTCTTCTCGGGCAGTGACGGCCACGTCTACTTCGAGACCGCAGCTGCGATCATCGGCCTGATCCTTCTGGGAAAGTGGTTCGAAGCACGGGCCAAGCAACGCTCCGGCGACGCCATCCGCGCCCTCGCCGAACTCGGATCCAGCGTTGCCCTGCTCGAAGACGGCAGCGAGATACCAGCCGAGGACCTCGAGGTCGGGATGCGATTCGTCGTACGGCCCGGCGAGAAGATCGCCACGGACGGAGTGATCGTTGAAGGACACTCCGCCATCGACGCCTCAATGGTCACCGGCGAACCGGTACCCGTCGAGGTCGGCCCCGGCGACGACGTGATCGGTGCCACCATCAACGCCAACGGCTCGCTGGTTGTCGAAGCCACCAAGGTCGGTTCCGACACCGCGCTCTCGCAGATCATCCAACTCGTCGAGGAAGCCCAGGGATCACGAGCCGACGTGCAACGCCTGGCCGATCGGGTCTCAGCCGTCTTCGTGCCCACCGTGCTCGTCATCGCCAGCCTCACCCTCATCGGATGGCTGGTCACCGGCCACGGTATCAACTCGGCGTTCACCGCCGCCGTTGCCGTGCTCATCATCGCCTGCCCATGCGCTCTGGGACTGGCCACGCCCACAGCCATCATGGTCGGAACCGGTAGGGGGGCTCAGCTCGGAGTGATCATAAAGGGTGGTGAGATACTCGAGCAGACCCGCCAAGTCGATGTTGTGGTGCTCGACAAGACCGGCACCATCACCGAGGGACGCATGGAGCTCACCGAGGTGGTCACCGACTCCACCACCGATGGCAACACCGCCCACAGACTCGCCGCCGCCCTCGAATCGAAGTCCGAACACCCGATCGCCCGGGCAATCGCAGCCACGGTTGAAGAGCCGCCTTCGGTCGACGGGTTCGAGAACCTCCCGGGCAGCGGTGTCACCGGAACCGTGGAAGGTATCGAGGTGCGAGTTGGACGCCGATCACTGTTCGACACGGTGCCCGCCGAAATCGAGTCGGCCGCCACCAAGGCCGAAACCCTCGGCCGCACCGCCGTGCTGGCCGGCTGGAACGACGACTCCGGGTCCCCGACCGCACACGCAGTGTTCGTTGTCGCCGACCGGGTGAAGCCGACCAGCCGTGAGGCAGTCGATGCGTTCCACGATCTGGGCATGGAAGTGGTCCTGCTGACCGGCGACAACCAGCGGACCGCCGATGCCGTCGGCGCCGAGGTTGGTGTCGACCACGTCGTGGCCGAAGTGTTCCCCGCAGACAAAGCCAGCGAGATTGAACGCCTCCAGAGCGAAGGCAAACAGGTGGCGATGGTCGGCGACGGCATCAACGATGCCCCTGCCCTCGCCCAGTCCGACCTCGGCATCGCAGTCGGCACCGGCACCGACGTGGCCATTGAGGCGTCCGACCTCACCATCGTCTCCGGCGACATCCGCGCCGTTGCCGACGCGATTTCCCTCTCACGTCGCACGCTCACGATCATCAAAGGCAACCTGTTCTGGGCCTTCGCCTACAACACCGCCGCCATTCCGCTCGCAGCGGCCGGCGTCCTCAACCCGATCATTGCCGGTGGGGCCATGGGCTTTTCATCGGTGTTCGTGGTCACCAACTCACTACGGCTGCGTCGCTTCAAGGGCTACCGGAAGTCGAACTCCAGGGTTCCCCGGCCGCCAGCTACGCAAACGAACCCCACCGATCCACAAACAACCAAGCCAGATCCCAGCGTCCCTGAGGAGACCACAATGAGCACACTCACCTACTCCGTCCCCGGCATTTCCTGCGGTCACTGCAAGATGTCGATCGAAGGAAGCGTCAGCAAGGTCGCCGGTGTCGAAAAGGTCGAGGTCGACATCAACACCAAGTCGGTGCATGTCGAGGGCACCGCCTCCGACGAGGCGATTCGTACGGCAATCGGCGACGCCGGTTATGACGTCGTCGACGCCTGAGCCCAAAACCGGCACCCCCGCGGCCACTTCGGTCGACACTCCCCAATCGTCCGGCCGGCACCTGTCGGCCGGGCGACTCGGCGCAGTGGCCGCGGGCGGTGTCATGGCTCTTTTGTTGGTGCTGCTCGGAACCAACATAGGCAACGCCGGCAAGCCCGGTGGGCCAAGCCCCCTGGTCGGTCAACTGGTTCCTGCGGTCAGTGGGACCACGCTCAACGGAGATTTCTTCGATATCGACGACCAGCGTGGCAACTGGGTGGCCATCAACTTCTTCGCCAGTTGGTGCGTCGCATGCCAGCAGGAACATCCCGAACTTGTCGCCTGGCAGGCCGAACACGCCATCGCCGGCGACGCCGAGTTGGTCATGATCGTGATGGGCGACACCGACAAGGCCGTCCGCGAATACCTGGCTGAGCAGGGCGGGGCTCCATGGCCGGTGCTCGGACAGGACTACGAGAGTTACTCGTTAACATTCGGAGTCACCGCGGTGCCCGAAACATTCCTGGTGGCGCCGAGCGGGCTGATAGCCGCCCACATCACCGGGGCAACCACCGCCGCCGATCTCAATTCGGTCATCGAGCGCTACTCGCAAGGAGCCTGATCCGTGTCGAAAACCATCGAAGTCTTTGCCGACATCACCTGCCCGTTCACCCATGTCGGCCTCTCACGCGTGGCCGAGTTGCTTGGCCGGGCCGGATCCCCGGTGGAACTTCGGGTTCGCGCATGGCCTCTCGAATGGGTGAACGGAACCCCGATGGACGGCCGGGCGGTCGCATCCAAGGCTGCGAGCCTCCGCGACAAGCTCGGGCTGAACCTGTTCACCGGCACCGATCCTGCTCGCTGGCCGGTCACCACCATCCCGGCGCTCAACCTCACGGCCTCCGCATATGGGGTGTCATCCGAGACCGGTCTGGCCGTGAGCCTGGAGATACGCAACGCGCTGTTCGAGCGGGGCCTCGACATCTCCGAGGCTGATGTCCTTGGTCAGATAGCAGCGAGTCACGGACTCGACACGCCCGAGCGCGAACCCAGCCAAGGGGTGACCGACGACTACAAAGCCGGCAAGGCGAGGGGGGTGAAGGGGTCGCCTGATTTCTTCATCGGTGACGACGAGTTCTTCTGCCCGGCCCTGGACCTGGGCCACGACGAGTCCGGCGATCTCACGGCCAGTTTCGACCTGGCCGGGCTCAACGAGTTCATGTCGGTGGTGTTGGCCGACTAGGCCCGCAACAACCGTTCGATGGCGCCGATGGCCTCGTCGATCTTGTCGTTTCCGGCCTCGGTGCTGCTGTTGGCGGCATCCATCACGCAATGCCGTACATGCTCATCAAGAAGACCCAGCCCGACGCTACGAAGTGCGCTGGTGACCGAGGTGATCTGTGTGAGCACATCGATGCAATACTTGTCTTCCTCAATCATTCTCTGAAGACCACGAACCTGTCCCTCGATACGACGAAGGCGCGTCAGGTAGTCGTCACGGTTGATGGTGTATCCGGGCATTCGGGTGGGCTCACTTTCCTCGATCGTCTCTGAGCTACCGCTCTGGGGATCGACTTGTCGAAGTCTAGGTTGGTGCCCGAGGCGGCCGATGACTCCTCCGATGGGAATCAGCTGAGATGGGACAGGCGCTCGTTGTACTCGTCGGGGGTGATTTCGCCCTCGGCCAGGCGCCTGGCGAGGATCGCACGGGCATCGTGGGTCGGGTCAGGCGGCCGAGGGGTCGCCGATTGTGCACCACCGCGAACGATCCAGACCACGAGTGCTCCCACGGCCGCGATCATCACGGCCATCATCAATGCACCCCAGATCCACCCGTATGCACCGCCACCCCACATGTGGTCGTAGCCGTCTCCGTCGGCTCCGTGGGCGAGAATCGCGATTGTTGAATACATGGGTTGCTCCTTCAGGTTGTGACTATCCGATGAAACGCGGTGGCTGCCAGAGTTGTCAGCCCCGCCAGCCAGGCGAGCGCCAGGAGCGTCGCCCCGAACTCGTCGAACGACGGTGTGAACGCCGCGTCGACCAGGACACGGATCGCTCCGTGTGACGGCAAGTACTTTCCCCATTCGGGTGGCGAGGCGTCGAACATCGGGTTCTGGGCCATGCCGATGTCGATGAACGGAAGCACCAACAGGATGTAGAGGCCTCCGAGCCGCCCGAAGATCGGACCCACCAACACCCCGATCGCACCATATGTGAGAGCCACCAGGACCGTGGCCAGAATGAAACCACCCCATTGGGCCGGGGTGAAATCGATCGCCGTCACCAACAGGGATACCAACGCCGCCAGCAGGGATGCGCCCGCGACGACGATCATCCTCACGGAGAGGATTTCGACGCCCCCGATGGGGGTGAGTGACAACCGACGATCGGCCTCCGCCGAGTCGAGAACAACGAACAGTCCGGCGAGAGACGCCAGAAACCCCACGGTGATGGGCACCATGATCGCCCCGTGAACATCAGTCATGGAGAGGATCGACAAGACCTCACGACCGCCCTCTCTCAGGCTCACCGGGGTGGGGTCGGAGGGAGTGACCGCGATCGATGCGGAGATGAACGCAACCGGCAGGCCGATCACCAGTACCCACATCACCGGCATGCGCCTGAGCTCGCGCCATGCGGCGCGAAGGGTCTCAACCCTCCTGTGGGAAGGTGCGGTTCCCACCGCTGTGTGGGCGAGCCGGCGGGGACGTCGTCGACGCCGCCTCGGGGCAATGCCGAACGTGAGTGATGCCACCGCCGCCACCACGATCAACGTCATCCAAGCGAGAGAGATGCCGAAGTTTCCGAAGACCCCGGCATGGGGCGAATTCGCGTCGGTGAGAATCAACGTGGGGTAGTGAAGGGGAAAGAACCTGACCAGTAGGGCCGTTCCCCCCATGGCCGGGCCGAAGAACACGTCGAACATCCATGCGAACACGATCAACAGCGAACCGTTGAGTTCCGACTCAACGAATGCCCCGACGATGATGCCGATCCCCAGGTAGATCGCCGCCGAGATCACCGTGGCCGCCAGAACCCTCCCGGGATTGGCGATGTCGACTCTCACGGAGAGCGCCAGAACGGATGCCGCCACCGCCAGGAGACCCAACACTGCACTGGAAGCCATACGCGACGCCACGACCACCCGTGCCTTCAGGCCGGTCGCCGCCAGCCTTCGGTCGGCTTGACGCGATCCGGCCACATGAAAGAAGGCCCCGACCCCCGCCAGTACGGACGCAGCCCAGCCCGCCGTGGCGAGCTCCACCGAGTCCCGGCTCGAGTCGCCGGCGAGGATGTCGGCGAAGTCGGCCAAGGCCCCCGCCGACAAGACCACGAACACCACCGGCACCGCGACAAGCAGTGCCAAGTTGAGGGGACGGCGCGAATGCTCGCGCAACCAGGCAACGATGAGTCGCGTGGTCATCGCTCCACGATTCGTCCGTCGATCAGGTCGTAGATCCGATCGAATCGATCCTCGTCGACTATGAAGTGGCTGATGATCAGCAAACCCGAACCGGCGTCGCGACGGCGGGCGGTCAGTTCCCAGAACTTGAGATAGGTATCCCAGTCGAAACCGGCGTAGGGCTCATCGAGGAACAACAAGTCGGGATCATGGAGCATGGCCAGCGCAAGATTCAGCTTGGAGCGGGTACCACCGGAAAGATCCTGCACCCATGTGTCGGCGAAATGTGCGAAGTCGAGCGAGTCGTACGCGCCCCGACGGGCTCGTTCGATCTCGCCGACCGAGAGGCCATGGGCCGCACCGAACAGGTCGATGTGTTCGTCGCACGTGAGCCGTTCGTAGAGGACGGGTGTCTGCGGGCAGTAGCCGAAGCTGCCGGCTCGATCGATGCTGCCGTCGTCGGCCTGAAGGTCGCCCACGAGAACTTTCATGAGAGTGCTCTTGCCGGAACCGTTTTCGCCGACGAGGCCGACGATCTCACCGTTGGCCACGCGCAGCGAAGCGCCGCTGAGAACTTCAAGCCGGCGCCGACGGGGCCAAACACCCTTCGTGTAGGACTTGTGGATCTCGTTTGCCTCGAGGATCGTGGTGTTCATGACTCTCCTTGGCGACGGGTCGGCCTTGGAGTAAGGTTCACTTATCAATACCCCTAGGCCCTATGGGCATCGTAGCAGCGCCGGCCCACCCGTCAAGAGGGCGGGGATGTGACAGGTGTCAATGTTGACATATACCCCCTACCCCTATAGGGTACCTAGACAGAAGAGGCCGAATCCCAGGAGGATGACATGCCCGCTGAACACCACACCCACCATGGCACCACAACGACGCTGGAGACCACCGTCCTGTCGGTCGCCGGAATGCAGTTCGCCTCTGAGCAACACAAGGTCGAGGCCCACGTCGGCGGCCTCGACGGAGTTGCATCCGTCGAAATGAATCCGGTATCGCAGAGCGTCACCATCACGTTCGACCCCAGCGTCGCGTCGGCATCCGAACTCGAGGCTGCGGTCATCGAATGCGGATACCACTGCGCCGGTAGGCCGATGCCCGAGCACCTCTGCGAGCCCGCAGCACAACACCCCGTGGAACACGAAAGCCACGCGGAACACGAAGGTCACGCCGAGCACGAAGGCCACGGTGGCCACGACCACGGCTCCATGTCGATGGAATCGATGATCGCCGACATGCGGATCCGCTTCTTCGTGTCGATCCTGTTCGGGATCCCGGTCACGCTCTACTCCACCCTCGGCCGCGACGTCCTCAACTACACCGTGGCGGCGCCGTTCGGGCTGCGCGACGACGTCTTCCAGCTGATCATGAGCCTCCCGGTGGTTCTTTGGGCATCCGGGATCTTCTTCTCGGGGGCCTGGGCAGCGCTGAAGCGCAAGACCCTCGACATGATGGTTTTGGTAGCGGTGGCAATAGCCGCCGGATGGACCTACTCGCTTGCCATAACCCTCACGGGTGGGGGCGACGTGTTCTACGAGGCATCCACGATGCTCGCGGCCTTCGTGCTGCTCGGACACTGGTTCGAGATGCGGGCCCGTGGCGGCGCCAATGATGCCATCCGCACGCTCATGAATCTCACGCCACCCAAGGCTGTGGTGATACGCGACGGTATCGAGACCGAGGTCCCCACATCTGAGGTTGCTGTCGGTGACCTGCTGCTCGTCCGGCCGGGTTCGAAGCTGCCGGTCGACGGCACTGTGGTCGAAGGCGAGTCGAACGTCGACGAATCCATGGTCACCGGCGAGAGCCTGCCGATTCACAAGACCCCCGGCGACACCGTCGTCGGTGCCACGATCAACAAGAACGGCACCCTGCGGGTCGAGGCCACCAGGGTCGGTGCCGACACCGCTCTGGCCCAGATCGTGAAGCTGGTTCAGGAAGCGCAGAACTCCAAGGCCCCCGGGCAGCGGCTCGCCGACCGGGCCGCCTTCTGGCTCGTTCTCGTGGCCCTGATCGGAGGCGGTCTCACCCTGATCGGGTGGACACTCGCCGGCGCCGCGTTCTCCACGGCACTGCTGTTCGCCATCACCGTCGTGGTCATCACCTGCCCCGACGCGCTCGGGCTGGCCACGCCGACCGCCATCATGGTGGGTACCGGTCTTGGGGCCGAACGCGGTGTGCTGGTCAAGAACGCGGCCGCGCTCGAGGCATCGGCGAGCATCGACACCGTCGTGATGGACAAGACCGGCACGCTCACCAAGGGCGAACCCGAGGTGACCGACCTGGTTGCCATCGGGAGGTCGGAGCAGGATGTGCTTCGATTGGTGGCCGCGGTCGAACGCGAATCCGAACACCCTCTCGCCGAAGCGGTCGTGCGCTACGCCGACGAGGCCGGAGTCGAGAGACTCACAACCACATCGTTCGAGAACGTTCCCGGACACGGCGCGATTGCCACCGTCGACGGGCATCGGGTGGCGATCGGAAATGTCAGGCTCATGGAGCGGGACGACGTGCAGTTGGGTTCGCTCGCGGCAGCCCGAGACGACATCGCCGCCAACGGACGTACCGCCGTGGTGGTGGCCATCGATGGCATCGCAGAAGCGGTCATCGGCATAGCCGACGCCGTACGTGACACATCCAAAGCCGCCGTCGATGCTCTCCATGACATGGGGGTGCAGGTGGTGATGCTCACCGGCGACAACCAGGCAACCGCCGATCAGATCGCCGGGCAGCTCGGCATCGACACCGTGGTCGCCGAGGTGCTACCCGAGGACAAGTCGGCCAAGATCGCCGAGTTGCAGGCCGCCGGCAAGAAGGTGGCCATGGTCGGGGACGGAGTCAACGACGCCCCCGCTCTGGCGCTGGCCGATCTCGGAATCGCCATCGGAGCCGGTACCGACGTGGCCATCGAGACCGCCGATGTGGTGTT
>JAJRXJ010000327.1 GCA_024276355.1 Actinomycetes bacterium | reverse complement strand
CGTGACCGGATGGCGAACGTATTGGGTCGACATGAAGGTGAGATCGGCCAGGCTTCCGTAGAAGGCCCGCATCGGCACCAGACCGGGTACCGGCCTCAGACGAAACCCCGAGAGAGCATCGAGACGCCGGCACACCTCGGCGAGTTGTGGCACGCGGTCGCGGGGAAGATCGAGACTCTCGACGCCGACCAGGAACTCGCGGGAGGCGAACCGACGATGGGCCTGTCGGAGTGAGGCCGACACCAGCGACCAGAGGCGGTCCTCGGCGGCGTTGTAGTCGACTGTCGGTATCGGGTCGCCCGGCAGCCACTCGATGCTCAGATCGGCAATCTGTTGCCGTCGGGCCCGGTAGGCCACATTGTCAACGCCCGGATGTGTCGAAGGTTCGTCATCCATTCTCAAATGGTGCGCCTATGGAGGATTTTGTCAACCCCCAGTGTCGTCGGGACCACGTGATGTGTGATGCTGCCCGCATGGATCACGATCCCCCTACACCCTTCGTTGATGCATCGTCAACGGTGAGAGCGCACGAGCTCGGGGTCGAACCCGACTCGGCCATGGCTCGAATAGCACCGTGGGTGAGACGTACCCCGATCGTGGAGTCGGGCCCGGGGTCGCTGGGATTGCAGCAATCGGTGGTGATGAAGCTCGAGTGTCTTCAGCACTCGGGATCGTTCAAGGCCCGCGGGAGCTTCAACAGTGCGCTGGCCCTCGAGGTGCCCGATGCCGGTCTGATCGCCGCGTCGGGCGGCAATCATGGTCTGGCGGTGGCCTTCGTGGCCCGTGCCCTCGGTGTGCCGGCCGAGATCTTCGTTCCGGAAGCATCCTCGGCGGTGAAGGTGGACGGGATCCGGCGTCTCGGCGCGACCGTCAACGTGGTCGGCGCTCTCTACGACGATGCCAGACTGGCCTGCGTCGAGAGAGCTGCGGCGTCCGGGGCTCTCGACATTCACCCCTACGATGCTCCTCTCACCGTGTCGGGACAGGCGACGGTCGGTGTGGAAATACTGCACCAAGTGCCCGATCTCGACACCGTGATCGTGGCCGTCGGCGGAGGGGGGCTCGTAGCCGGAATCACCGCGGCGTTGCCAGATCGTGTTCGGATCATCGGGGTCGAGCCCACTGGGTCGTCGTGCCTGATGTCGGCGTGCAACTCGGGCGGTCCGGTCGATGTCGAGATCAGGAGTGTTGCTGCCGACTCTCTCGGGGCGAAACGACTCGGATCGATTCCGTGGTCGATCATCGCCGGACGCGTGGAACCGGTTGTCGTCCCCGACGAAGCGATCGTCAGGGCCCGACAATTGCTCTGGGACGACGTCGGCATCGTGGTCGAGCACGGCGGGGCCACGGCCATGGCAGCTCTCACCTCGGGCCGGTACCAGCCGCGGCCCGACGAGAAGGTGGTCGTTGTGGTGTGCGGATCCAACACCGATCCCTCGGATCTGGTGAGGCGAACCTGACTTGCGGGGCATGCGGTGCAACACTCTTGGCACTGAACCGATCCAGGAGAAACCGAGATGCTCGACCACGACAAGATCTACATCGACGGGGCGTGGGTTCCCTCGGAGGGGACCACCACGATTCCGGTCGTGAACGCCGGCACCGAAGAGGTCATGGGCAGCGTCCCCAACGGCACACCGGCCGATGTCGACAGGGCGGTGGCCGCGGCCCGGGCCGCTTTCGAGGGCTGGTCGTCCACCGATGTGGAGGAGCGACAGAAGTACATGGTCAGAATCCAGGAGGGATTGGCCGCCCGTACCCCGGAGATCGCCGAGGTGATTGCGGGAGAGGTGGGCATGCCGATCACCTGGTCGGGCATGATCCAAGCCGGTCTGCCGGCCGGCAACATGGCCACGTACGCGTCGCTGCTCGAGAACTTCGAGTTCGAGGAGAAGATCGGCAACAGCCTCGTGGTGAAGGAGCCGGTGGGTGTCGTCGGCTGCATCACCCCGTGGAACTACCCCCTCCACCAGATCATCTGCAAGATCGGCGGGGCCTTTGCCGCGGGTTGCACCGTGGTGTTGAAGCCGTCCGAGGTGGCTCCCCTGAACGCCTATATTCTCGCCGAGATCATTCACGACACCGGCCTCCCGCCCGGTGTGTTCAACATGGTGATGGGCGAAGGACCGGTGGTGGGTGAGGCGATAGCCGCTCACCCCGATGTCGACATGGTTTCCTTCACCGGTTCGACCAGGGCCGGTAGGCAGGTGGCAGCGACGGCTGCGGGAACCATCAAACGTGTCGCTCTCGAACTCGGGGGCAAGTCGGCCAACATCGTGCTCGACGATGCCGACTTCGCCGACGTGATTCCCAAGGGTGTTTTTGCCTGCTACCTGAATTCCGGCCAGACCTGCACCGCCCACACTCGGATGCTGATTCCGAACTCCCGCTACGACGAAGCTGTCGAGATCGCGGCTGCGGCGGTGTCGGCAACACAGGTCGACGACCCATCCGCGGAGGGGATGCATCTCGGCCCGGTGATCTCCCAGGCGCAGTGGGACCGCGTGCAGTCCTACATCCAAAAGGGGATCGATGAGGGGGCGCGTGTCGTGGCCGGTGGGCTCGGTAAGCCCGAAGGCCATGAGAAGGGTTACTTCGTGAAGCCGACCGTGTTTGCCGACGTCACCAACGACATGACCATCGCCCAGGAGGAAATCTTCGGGCCGGTCCTTTCCATCATCGGATACGACGATGACGACGACGCGGTTCGGATCGCCAACGACAGCCCCTACGGGTTGGCCGGGGGTGTGTGGTCGGCCTCCGATGAGCGGGCCATGTCGGTCGCCCGTCGAATGCGCACCGGAGCGGTAGACGTCAACGGTGGAGGCTTCAACATCGCCGCACCGTTCGGCGGCTACAAGCAGTCCGGCTACGGCCGCGAGAACGGCCCCTATGGCATCGAGGAGTTCCTGCAGACCAAATCGCTGCAGCTCTGACACGGTTCCCGGCCGGGTAGGCAAAGGTCACACATCGCGGGATTGCCCGTCCCGAACTGTCAGGACGGGCGATCCAGCATGTAGCGTTTCTGCCCGTGGCTCGCAGGCTTGAAATAGAACTCACCTCTGACCGTGGTGACGGTAGTTGGACTTGGCGCGCAGCTGGCGCGCGGAAGCCGAAGGGAGACCTCGACGGATCGCTGATCCCTGAGGGTGTCTCGGTCGGGGATGTGGTGAAGGTCGAGGCCGAAGCCGACCTCGACGGACTGCTCATCACCCAGGTGTTCGCCCCCAAGTCGGCCCGCAAGCAGCCCCAACTTCTCGAGTTGATCGGTTCCGGCAACGACGGTCCTCTGGTCACCACGCAGCTGGCCCCCAAGGGACGTGGGCGTGGTCGCGGGGATCGCGATGGCCGTGGCCGCGGTGGTCGCGACGGTCGTGGCCGCGGAGATCGTGGTCGAGACAATCGACGTGGTGGAGATTCGCGTGGTGGGGATCGTCCCCGCGGCGACCGCAACTCGCAGCGGCGCTCATCCAAGTCTGATCGGCCCCGCCGAGACTCGCGCCCGTCCACGCCCTCACGTCCGAAGGCCCCCCGCCTCAGGCCGAAGCGCACCCACCAGAACGCGGCGCTGAAGGCCCTACCCCAGATCCAGCGGGGTCTCGCGGAAGAGGTCATGAAGGGCGGAGTTCCGGGCCTCAGGTCCGCGGTCGAGCGAATGAACGAGAAGGCTGCCGCTGAAGGCATGCCGAAGATCAAGTCCGAGCCGCTGGTGGCGTTGGCTGAGAAGCTGGCCCCCAAGCTCAAGGCCGCCGAATGGCTCGACCGTGCCGAGGCGGCGCTTGCCGGCATCGAGACGATCGACCTGCGAGACATCCGCAGCGTCGTCGTGGCCGCCGAGAATGCCGCCCGCGATGAAGAGTCCCGAGAGCTGGCCGAGAAGCTGAAGCTCGGTCTGGCTGCGAGGGTTGATTCCGAGCATCGCAAGTGGCTCGACGAGCTGGCCCAGACCATTGGCGATGGTCGGACAGTTCGTGCCCTTCGTCTGAGTTCGCGTCCTCCCAAGGCCGGTGCCCCCCTGCCTCCCGATATGGCCGAGCGGCTCGCTGCTCTGGCGTCGGAGTCGCTGACCGCCGAGATCAGCCAGGATCGTTGGGCCACCGTGCTCGATGCCGTGGCGTATTCACCGGTCAGGTCGAACGTGAAGCCCGCGGGGCGTCCGGAGAAGGCCGGAGACGAGCTGCTGGGTGCTGTGAAGAAGCTGGCCTCCAGGATCCCCGATATCGCCGCCGAGTTCGGCATCGAGGCTCCTGCGTCTCGCAAGAGAGGCCGCGGCCGCAAGCCGACTCCCCCTCCCCCACCCGTGGCGGCTCCGGCAGCCGACAAGTCGCCGGCCGGCGATCCTGCGTCGACCCAGGCGGCCCCCACGGCTGAGCCCACGGAGACTGCCCCGCCCACGGAGGCTGCGGCTGTGGCGGAGACCCCGTCCGCGGATGTACCCACCGCGGAGGCAACATCAGCGGAGGTCGTGTCCGACGACCCCTCCACGGTCAACACCGAGGAAGCGGCCGCCGAGTAGCACCGCCGGGTTGGCAGTCGAAGAGCTCGTCAGAGCCTTCGGTGCACCTTGATTGATCGGGCAACCAGGCCGAACGATTCGAAGAAGTTCTTGGTGGCTCGATCACCGGGCAGTGCAGTGGAATCGACGCCGCGGCAGCCGTTTTCGGTCGCCCAGTCGAGGACCAGCTCCATGAGGGCCTCGCCGACACCGACCCCTCTGGCAGCTTCTTCCACATGGATCGCAACCAGATCGGCTATCGGAGGCCCGTCGACCGCTGGATGAAGCAGCCGCGCCAACGCCATTCCCACGGTTGAGCCGTCGATCTCCCCGACGGCGACGAGCTGTTCGGGGTCCGAGACCCCCGTAGCGAGGGCTTCCGACGATGGCGCTTCCGGCAGGTCGAGCAGTTCCCAGATTTCGCCGCCGCGCTGGGAACGTTTCTCGGCGAGAGCCGCTGTGGCGAGCCGCTCCAGCCCGAGGACGTCGGTGGGAGTGGCCAGTCTTGCCGAGGTCTCCATCGGCATTATCGACCAGTGGCCTTCGCCGTGGTCACGCCGGGGCCAGCAGCTGCCGGATCTTGTTGACCACCGTGGCTCGTGAACGATGGGTGGTCTCGTACGTCAGAACTGTCGATAGCTGGCCGGCGCTCAACGATTCGAGCAACGGGATTATCTGGGGAGCGGAGAGGTCGTCGTATCCCTCGATCGGGAGGCCTTCGTCGGGGGTCGGTGCGCCGGGCACATCATTGTCTGGCCCGGTTTCGGAGGGTGGTGTCTCGGCTTCGGGGTCGTGGCGGCCGGCGCTGCGGCGCTGGTTCTGGGCGACCTTCCCGGCCAGACGAGCCAGAGCAACTTGGCCGCGGCCTCGGTCGGCCATCTTCGGGATCAGATCGCGGGCCTCGAGGAGCAAACCGAGGGGCGCGTAGACGAACGCATCGAGGGCTTGGTCGACCAGGGACTTGTTGTCCCCGGTTGTCATGAGAAAGCTCGGGCGATTGACGGGCAGGGCTCCTCACCCTGGGGGCAGCGTGGTTCGGCCTTGGTGCCGAACTGGTTCTTGCTGACGATGAAGAAACACTGCTCGCAGGTCCACTCGTCGGCACGCTTGGGGGCTATGTCGGCAGATGGCTTGGGGGCCTTCGGGAGGTCGTCTTCGTCGTCTTCGTCGTCGTCATCGCCGGCGGCGATCCGGTCCTTGAGGATGTCGCCCAGGTCGGCTTCGATCTCGTCGTCTTCCTCGTCGTCGTCGTCATCGTCGGCCTTGGCCTTCGCGGCGCGAACGGGGCTCTCGATGTCGTCGTCCTCATCTTCGCTTTCGCTTTCGGCGAGGGCTTCCACGCTCTCGTCGGCTTCGAACTCTTCGCCGATCTCGTCTGCTTCCACGATGTCGAATACTTCTTCGACGTCGAGATCGTCGACCTCGGGGGTGTCGTCGTCTGCCATCATCACCTACGTTGTGGGTTCGTTTCGCCGGATCATAGACACTGATCCGTAGCTCCCCACACGCACGGGCGAATTTTGGGACCTGTCAGCCCGGTGATGAATCGGGTCGAGCTCTGGTGTCACGGATGTTGAT
>JAJRXJ010000326.1 GCA_024276355.1 Actinomycetes bacterium | reverse complement strand
TCTCATCGCCGCCGACGGCGCGGATCTCGGACCAACCGGTGGCCCGAGGATCGAGCCACCCGATGAAGGGCAGGTGCTGCGCCACGGTCGGATCCTTCGTGGGGGGACGGCCGAGTGCGACGGCGAGCTCGACGAGGAGTTCCGGCCGGGTGCTGAGCGCCGCGACTCCCTCGCTCACCCACGTGAAGACACTCCCGTACCCGAGCTGATCGCTCTCGGCGCGGATCGTGTGCGGGTCGGCCCGGACCGTGGTGTGGATGCCGATCTCGCCGGTGGGCGCTCGCATCTCGGCGTGTGCATCACCGATCCGGGATGTCGACCCCAAGCGGTCGGACCGTTGCCACATCACCAGAGCAGTGGGGTCGATGCCCGGCCGGTGCCAGACCCGACGATCACGACCGGGAAGCCGGGTCTGGATCTTCGCGAGCCGTTCGACGCTGGAGTCGGGCAGCCGAGTGCCCCGCATGAGTGAGATCCCGAGGAACGAACCGGTCACGGACCGGTCACATCCCGGTGATGGGTGCGGCGGGGCTCATCTTGGTCTCGGCCAGGGCGAGAGGCCCGTCCCGCGGAGCGGTGGTCGTACCGGCCCTCAACATGACGGACAATGTAACCTTGGTCTCCTTCCCGACCCAGTTACGGTGACGAGATGGAGGGGATTCATGTCGTGGTGCTGCTGGGGGGCGGTCTGCTCGCCGGCATCATCAACGCCATGGCCGGAGGCGGGTCGCTCCTGACCGTGCCCCTGTTGGTGTTCGCGAACGTTCCCGGCAATGTGGCCAACGGCTCGAACCGGGTCGGCGTGCTCGCCAACTCGCTGATCGCAGCGAGCACGTTCCGGCGGCTCGGCGTCGCCGGGTTCGGTGGGATCGGCCGAATCCTCGCCCCTGCGGTGGCGGGCGCCCTGGTCGGGTCGATCATCGTGTCCCAGCTGGCCGACGACACCTTCGAACAGGTCTTCGGCTTCGTCATGATTCCGATCCTGATCCTCTCGCTGCGCAAGCCGGACGTCTCGGCCATGGCGGACCGGCCGCAATGGCCGACATGGCTGACGACCATCGTGTTCTTCGCCGTCGGGCTCTACGGGGGGGCGTTTCAGGCCGGAGTCGGCCTGATGATGATCGTCGCGTTGTCACGCGCCGGCGTCGACCTGGTCGTCGCGAACAACATCAAGGTGATGGTGACGTTCGTGTTCACCGTCTTCGCGCTGCCGGTGTTCATCCTCAACGGCGATGTCGACTGGGCTCCGGCGCTCGTGCTGGCCGCCGGGCTCGCCACCGGTGGCTATGTCGGTGCCCACATCACCGTCGCGGGTGGAGAGCGGGTCATCCGGCCGGTGTTGGTCGTTGCGGTGCTGGTGTTCGCCGGTCGCCTGCTCGGGCTCTACGGCTGACAGGATGCCGGTGTGACACAACCGTTTCCCCGAGAGTTCGCCCGGGCACTTCCAAAAGCGGAACTCCACGTCCATCTGGAGGGCAGCGTCGACCCCACGACGATGCTCACCCTGGCCGAACGGCACGGCGTCTCGCCGCCGGCCCCCGACGAGGCAGGACTGCGTGAGTGGCTGAACTTCGACGGGTTCCCCAGCTTCTTGGAGCGCTACTTCTGGGTCTGCGGTCTTCTGCGCGACCGTCACGACTTCGCCCGCGTCGCCCATGCGTATCTCGGAGCGGCTCACTCCCAGGGTGTCGTCCATGTCGAGTTCCACGTCTCGTCGAGCTACCACATCGTCGAGCGGGGAGCCGCCTGCTCGGAGATTCTCGGTGGGAGCGTGGAGGGGTGTGGC
>JAJRXJ010000325.1 GCA_024276355.1 Actinomycetes bacterium | reverse complement strand
TGAGTTCCTTGGCCTTTTCGGAGCTGATCCCCGACTGAAGTGTGGCGGACTGCCTGACCGACCCACCGGAGGCCGGCTCGATGCTGCCGTAGTCGAGGACCTTCAGCGACACCTTGCGTCGAACGAGTTTCTCCTCGAGCACCTGCCTCAGCGCGGCCAGGCGGTCTTCGGATGCCGAGGCGAGGTTGATGGCTCCGTCGGCCAGTTCGATCGATGAATCGGTGTTCTTGAAGTCGTAACGCTGAGCGATCTCCCGGGCTGCCTGGTCGACCGCGTTGCGGACTTCCTGATCGTCAACTTCTGAAACCACGTCAAATGTCGGCATGGTCGCGAAAGCTACTACGACCGCGGCTCAGATCGCACTGTCTCCGAGCAACTCTCGGACCCTGCGGTCGGATTCCCGGAGCCGAGCGGCACAGCGTCGGTCGAGATCAACCACCGATTGGAGCATTCCGCGACCCAGACCGAGCATCTCCTGTGCCTCCGACATGGCGCGAGCGCGAGCTTCCTCCATCTCGGCCATGTTGTGACGTGCCAGTGCCTTCACCGCTTCGATTTCGGCTCTGGCCTGTGTGAGCACCGCCCGGGCGGTGGCCCGCATGGTGTCGGCCTCCATCTGTGCGGCGGATATCCGTCTCTGGGCCTCGAGCTCGGATTGGTGCCGCTGCTCATCGAGTTCACGAAGTTGAGCGCGTCGCCGCTGGTCGACTTCGGCCTGAGCGGCGTCGATGGTGGACCGGACATCGGCCTCGGCCTGTGCCCGAAGCCTCACTGCGTGATCGTGGGCCTCTCGCAGGAGGGCGGCGATCTGTTCGGATGCCTCGCGGACCTGCATGGATGGTTCGGATGGGGTCGTGCTGTGCTCAGCACCGAACCGGTCGACACGAGGCGAGCCGGCGGGGTCGGGGATTGGCTCGGCCCTCTCCACGGTGAAGATCTCGATGTCGGGTTCGTCGGCCGGCTCAGGCTCCGAGGTGGGCGCGGCAAGGCGATCCACCGACCCCGATGCATCAAGCTCGGTATCGGCATCGGCATCTGCGAGAGCGGGATCGATGTTCGCCAGTCGCTTTCGGCGAAGCTTGGCACGAGCCGCCTCGACCTCGGCTTCCAACTCTGCGGCCACCCGTGTGAGATAGGCGAGAACCTCGGCCTTGTCGTAGCCCCGCCTGTCCACCCGGAATGTGACCCGTCTCAGGTCCTGCGGTCGGAGCACGGTCGTGTCCGACGAGATCTCGGTGAGGAACGCCGCGACCTCAGTGGTCGAGTATCCGTTTCGGACGATCGTGAACGGATGTTCACCGGCGGGTGGGCGTGGAACCCGACCGCGATCCGAGGCGCGCTGTCGGCGTCGTCGTCCAAGCATCATGAGGCACAATCGGCAGAGTTGGCAGTGAATTGATGGCCGAACGGCGAGCAGAAGGAATCGGACTCCTCCCGCGCGATCTCAACTCAGGGACCGGACCAATCTGCCGACAGGAGGCCATGCTTCCTCTGAAACTGGCAGCAACCGTGTCGGCGGTCGCGTACCTGTTCGCACGATTGGTCTTCACTTGGCATGAAGCCAACCCGGTGATGTTCACACTTCTGCTCGGCGCTGAGATGTTCGGGGTGTGGAGACTGTGGATCGAGATCGGCCTCATGGGCGAACCTCGTGCCGAGTCACGAAGTCCGGCGACCGGCCCGGCGCCGTCGGCGGATGCCGTTGTGGTCGTGACCGACGAACCGGCCAGCGAGGTGCGGGCCGCGGTCCTGTCGGTGCGGGCGATCGACGGTATCGGGAAGGTTTGGATAGCTGATCGCGACAACCGCCGGGATGTCACCGAACTCGCCCGTCGCCTCGGAATCGAGATGATCAAGGGTGGGGCCGACGCCGTCGGAACCGGACCGATCGTCAATGAGTGTCTGAAGTACTCGACGTCGATGCTGACGGTGATGGTCCCGGCCGACATGGTCGCTCTACCCGACCTGCTGACCGCGTCGACTCCATTCTTCGTCGACCCGGGAGTCGGAGTACTGATCTGCAGGGTCGAGAACACCAACGCGGCCAGGATCGTCGACTACGGCGGGTACGGCATCGATGAGATCAGGGACCGCTTGATGGTGCCCAGACTCGATGCGGCTCGGGCCCTACCCTGGATACCCGGCCTGGCAGTGTTCCGGCGGCAGGAGCTGCTGGACTGCGGTGGGCTCGGCTCTGGTCCCGGGATGGGCACCCTCGACGCCGGGATGCGGCTCGCCTCCTCGCGTGTTCGTGTGAGCGAATCGCCGGTGGTGGTGGCGCGTCGCCTGGCATCGTGGACCGATGACCGCAAGCTCCACCGCTGGTCGCGCACCCTTGAGGAACGGCTGACGTTCCTGAAGACGACGACGGCCGCGTCGCGTAGGCGGTCGCTGCCCAGGCTGACGAGACGCTGGCACGCGGAAGCCCTGATTCACGCCCTCCAGCCGATCCAGCGGGCGGTTCTGTTCGGCGTGTTGATGGCGACCCTGTTCACCTCGTCTCTTCCCCTCACCGGTGACGTGATTCCACTGGGGATGCTGTGGTTCGCGTGGCACGCGTCGTCACTGTTGCTGCGCCGTGAGGCCAGCCGAGAAGTCGGATTCATACCGTGGATCACCGGAGACCTGAGGCTGGCCACCACCAACATGTCGGTGGCGTGGCGGGTCATGCGGGGCCGGCCGATCCCGCAGTCTCTCGAGGACACCGCCCCCGGCAGGCACGCCCGAACAGGGATGCTCGTGGTCGTGCGGGTCGCGCTGATCGGGGCCATCCTGGCGTTCGGATCGGGCATGGTCAGAACGGCGCATGGCGATTTCGTCACGTTCGCGGCCCTGGCGTTCGACCTGTGGATGTTGATGGCAACCCTGATGGCCGGGTCCGGTATGAAGTTGGGCCAGGTCAGGCAGTCGTTCAGAACATTCGAGGAACTCAGGGTTCTCGAAGGCGGTTCGAAGATGGCGGTTGTGGGCGTGTCCCCGTCGGGAATCGATGTGGTCACCAGGAGACCGATGACCATCGGAGAGGCGATGGTTGTTGCCTTCGCGCTACCCCAACCCGACGGTGAAGACGTGAAGTTCGCCTGCCCGGCGGTGGTTCGCAGGTCAGGCCGCCAGGGGCGATACCACATGTCGTATCTCGCCTTCTCGCATCTCGGCGACAACGAATTCGACCAGATACTGATGTACTGCTCGGTGGTGGCCGGCACGCATCTGCTGCGCGACCCCAAGGTCACCCGTGGGACCGACACCAACGCCGACATCGAGTCGGGCCGAGAACCCGAAACCAGCCGGGCCGAGATGGTCGCGGACGAGGCTTAGCCCGATATCGTTTCCCGTCCGAGGGTCGGTGCCCGAGCGGCCAAAGGGAACGGGCTGTAAACCCGTCGGCTTTCGCCTACGAAGGTTCGAATCCTTCCCGGCCCACGCGAAATGAGGTCCGGCGCATCAGCGCCGGACCTTCTCGCGTTCAGCTGATCATCAACTGCATGATGACCACGTCGAGCCATTTGCCGAACTTGCGCCCGACCTCGGCCTCGGTCCCCACGATCTTGAATCCACAGCTCTCGTGCAACCTGACAGACGCCTCGGATCCTCCGGCGATGTGGGCGATGATCGTGTGGAACCCGCGGCGTGAAGCCAGGGCCACGAGCTCGGCCAGCAGGGCCTTGCCCACTCCGGCGCCGCGGGCTGAGGAGCTCATGTAGATCGAGTCCTCAACCGTGGTCCGGTAGGCAGGACGGCTGCGATAGGGCGACAGCGACGCGAAGCCGACGACCGTCCCGTCGATCTCCGCGACCAGAACACCGAGGGCGCCGCTTCGCTCGGCGATCCAGGCCCGCTGCTCGGGGAGAGTTCGGCCGACAAGATCGAACGTGGCGGTGGTGTTCTCGACCTCGTGGTTGTAGATGGCCCGCAGAGCGGGGGCATCGTCGACGGTTGCCAGTCGGATTTCCATGGCGACTCCGTGATCGATCGGCCGTGCCCTAAGAATCTATCCGGCCGGGGCCCGGGGAATCAGGAGGCCGCTGGCCGTGGGTCGGATCGGTTCACGGTGTCGGCCACGTCGGCCCACTTGTCGAGCACCTCCGGGTCGGTGGTCAGCTGATGGGTGGCCGTGTAGGTGACGATGCGGATGTCGGGCCCCAACGATCCGTAGCGAGCGACGAGGGCATCGCCGAGGTCGGACCACCCCGCCGAGACGATGTAGTTGTCGAGCACCTCATCGGTCACCGCGGACGCCATGCCGGCGAAGTCTCCGGCCCGCTGGAGAGCGTGGAGGTCCTCGGAGAGACCATCGAAACCGTGGGTCTCGAAGACCGGTGAGTAGGTACGGGTGGAGCCGTAGAACGCGATCATCAGGCGCGCGTGTTCTCTGGTGGCGGTGACCTCATCTTCGGTGTCCCCGACCGCGGTCATCACGGGAATCACCAACGTGAAACCATCGAGCGAACGACCCGAACGAGCCAACCCCTCCTCGATGGCCGGCATCTGATGGCGACGTATGTAGTCCGGGGAGTTGAACGGATGGATGTGGACGCCGTCGCAGACCTCGCCGGCCATCCGGCTCATCCACGGCAGCACCGCCGACACGAAGATCTTCGGGTCGGGCTGATCGATGGGACCGGGAGACCACTGGCGGGGTAGGAGCGAGAAGCTGTAGAAGTCACCTTCGTAGTGCAACTTCTCCTCGCCCCGGAAAGCCCGGAAGATGGCCTTGATCGACTCGACATACTCCTTGAGCCTCGGCCCGGGATGCGAGTACTCCGAGGAGTAGCGACGCTCGATGTGGGCCTTGACCTGCGTTCCGAGCCCGAGGGTGAACCGGCCGTCGGTGGCCTCGGCCAGCTCCCAGGCGGTGGAAGCGGTCACCATCGGACTGCGGGGAAAGGCCACCGCGATCGCGGTTCCCATCCCCAGTGTGTCGGTGGCCAGCCCGGCGGCGGCGCACGACAGGTAGGCGGTGCGGCCCGACTCGGTGAGCCACATCGAACCGAATCCGGCGGCCTCGACTTTCGGGGCCAGCCGTTGCATGTCTCGCAATTCGAGGGCCCCGGACATGAAATCGAGCTTCACTGGTTCTCCTTGGATGGCACCTCGCTGGTAACCTCCCGGCACGCGAAGTGGAGGCATGATGGCACCGACAGAACACAATGATCCAGCCGGCACCGATCAGATCACCGAGCCCGACGACTTCGTTGTCGACGAGCTGCTGGTCGAGGAGATCTCGATCGACGGCATGTGCGGCGTCTACTGACCACATCATTGACCTTCGACGCCGACGCCCCGTACCGCCTACACCCGAAGGTGGCGATCCGCCCCGAGCCGTTCGGTGCTCTCGCGTACCACTACGACAACCGTCGGCTCAGCTTCCTGAGAGCCCCAGAACTGGTTGTTCTCGTCGAGAACATCGGTGATCACCCCAGTGTGCGTGACGCTTTCCGGGCATCGGGCATCGACCCGCGACGGTGGCCCAGTTTCGAGAAGGCGCTGGCCTCGTTGGCCGAGTCCGAGATCCTGGTGGCCCCGTGACCGGCGTGTCCGCCGAGATGAAGGCCGGGCTCGACGCCCCGATCTGTCTCACCTGGGAGCTCACCTACGCCTGCAATCTCCAGTGCGTCCACTGCCTGTCGTCGTCGGGCATCCGCGACCAGCGCGAGTTGTCGACCGCCGAGGCCGAGTCGGTGATCGACGAACTGCAGCGCATGCAGGTGTTCTACGTCAACATCGGTGGTGGCGAGCCCACCATTCGCC
>JAJRXJ010000324.1 GCA_024276355.1 Actinomycetes bacterium | reverse complement strand
GCGGTCTGACCACCGGGCCACGGGCCACCGACCCATGCGAACTGGGTGATGTCCCAGATGGTGGGATCACCCTCGGCACCGAGGGAAGCCGAAGCAGCGAGAGCAGCCTCGGAGAACGGACGCTCACCGAAGTAGGCGCCACCGGGAACGTTGTCGATGACAATCTCGATACCGGCGTTCTTCATCTGATCCTGGATCAGCTGCTCCTGGAGCTCACGGAGGCCGTTGCCGCCGGTGGTGCCAACACGGAGGGAGAGACGGCCACGAGTGGGATGCTCGTAGATTCCATCGCCACCCTTGGTGTAGCCGGAAGCCTCGAGCTTCGCCTGGGCGTTCTCGATCTGGGCGCCGGCGTAGTCGGCCTGGTGATCGTTGTAGGCCGGCTGGTTGCTGAGCCAGTAGGTGGCCCCGAGGCCTTCGGCCGGCAGAAGATCGCCGAACAGAGGCGTGTAGAGGGCAGCCATCACTTCGCTCTTGTCGAGGGCGTAGAGCAGGGCCTCACGCACGTTGGGATCAGCCAGATGCTCGTTGAGGAGGTTGAAGCCCCAGTGCTCGAACACCGGGCCGGCCGAAGCGGCCAAGGTGATGTTGGAGTCGCTGGCCAGACGGTCGCCGAAGGCCAACTGCGGCTGGGTCATGATGACTTGGGCCTCACCGGTCTTGAGGGCGTTGATCTGAGCATCGGTGTCGGCGACGAAGTTGATGCGAACACCATCGACGAAGGCAACGCCCTTGTTCTTGGCATCCGGGCTCATCGAACCGTTGTAGTTGTCGTTGCGAACGAGGTCGATGCCGACGCCGCGGTCCCAGTTGTCAAAGATCATCGGGCCCGAGGACGGGATGGGATCGCCATTGGGAAGCTTCCACTCGGGGAAGAGATCGTTGGCGGTGGTGGCATCGGGAATCACGTGGCTCGGGAAGAGACGGCCGAAGAGGCCCTTCCAGCCGGCGAAGTAGCCGTTCATGTCGAAGGAGAACTCGGTGTCGCTGATGGCGTTCATCGAGGTGATCATGTCGAGACCGGTGCGATCGCCGATGGTGTAAACACCGTTTTCGCAGTCGGCGGAGGCATCGTTGGTGGCTGGGGTGCAGCCTTCCATGTCGATGTTGAAGGTGCCGACCAGATCAGCGGTGGTGAGAGGCTCACCATCGGACCAGACGAGACCGGAGCGCAACGAGCCGGACACCGTGAAGGTGCCGTCGCCGTTGTCGGTGAGGGTGGCCTCGCCGTCGAGCAGCTGCGGGTAGTAGGATGTCGTGGAGTCGACGCCGTAGAGGCCTTCGAGCATCGCACGCCAGATCCAAGAGGTGATCGTGAGGTTGTTGTTGGGATCCTCGAGCGACATGTCAGGCGGCTCCTGCTCATGGGCCCAAATGAGGGTGCCACCCACGCCGTTGTCCTCGACCGGTGCAGCCGTGGTCGTGGGAGCAGCGGTGGTTGCGGTCGGGGCCGCAGTAGTGGCGGGTGCCGCAGTGGTGGTTCCGGTTGCGGTGTTGGAACTGCTGTCGTCGCCGCAAGCTGCAGCCACGAGCGTGAACGCAAGCACAACACCCAACAGGCTCAGAAGCCGTCGGTTGGTTCGCATGTATCTCTCCTGTGTAGACAGAGTCTCGCGGCGGGAGCGCCACAAGTCCTGATGCACCGAAAACGGAGAGCACGCAAAGGCCTACCCTCCGATTTCGGCGATCGACATGTCTACCAGCCAGTAGCGAACTTGGGAAGCCCGGCAACATCACAATCTCGTGACAGCCCGACCAGCCCGGCGTCGACCACACAACCCGAACTCCCATCTGTCGGTCAAGTCGTAGGATCGTCCCGTGAATCGCCTCGCCCACGAGACCAGCCCCTATCTGCGCCAACACGCCGACAATCCCGTCGATTGGATGCCTTGGGGACCCGAGGCACTCGCCGAAGCTGCCGAACGAGACCGACCCATCCTGTTGTCCGTCGGCTACTCCGCCTGTCACTGGTGCCATGTGATGGCCCACGAATCCTTCGAGGATCCCGAGACGGCCCGGATGATGAACGAGCTGTTCGTGACCGTGAAGGTCGACCGCGAGGAGCGTCCCGATGTCGACGCCATCTACATGGAGGCGGTTCAGGCCATGACCGGCCAGGGCGGATGGCCGATGACCGTCTTCCTCACACCCGATGGGCACCCGTTTTTCGGCGGCACCTACTACCCACCGGTCTCCCGGAGCAATCTGCCCTCGTTCCGAGAGCTCATGCAGGCCGTCGACGACGCGTGGAACACCCGCAGGGATGCAGTTCTCGATCAGGCAGCGCGGCTCGACAATTCGCTGGGTTCGGCGGTGTCCCTGCCACCATCCGGCGCCCAATCCATGCTCCGCGGAAACATCCTCGACAAGGTCGCCGAAAACTTCCTCGAACAGTTCGACCCCGAGTGGGGCGGATTCGGCAACGCCCCCAAGTTCCCTGCGGCCATG
Source organism: Actinomycetes bacterium (assembly GCA_024276355.1). GTDB lineage: Bacteria > Actinomycetota > Acidimicrobiia > Acidimicrobiales > Aldehydirespiratoraceae > SZUA-87. Next base: position 1,541 of record JAJRXJ010000324.1, on the reverse strand, counting down.
GGCCTCGACGCCTTGCTGCGCATCCACCTTCGCTCGCCCGACCCGAGGATCCGGAAGGTCATCACCACGAGCCTCGACTCGATGGCGTCGGGTGGGATATACGACCATCTCGGCGGTGGTTTCTCCCGCTACTCCGTCGACCGACAATGGCTGGTTCCCCACTTCGAGAAGATGCTCTACGACAACGCCCTGCTGGCCCGGGTCTACCTCCACGCCTGGCAGGTCACCGGAGACGACCGCTACCAACAGGTCTTCCACGAGACCATCGACTACGTTCTTCGCGACCTGCGCCACCCTTCCGGTGGATTCTTCTCGGCTGAGGACGCCGACTCGGAGGGCGTCGAAGGACGGTTCTACGTCTGGTCGGACTCCGAGTTTCGTCGCACATGCGAGGACGCCGGACTCGACGCTGAGGCCGCCGCGCAGTGGTGGGGAGTCACGCCTGCGGGCAACTTCGAGGGTGCCAACATCCTCCACCGCCCGGTGAGAGCCGACCTTCTGCGACCCGACGCCATCGAAGCTGCCCGTATCGCCCTGTTCACCAGGAGAAGCACGCGTGTCCGTCCCGGACTCGACGACAAGATTCTGACGGAATGGAACGCCCTGTTCCTGGCCACCCTTGCCGAAGCCGCAGCGGCCACGGGTCGCGAAGACTGGGCCGAAGCCGCGGTGCGCAACGCCGGCTTCCTCATCGGCAACCTCCGCCGGGCCGACGGCCGCTGGCTCAGGAGCTGGCAGTCTGATCCATCGGGCGATGGGCCCGGCCGCGCCCGACACCTGGCATACGCCCACGACCACGCCGCGCTGATCGATGCCTTCACCCGAGTGGGCGAACTCACCGGAGACGCCCGCTGGATCACCCACGCAACCGACGTGGCCGACTCGCTCATCGATTTGTTCTCCGACGACGCCGGGGGTTTCTTCACCACCGGAGCCGATGCCGAGGCGTTGATCAAACGGCCGAAGGACATTCTCGACAACGCCACTCCGTCGGCGCAATCCCTGGCCGCAGTGGGTCTGCTCCGATTGGGCGCCCTGACGGGAACTCGGACATACACCGACATGGCCACCAAGGTCCTCGAAATGCTCGGTCATGTGGCGGCTCAACATCCCACCGGCTTCGGACACCTGCTGGCAGCCGCAGACCTCCTCGAGACCGGCATCACCGAAGTGGCGATCGTCGGTGATCGCCCCGACCTCGTGGCAGTGATACGGGAGGAATGGCGGCCCCACCTGGTTCTCGCGTGGGGTCAGCCCTACGCCTCGCCCCTCTGGGAGGGACGCGAGGCCGACCACGCCTATGTGTGTCGCAACTACACCTGCCAATCACCGGTCGACACCGCCGAAGGGCTGCGTAGCCTGCTCGCCCAGTGAACCAACGCGCTGCCGTTCCCGATCTTTCCTACCCCGATGATCTGCCGATATCGGGCCGCCACGACGAACTCGTGGAAACGATCGCGAGCCACCAGGTCGTTGTCGTCGCCGGTGAGACCGGCTCGGGCAAGAGCACTCAGCTTCCGAAGATGTGCATCGAACTGGGG
>JAJRXJ010000323.1 GCA_024276355.1 Actinomycetes bacterium | reverse complement strand
GTCGGGGCCCTGAATGAAAGAGTTGTTCATGGCCGGCATCTCGTCGGCTATCGCCCGCACTATCGCGTAGCCGATGATGTGGGTGAACGACACCTTGCCGCCCTGGGTTCGGCTGAGATATCCGTTGATCACCTTGCGGTTGATCTCGAGAAGCTTGGCCGGAACCTCACGGAAGCTCGTGGCCGTGGGAACCTCGAGGCTGGCCTCCATGTTGGCGACGATGCGGGCACCAACACCGCGGATCGGTTCGCCGGGCGTATCGGCCTCCGACGAGGGGATTTGGGGCTTCGGCGCGACGGGCGACTTGGCCGCCTCGACCACGGTGGCGTTGGTGTCTATGGGGGACGGTGCTGCCGCGGCCCGGCCGGCACCAGTGTCCTCCGATTCGAACTGGGCCCGCCAGAGCGGGTCGACCGACGACGGATCGTTGACCCACCGTGATCGCATTTCATCAACGAGCCAGGCGTTGGGGCCCAACTCGACCGTGGGGTCACTGTCGTGAGGCATCGATGAATTGTACGGTGGCGTCCGACAAGCGCGGAGTGTACGACCGGATACATCGGCTCGTTGTAGGGTCTGGCGATGCTCCTGGCCACTTGGAACGTCAACTCGCTCAATGCCCGCCTGTCGCGCGTCGAGCGGTGGCTGCAGAACTTCCAACCCGACGTGCTCTGCCTGCAGGAGACCAAGCTGTCCGACGATGCGTTCCCGGCGCTCACATTCGAGGCGCTCGGATACCAGTCGTTCCACAACGGTGAGGGTCGCTGGAATGGGGTGGCCATCCTGAGCCGCGTCGGGCTCGACGACCCGATGGCCGGTTTCGTCGACACCGAGGAGCCCGATCCCGATGCCAGGTTGGCGTGGGCGACCTGCGGGGGAGTGCGGGTGGCCAGCTGCTACGTGCCCAACGGCCGTTCCCTCGACCACGACCACTACCAATACAAGCTCAGTTGGCTCGACCGGCTCCATCGCACGCTCGACGCCACCTGTGAACCGTCCGACGATCTCGTTGTCTGCGGCGACTTCAACATCGCCCCTACCGACATCGATGTTCACGACCCCGCCCGGTTCGTGGCGTCCACCCACGTGAGCCAGCCGGAGCGTGATCGATTGTCGGCGCTCGAAAAGTGGGGATTGATCGACGTGTTCCGGCAACACCATCCCGAGGACGGACTGTTCTCCTGGTGGGATTACCGGGGCGGCGCGTTCCACAAGCGAGAGGGGATGAGGATCGATCTGCTGCTCGTTTCGAAGTCGATGGCTGCTGCAACCACGGCCACCCTGATCGACCGAAACGAGCGCAAGGGACCCAAGGACGACCCGGCCAGCGACCACGCACCCGTGCTGATGATCACGGAGGCCTGAACATGCTCACACCACTCGATGAACACGAACTGCTGATCTTCTGGACCCAACTGTTGGTGCTGGTGGCCATGGCCCGCACCTGCGGCTACCTGATGCGCAGGATCAACCTGCCGTCGGTCATCGGCGAACTCGCCGCCGGGGTGATTCTGGGGCCGTCCATCTTCGGACGGGTATGGCCGTCGGGTTTCCACTGGTTCCTGCCCGATCTCGAGATCTCATCCGGGGCATTGTTCGCGGTCAGCTGGCTGGGTGTGGCTCTCCTGCTGGTCACCGCGGGTTTCGAGACCGATCTCGAGTTGATCTCGAAACTCGGCCGGGCCGCGGCATTGGTCACGGGGTTCAGCCTCGTGGTTCCGCTCATCGGTGGGCTCATCGTCGGGCTGACACTCCCTGATTCGTTCATAGGTCCCCACAGCGACCGTACGGTTTTCGCGCTGTTCGTGGCGTCGGCGCTTTCGGTATCTGCCTTGGCGGTGATCGCCAAGATCCTGTCCGAGCTTGGCCTGATGCGGCGCGATTTCGGTCAGATCACTGTGGCGGCCGGCATGGCCAACGATGTCGTGGGCTGGCTGATGCTGGCCATCTTCTCCGGCTTCGCCATCGAGGGCGACGTCTCGGTCGCCGGCATTCTCAAGACCGTCGGCGGGCTGGCTGCTTTCGTGCTCATCGCCATGACCCTCGGCCAGAGGGTCGTCGACCGGTCGCTGCGGTTCGTGCGGCGCGACGGCGCCAATATTTCGGGCGCCATGACCGTGGTCATCTTCACCATGTTGGTGTTCGGTGTCGCCACCCAGGCGCTCGGCATCGAAGCCGTGTTGGGGGCCTTCGTCGCCGGGGTCGTACTGCATCGCTCACGGTTCCAGCAGGGCGATGTCCTGCACTACATCGAGGCTCTCACCACCAGTTTCCTGGCGCCGGTTTTCTTCGCCACCGCCGGTTTGCGTGTCGACCTGGGTCTCCTCTCGCAACACAGTGCCGAGGGCTGGGCGGTACTGGTCATAGCGGTGGCCATCGGAGCGAAGTTCGCGGGCGCATACCTGGGTGGCCGGCTAGCCGGCCAGTCGACCAGGGCCTCGCTGGCCCTCGGTGCCGGCCTCAACGCCCGCGGTGCCCTCGAAATCGTGATCGCGTCGGTTGGCCTCACCCTCGGGGTGTTCAGCGAGACCGCCTACACCGTGATCGTCATTGTCCCGCTCGCCACCTCGCTGTTCGCAGCCGGAAGTCTGCGACTGGTGGTGCGTGGCTGGCGTGGTTCGGCCGATGAACAGCAACGACTCGAACGCGAAGAGGCACTCAGTCGCAACCTCGTGGTGAAGTCGACCCGCCTTCTCCTTGCTTCCCAAGGGGCGCCGGCGTCGATCGCCGCTGCCCAGCTCGCCCAGTTTGCCTGGCCTCCGGAAGCTCCGGCCACGGTGATATCGGTGAGAGACGACCTCAACTGGCCCGACACCACGATCATCACCAACGTGCTCGACCAGCGCAAGGTCGAGACCCGTCGTGTGAAGGGCGGTCCCGACGACGTTGCCAACTGCATCCTTGCCGAGTCCCAATTGGGCTACGGAGTGCTGGTCGTGGGCGTGGCCGAGCGACATGAGGGACAGCTCTACTCGCCGATGGTCGATCAGCTACTGCTCCATTCACCCATCCCGCTGCTGATAGTCCGACGGGCCCGCGGTCTTGATCGTCCCTTGCCGGCGGCGTTTTCCAGGGTGGTGGTTCCGGTGGCGGGCACAGCTTCGTCCAGATCGGCCCAGGAAGTCGCTTTCAGCATCTCAGCGCAGCTTGGTACCGAGCCGATCCTCACCCACGTGGCTCGGCCCGAAGGGCCCCGGTTGCCGAGGATCTTCGCCCGACAACGAGACGGCGAGTCGGCAGCCATGGTGCTCGATCAGCTGATGCGGCCGGCGGAGGATCTGGCCTCCGAGATGGGTCTCCAACCTCGCATGGTGGTGCGACAGTCGGATTCGATCGGCGAGACCCTGGTGCGTGTCGCTGCCGACGAGCAGGCTGATCTTGTGGTCCTTGGGGCCCGTGTGCGCAACGTCGACGGCCGTCCGTTCATAGGCCACACGGCCGAGACCGTTCTCGACGAGTGCGATGCCACCGTTGTGCTGGTGGCCCGCCCCCGCTGATCACCGGGGGTCGGTCGGGTCAGAGAT
>JAJRXJ010000322.1 GCA_024276355.1 Actinomycetes bacterium | reverse complement strand
CGGCCGCGATGTGACCACTCTGTGAGGAGCCGAGCAGGTTGCCGGCACCCCTGATCTCGAGATCGCGCATGGCGATGCGGAATCCCGAGCCGAGTTCGGTGGCCTCCCCGATGGTCTTGAGACGCTCGTAGGCCTCCTCGCTCAACACACGATCGACAGGATGGAACAAGTAGGCGTAGGCCCTCTGCCCGGATCGCCCGACCCGGCCCCGGAGCTGATGGAGCTGACCAAGACCCAGCAGATCGGAACGATCGACCACCAAGGTGTTGACCGTGGGCATGTCGATACCGGACTCGATGATCGTGGTGCACACCAACACGTCGTATTCGCCTTCCCAGAAGTCGACCACCACCCGCTCAAGCGTGCCTTCGTCCATTTGGCCGTGGGCTATCGCCACCCGGGCCTCGGGCACGAGTTCACGGAGCCGGGCCGCCACGTGTTCGATGTCGCGAACCCGGTTGTGGACGAAAAAGACCTGTCCCTCGCGAAGCAGCTCTCTTCGGATGGCCTCGGCCACCGCTCTTTCCTCGTACTCACCGACGTAGGTGAGAATCGGCTGACGGTCGGCCGGGGGCGTGTTGAGAAGACTCAGATCACGGATGCCGGTGAGGCTCATCTCCATGGTTCGCGGAATCGGGGTGGCCGTGAGCGTGAGAACGTCGACGTCGTGACGCAGTTCCTTGATCTGTTCCTTGTGACGCACCCCGAACCGCTGTTCCTCGTCGACCACCAGAAGTCCGAGGTCCCTGAACTTCATGTCCTTGGACAACAAGCGGTGGGTGCCGATCACCAGGTCGACCTCGCCATCGGCCAGTCCCTTCACGACCGCCTTGGCCTGGGCGGTGGTGAGGAAGCGGCTCAGCACCTCGACCCGGATTGGATAGGGGGCGAAACGTTCACGAAAAGTGGCGTGGTGTTGCTGTGCCAGCAGAGTCGTCGGCACGAGAACAGCCACTTGCTTGCCGGATTGAATCGCCTTGAAGGCAGCCCGCAAGGCCACCTCGGTCTTGCCGAACCCGACATCGCCCACCACCAGCCGATCCATCGGAACCGGTTGCTCCATGTCTGCCTTGACATCGGCGATGGCGGTGATCTGGTCCCGGGTCTCGCGATAGGGGAAGCTGTCCTCGAGTTCGCGCTGCCATGGTGTGTCCGGCTCGAACGCGAATCCCGGCGTGGTCACCCGCCGCTGGTACAGCACCACCAGCTCCTGAGCCACCTCGCGAACCGCAGACCGGACCTTCGCCTTGGTCGTCTGCCAATCTGACCCGCCCATGCGGGACAGGGTTGGCGAATCACCGCCGCTGTAGTGACGAATCGAATCGATTTGATCCGACGGAACGTAGAGCTTGTCACCACCCCGGTACGACAGCATCAGGTAGTCGCGATCGTGACCGCCCATGGCCTTCTTGACCATGCCGTCGAACCTGGCCACACCATGCTGCTGATGCACGACGTAGGAGCCTTCGCTCAGGTCCTCGAAGAACTTGACGTTGTCGCGGCGTCGGGCCTTCGACCGACGATGGGTGCGGCGCCGACCCGTGAGGTCGGCCTCGGAGAACACCGCGAGCTTGATGCTCGGCATGATCGCGCCCCGCTCGAGCGCAGCCGACACGATATGGCCGCCCGGCACCGACAGATCGGTGCCCACGGAGGCCGGAGACAGCACCGCCCCGGCGTCGGCCATGAGCCCGGCCAATCTCTCGGCACTGGTGGGCGTGTCCGCCGCGACCACCACGCGAAAACCGTCGGCGAGCATCTGACGGATCTTCGCGACGGTGGGTTCCATGTCGCCCACCACCGGCGCCCACCCCGATGCCTCGACCTGTGGCGTCGACGGCCCGTCGGGGGTGGACAGAATCGTCCAGACAGGGGCATCGGTGCGGGCCAGCAGACGATCGAAGGGCACGTGAAGCCGGTGGACGTCGTCGGCGTCGACATCCCATGTGAGAGCAAGAGAGGACGCAAGGTCGGCTTCCTCGGCCAGCAGTTCGACGGCGCGGTCCCTGATACGACGCGGCTCCACCGCGGCCACCAGAGCATCGGCGCTCAGCAGATCGGGCAGTACCACCTCCGACTCGACCAGCCACGGCAGCCAGGACTCCATCCCGTCGAAGAGCTGGCCGTCGGCGATCCGGTCCCATTGTTCGCGTCCCCATGGCTCCTCGGCCACCAGCGCCCGGGCTCGTTCACGCGCCTCATCGGAGGGCCTCAGCTCACGGCACGGATATATCTCCGCCTCCGAGATCGAGATGGTCGAACGCTGGTCGCCCACCGAGAACTCCGTGAGCCGGTCGATCTCGTCTCCCCACATGTCGATTCGGATCGGGGCGTCGGCGGTGCTCGGGAACACATCGACGATCGAGCCCCGCACCGCGACCTCGCCGCGATGCTCCACTTGGAGTTCACGCCGGTATCCGAGGCCGACAAGTTCGGACACGAGCTCCACCGGGTCGAGAACGTCGCCGGTGCCGACCACCACGGGATCCACCACCGCGTCGGGATCGATTCTCTGGGCCAATGCCCTCGCGGATGCGACTATGACCGTCGGAGAGGTGGCCGGGTGACGCAATCTGTTGAGCACTCTCAACCGGTTGCCCATGGTCTCCACGGTCGGGCTGACCCGTTCGAATGGAAGGGTCTCCCATGGCGGGAACAGATCCACCTGGTCGGGGCCGAGCACCGCGGAGATGTCGGTGGCCAACCGGTCGGCTTCGGAATGGGTGGACGTGGCCACCAACACCGGGCGTCGCTCCGACGCCATGGCCAAACCGGAGATGGTGAGAGCACGGGCGGCATCGGGAACCGCCAAGGACGAGACCCGGTGGCCCAACAGTGACAGGAACGCCGGATCGTCGATCAGAAGTGGGAGAAGGCTGGCGAGAGGAGCTTGATTTGATGCCGCGGTCACACGAACCTCAGAGCGAGTTGTACTTGTTCATGGCCGATGCGATTCCGTCGGTCAGCACCATCTCGACCGCGTCGGCCGCCTCCATGACGATCTGATCGAGCACCTTGCGGTCGGCTCGGCTTGGTGCCCGCAGCACATAGTCGGCACCGGTCATGCGACCCGGCGGTGGCTTGCCGACGCCGACGCGCAACCGCGAGAAGTCGCCGGAATGCAGGTGGGCCTTGATCGACTTGAGGCCGTTGTTGCCGGCCAGACCTCCGCCGAACTTCAGCTTCATTCGACCCACGGGAAGATCGAGCTCGTCGTGGATCACCAACAGCCTCGAGAGGTCGTCGATACCACGTCGTTTCACCAACTGGGACACCGCTCGACCCGACTCGTTCATGTAGGTGGCCGGGAACGCCAATGTCAGGCGACGGCCGCCGATCAGATGCGAGTCGACGAGAGCGTGTTCATGCTTGGATGGCTTGAGACGTCCACCGACGCGGGCAACCAACTCGTCGATGACCCATGCGCCGACATTGTGGCGCGTGGATGCGTATTGGTCGCCAGGATTGCCGAGACCCACGACCAAGAGGTCGCCGGTGGTTTCGTCTTCGCTCCCGGTGCCCAGGCTGGCCATCTCGAAGCCGGCCCGCCTGGATCAGGACTCTTCGGGCTCTTCGTCGGCTTCTTCACCCTCGGCAGCAGCCTCAGCGGCACGTTCGCTGCGCAGGAACTCCTTGGTGGAGCGGGTGATGAGGCCCACGGCAAAGGCCGACTCGGGATCGCCCGCAGGACGAACACCGGGGGGCATCTCGATCTCGGACACTCGTAGCGAACTTCCGACCTCGAGGGCGGACACGTCGGCGTAGAGAACCTCGGGGATCGAGTCGGGCTTGGCCAGAACCGGAAGATTGTGGATGACCTGGTCGACCATGCCGCTGGCACGCTCGACCGACTTGGCCTCACCGGTGAGAATCAACGGAACCTCAACCTCGACCTCGGCACCCTCCTCGACACGAATGAAGTCGACATGGAGCACGTCGCGCCTGACCGGGTGGCGCTGGATGTCCTTGACCAACGACAGCTGCTTCTTGCCATCGATTTCGAGAGTGATCAGTGCGTTGAGGCCAAGGTCGGTGGTGATGGCCTGACGAAGCTCTAGCCACTCAACCGACACCGTGAGGGGGTCGGCACCGAGGCCGTAGACCACGGCGGGAATCTGGCCGGCACGACGAAGACGGCGAGACGGACGGGTGCCTTCTGGACGGCCTGTAGCAGCCTTCAGCAGCAGTGCTGACATGATTATTCGGCTCCTGAACAGGGCACTCAACGGACAGTTGGTTCGGGTGCGAACCGGCGGATCAGGCTACCGGCTCGATCTCGGAGAAACACCAACGATCACGCCCCAGCGCGATCAGGCCAGGTTGTTGCCACCGAAAATCTCGCTGACGGATGTGTCCTCGAATACCGCAGATATGGCACGGGCGATGATCGGAGCCACCGAGATGACCTTGATCTTGTCGATCTGCTTCTCGGCGGGAAGCGGAACCGTGTCGGTGCACACGACGGTTTCGATCGCCGCGTTCTTGAGCCGGTCGATGGCCGGACCCGAGAACACGCCATGGGTGGTGGCCACGATCACCCGCTCGGCCCCCTGTTCGATCAGCAGTTCTGCCGCGGCGACGATGGTGCCGCCGGTGTCGATCATGTCGTCGATCAGGACACAGCTCCGACCCTTGACCTCACCGACGATCTCCTTGGCCTCAACCATGTTCTTCTGATCCTTGGCGCGACGCTTGTGGACTATCGCCAGATCGGCATGGAGCAGACTCGTGTAGCGCTCGGCAACCTTCACGCGGCCGGCGTCGGGGGACACGATCACCATGTTGTCGTCGTCGAGCTCGGAGAGGTAGTCGATCAGGACAGGCATCGCGGTGAGATGATCGACGGGTCCGTCGAAGAATCCCTGGATCTGCCCCGAGTGGAGATCCACCGAAACCAGACGATTCGCTCCGGCCCGTCGGAACAGATCCGCTACCAGACGAGCCGTTATCGGCTCGCGACCGGATGCCTTGCGATCCTGACGGGCGTAGCCGTAGAACGGGGCGACCACGGTGATCCGTTTGGCCGACGCTCTCTTGGCGGCATCGACAAGAATCAGATGCTCCATCAGCGCATCGTTGATGGAGCCGTCCTCCCAGCTCGTGTGGGACTGCACGATGAACACGTCGGCGCCACGAATGGACTCGCCGTATCGGACATGGATCTCACCGTTGGCGAATTCGGCGATGTTGGCGTGGCCGAGCGACACCCCCAGCTCGTGGCATATGTCGGTGGCGAGCTGAGTGGTGGCCCGCCCCGCGACAACGTGGAGCTTCTTGTGGTTGAGCAGTTGCATGCCTGTCCAGTCGAATCGATGGTTCGCTGGCCGGGCAGGACTCGAACCTGCAACATCCGGAGTCAAAGTCCGACGTTCTAACCACTTGAACTACCGGCCATCGCCGCAGGGCGACCCCTGCACGGTACCGCAGCGAGAACGACGCGCACCTGCCAATCAGGGCGTGATTCAATTCAACGACGTCTTGGGTGCAGTAGCGCCGCCACCCCGCTAGCGTCACCGGCCGTGGGATCACTCATCAAGAAGCGCCGTAAGCGCATGCGTAAGAAGAAGCACAAGAAGATGCTGCGAAGGACCCGTCACCAGCGCAACAAGTAGCTGCTGTCGCGCGGGCAGCCCCCTGAGCCCTGCTCAGGTGGCCGATGCCGGGATCGTACGGGCGACAACTCGTCCATCTCCCGGGTATTCGCCCGACACGAACCAGGTACTGCCGCTGCCGGCGAGCCGAGGGGTCTGCCCCGACGCATCGCCGAGCATGTCCTTCCAACGACCGAGTTCGGGCTTCAGTGACAAGGCTGCAGGTTCGAGATCGTTGCCGTTGTCCCCGATGGGGCCGCCGAGGCGGTCCCATTGCGCGTACACCGCCGGGGTCGGGCAGCCGAACGGCGGGGTGACCAAGGTGAACGTGAGTGGCTCGAACGGTAGCGGCTCGATGATCTCGCCGACGCCGGTCACGCGCGCTCGTCCGCCTCTCAGGCAGAAGGCCACGTCGGCTCCGATACCGGCCGCGCCCATCGTGTCGGAGTACCCCGCCCATCGGAGTATCGCGGCCGCATCCGATGAGCCGCCACCGAGGCCGGCCCCCGCGGGTATTCGTTTGCGAACCGTGACCCGGGCCTCGCGCCCGCACAGCTCGAGGGCCATGGTGACCAGGTTCGGGCCGGTGATGTCGATGGGCTGTCCGGTGGCATCGTCGATCACCGCCAACCCGGTTCCGTTCTCCGCTATCTCGAGTGAGTCGTGAAAATCGAGACTCACCATCTCAGCGTCGAGTAGGTGGTAACCATCGGCCCTCACACCGGTGATCCGCAAGGAGGTGGTGAGCTTGGCTGGGGCGGAGAGGACACGCACGATCACCGAGGCTACGGTGCCATCGATTGTGTGTGGCGACAAAGACAGGCAGGTCAGTTCATGGCACCATCATCCGGCTTCGCTCACGGGCTCACCGATGTCGGCAACGGCAACTGGGCCTGGCTCCAGCCCGATGGTGGCTGGGGCTGGTCGAACGCCGGTCTGATCGTCGACGGTGATCAGGCCCTGCTGGTCGACACCCTCTACGACCTTGATCTCACCGCCGCGATGCTCGCCGGTTTCGGCGAGGCCGCACCCGACGCCCGCATATCCACGCTGGTCAACACCCACAGCAACGGCGACCACTGCAACGGCAACGAACTCGTGCATGATGCTGAGATCGTGGCATCCGCCGCCGCGGCGGCCGAGATGGCCAACGAGTCGCCCGAGTTCATGTCCGCCCTCATGGCGGCCGCGCCCGAGATGGGAGTGATGGGCGAGTTCTTCGTCAATTGCTTCTCGGCGTTCGACTTTGCCGGGGTCACGGGCGCCGCCCCCACCTCCACCTTCTCGGGCTCAACCTCGCGGATGGTCGGCGACACCCTCGTTGAGCTCGTAGAGGTGGGCCCGGCCCACACCGCGGGAGACGTCTTGGTCCACGTACCGTCGCGTCGCACCGTCTACTCGGGGGACATCCTGTTCGTGCAGGGGCATCCGATTCTCTGGGCGGGCTCGATTCCGGACGCCATCGCTGCCCTCGACACCATCGAGGCCTGGGACCCCGACGTGATCGTGCCGGGCCATGGTCCGGTCACCGATCTCGACGGGCTGCGCGAGATCCGCGACTATCTCCGCTACTGCCGCAACGAGTGCCGAATCCGCCACGATCGAGGAATGTCGGTGGAGGAGGCCGCTCGCGACATCTCTCTCGACCGTTGGATCTCGTGGGGAGATCCAGAGCGTATTGTCACCCTGGTCGACAGCAGCTACCGGGAATTCGAGGGGCGGGTCGAGCCCACTCCCATCACCGAACTCTTCGCCATGATGGCCTCCCTTTGGAAGTCCCACAGCTGATCCGGATTCATTCGATGCGGCCAACTTGAGCCAAGTTACGCCAATTGTCCGAGGGTCGTTGACATGACGATGTGCCGGGCCTATAACTCACTTGGGTGCGCATTGATCCTCGGGGCAAACATGGTCGCCCGCCCTGGGGTGAGCGAATGGCGAAACCGTCACCCGATCGGAAACCGGTGGAACTGGGTGGCGACCGTGGGGAACTTCTTCACTAAGTGCGAAGGTGGGCATGCGCTCTCATTCGACGCGCCACGCGGGGTGCTGGAAACCGACTGCAATTCGGCGGACCTGGAACCATTGAGCGGGATCGTCGCGTCTTCAACATCCAAAACGAGCGTGGAAAGAGAAACATCATGTTGAGAATATTCAAGCTGAGGAGCGTGGCACTGATAGCCACGATCGCCCTCATGGGCGGCACGGCATTCGTGGCATCCGGGGCCACCGGCGCCTACTTCAGCGACACCAACACCGGTACTGTCACCGGAACATTCGGATCCATCGAATTGACCACCTCCGGGGGAATCGGGACCGACGGACTCGACTTCGACATCACCAACCTTCTACCGGGCGTGACCCAGTCCGTCACCATCGGATTCGAGAACTCGGGCGACAGTGCACAGGATGTGTACCTGGCACTTGGAACCGCCGGCGCGGCCGCCTTGAACGAATTCGTCTCACCGTCCTCGCCCACCCCCTTGGTGTGGGGATCCGTCAAGATCACCAGAGGCGACGGCACCGTCCTCTGGAATTCCGCGAATCCGGCTTGGGGACCATTCCCCGCATCTGGCAATCGCCTGATCCGCGACAACGTAGCTTCCGGAGCCTCCGGCACCTTCACAATTGAGGTGACCATCGACGCAGGTGTGGACGACGGTGCAACTCTCGGAGGTGCCACCAGTCCTGCGGTCAGCTACAGCGTCGTAGCCACCCAGGTCGGCGTACCCGTAGGGGCGTAACCCCAGCGCCGTGGGAGCCGCGCCGGGCGTCATGGGCGCGGCTCCCCACGAGCGCTGAAAGGAACACGTGTGAAAGCGTTCAGGATCGTCTTGTTGTTGCTGCTTCCGGCGATGGCATTGGCCGCGTTCGTCTTTGTTGAATTTGGCGCGATCCCCTACAAGGTGTACGCGGTGACATCGGGATCCATGAGTCCGACGATCCCACCGAAGAGCGCTGTCGTGGTGCGGGAGAACGACTATGCCGTCGGCCAGGTCATCACGTTCATTGCCGGCGATGAAATAGTCACCCATCGTCTGATATCGGTCGATACCGACGGGTTGGCCACCACCAAAGGCGACGGCAACGAAACCAACGACCCGTGGCGAATCCCGACCACGCAAATCATTGGCGGAGTCGTCTCGGCCCCGCCCCAGCTCGGGTACTGGATGGTCTACCTGAAGCAGCCGGTCGGTTCGCTGTCAGTACTCATGGGGATTCTTCTCTGGGTGCAGGTTTGGACGCTGACCAAGAGTACCGAAGCCGTAACCGAGACATCTTCGGCGTCAGAGCGGGTCTGAGAGATCTGCCAAGCGCGACCAGTCGTCGATGCCCAGAGTCTCCGGTCTGGCCGTCGGTGACACACCGGCGCGCTCGAACCTCTCCGACGAGACCATCTCGGCCAAGGATTTTCTCAGCATCTTCCGGCGCTGGCCGAAGGCGGCCCTCACAAGTGGGTCGATGAGTTCCCACGGCACATCCACCGGAGGGTGGTGGTGCCGGTCGAGTTTCACCAACACCGACTCGACCTTTGGCTTCGGATGAAAAACTGTGGGCGGCACCCGGCCCACCACCTTGGCGGCAGCGTGATAGGCGACAACCATCGACGGGATACCGATCGCCGAGTCGCCCGGCACTGCTGCCAGCCTCTCACCGGCCTCCCGCTGCACCATCACCAACATCGAGGTGATGGTGGGCACTCCACGCAGTAGGTCCAGGACAAGCGGGGTCGCCACGTTGTAGGGAAGGTTCGCCACCAACGTCCAGGCCGGAGCGCCGGTGAGCATCTCGGTCCAGTCGACATCGGCCGCGTCGGCCTCGACAACCTCGACATCGCGGCCGGCCACAACCTCCCGGAGGACCGGCACGATGTCGCGATCGACCTCGATGGCCTTCACATGGGCACCGGTGTCGGACAGGGCCAGAGTGAGCGAACCGAGACCCGGACCTATCTCGACCACAGAATCGCCGGGCCCGACCCCGCTCAACCTCGCTATCCGGCGAACCGTGTTGGGATCAGCCACGAAGTTCTGCCCGAAGGCCCGCCGCGGTTGGAGGCCGTGAGCCTCCAACAGCTCCCGGATCTCACCCCGGCTGTGGGTCATGAGGCCGTGGAGCCCAATCCGTAGAATTCCGAGGCGGCCTGCCATGTGGCCCGTTCCACCTCAGCGACATCGATGCCCTTGGCCTCGGCCACACCGGCGCCGACGAACGGAACCAGGGCCGGACGATTCTTGCGGCCCCGATGCGGAACCGGGGCCAGGTAGGGGCTGTCGGTCTCGACCAGCAGCCGATCCAGCGGGCACACCTCGGCAGCGGCCCGAACCTCCGGCGCTTTCGGAAAGGTGACGATGCCCGAGAACGACAGCAGGGCCCCCCGAGCCAGGCATTGCTCGGCCTCGTCCGGGCCGCCGGTGAAGCAATGGAACACGGTTCGGGCCGGGGTGCCCTCACGGTCGAGGATCTCGAATGTCTCGTCCCATGCCTCCCGCGTGTGGATCACCAGCGGCAGCCCGGTCTCGTTGGCCATGCCAACCTGCTCGGCGAATGCCGACGCTTGGATTCTCCGCGGTGAGTGGTCGTAGTGGAAGTCGAGGCCGCACTCCCCGATGGCCACGACCAGCGGGTGATTCACCAACTCGTCCAGGCCATCAAGGCCATCGGCGGAATCGTGGGGATGGACACCCGCGGTGGCCCAGACACCGTCGAGGTCGGAAGCCACCCGAATTGCCTCCCGGGACCTCTCGATGCTGGTCCCCACGGTGACCATGCGGCTGACACCAGCGGACATCGCCTCGGAATGCCACTCAGTGCCGATCTCGCCGGGAGGCAGATGACAGTGCTGGTCGAACCAGGCCATGGGTCAGAGGTCGGCTTCGAGAGCCTCGAGATCCACCTTCGGGAACAGCGGGCTGGGTTTGGGGATGGGCGTGCCGTCAGGCACGTCGACCCGCTCCCACCCGGTGGGTTCGCCGAGAATTGCATCGAGCTTCGCCGAGGAGAACGGAAGGTAGGGAGAGAGACCGACTCGCACTCCGTTGATGGCATCGAGCGCGGTGGTCAACACGGTTGCTGAGCGCTCCGGGTCGGTCTTGGCCGATCGCCATGGCTCAGTGGCATTCAGGTAGATGTTGACCGCTTGCGCCGAATCCATCGCCGTGCGCAACCCGGCCTTGAGTTCCACGCTTTCGATCTGCTTCGCCTCCTTGGCCAGCAGCTCCTCGACCGTGGCCAGCAGCTGGAGATCTTCGGCGGTGCGCTCGCCCGTTGCCGGCTTGGCCCCGTCGTGGTTCTTGTGGATCATCGACAGCACCCGGTTGACCAGGTTTCCCCAGGTGGCCGCGAGCTCCTCGTTGATGCGGCGGGCGATCTCCTCGATCGAGATGTCGGAGTCGCTTTGTTCGGGGAACGACGCCGCCAGCGCGTAGCGCAACGAGTCGGGTTCGAACATGTCGAGTCCCTCACCGATGGTGAGCCCCACCCCGCGACTGGCCGAGGCCTTGCCCCCCTTGAAGGTGACGTACTGGTTTGCGGGCACGTTGGTGGGCAGGTTGAGGCCACCGTTGCCCATGAGCATCGCCGGCCAGATGATTGCGTGGAACGGTACGTTGTCCTTGCCGACGAAGTAGTAACTCTCGGCATCGGGGTTCTGCCAGAACCGGCGCCACAGATCGGGTTCGCCCCGACGCTCGGACAGCTCCTTGGCGGCCGACAGGTAACCGATGACGGCGTCGAACCACACGTAGATGCGCTTGCCCGGGCCGAGATCATCGACCGGGATCTTCACACCCCATTCGAGGTCGCGGGTGATCGCACGATCGTGAAGACCCTCGGTTATCCATCCTTTGGAGAAGTTGAGAACGTGGGATCGCCAGCCGACCCGCGAGTCGAGCCACTCCCCGAGTTGATCGGCGAAATCCGACAGTCGCAGGTAGAAGTGTTCGGTCTCGCGCACCACCGGTACCGACCCCGACATCTTGGAACGGGGATCGATCAGGTCGGTGGGATCGAGGGTGCGCCCGCAGTTGTCGCACTGGTCGCCTCGGGCGTCGGTGTATCCGCAGTGGGGGCAGGTGCCCTCCACATAGCGGTCGGGCAGGAAGCGGCCCACCTCCTCGTCGTAGAACTGCTCGCTGCGACGCTTGTCGATATGGCCCTTTTCGAGAAGAGTCATGAACATCTCTTGGGTGACCCGGGCGTGGTTCTCGGTTCCGGTGGAGGTGTAGCACTCCCACTTGATACCGCAGCGTTCCCAGTTGTCGACGAACTCGGCATGGAACCGTTCGGCGATGGCGGAGGGTGACACGCCCTCGGCGTCGGCTCTGACGGTTATCGGGGTCCCGTGGACATCGGACCCGCTGACCATGGCCACATCGTTACCGATCAGGCGGTGGTAACGGGCAAAAATATCGGCGGGCAGGTAGGCGCCGGCGAGGTGGCCGAGATGGCGCGAACCAGAGGCGTAGGGCCATGCAACTGCGACAAGAATCGGTTTCGACATCGGGGTGAGGCTACCCGCGCCCTTTCAGTAGTCGACGCCTTCGCAGACCAGGCACTCGCCCTTGTGACTGACGGCGGCTGCCTCCGCATCGGCCGGCGACTGGTATTGGGGCGTCGTTCGCCGGGGGGCCCGATCGTCGAGCTTGTCCACCGACGTTTCGCCCGGCGACCGATCGGCCGCTCCGGTGGGGCGCATCACCGAATCTTTCCACGAGTCGTCCTCGGCCCAACGGAACGGTTGACGCCCGATCCATCCGGGGTGATCGGCGTCGGCGAACGCCGCCAGGGCGTTGGCCACGATCTCAAGGCCGAGCTCGGGCCGGTGGGGTCGGCCCGATGTGTGGCCGAGGGGGTAATCGAGAAACACCGACCGGGGTGGACCCACGGCTTCGGTGATGTCGAGGGCGCTGGTCATGGTGACCGTCGGGATGCCGGATATTTCGAGTTGGCGTGCGATCAGACCCACGGTCTGATGGCAGACCGGTCAAACCGGCACCAGGAGGACGAGATCGATTTCGTCGGCGTGGCAACGCTCGACCAGCGCAGGGGCCAGCTCATCGCGCACCCGTCGTTGGGAGTAGATGCCCCCCATGCAGGTGAAGAACGCGGGAGCCAATTCTCCG
>JAJRXJ010000321.1 GCA_024276355.1 Actinomycetes bacterium | reverse complement strand
TGACGGGGATGTCCCGGCATCTGGCCCAAGTGTCGATGTCGGCGACTCCGACAGAGTTGTCGCCGGCTGCGACAGGGTTGAAGATGCCGTGTCCAGGGGAATGCCGTTCCCCTCGGCCGCCATCGCGACCGCACCGAAACCGATCAGCGGGGCCAAGGCAAACCCGGCCGCCATCCGTCGCATGTGGGAGATGCGCGCCTTGCGCATCCTGGGGCGAAGAAGTTCGAGAGTGATCTCAACCTCATCTTCGGGAATGTCGGACTTCGTGTGCATGGTGCTCATGGCGCCACCCTCTCAAGACCGACTCTCTCGGCCATGCCTGGAGCAAGGGACTTTCGGGCCCTGCTCAAGTGAAATCGAAACGCTCCGGGGCTGATGCCCATCTGCTCAGCCGCTTCGTCGGTACTGAAACCTGACCGGTAATAGAGATCCACCGCACAGCGCTGCCGTGTTGGAAGATCCTTCAGGACATCCTCGAAATCGTCCGGAATCTCAGGCTCGGCGACGACGGCACTCACCGCCAGCCGGGGCAGAGCGTTCTCGCGAACCACCGCTCGGCGGCGGCCGTCACGTGCGACATTGACCGCCACCCGGCGCACCCATGCAGCCGGCTCTCGATAATGGGAGATCCTCCACCAGCGGGCGTACGCCCGAACGTAGGCCTCCTGGGCGGCATCGTGTGCGTCGTCGCGACCAATGCCGTCACGGCGTAGGCCATTGACGGTGTCGGCGTAGGTCTCCTTGAAGAAGCCATCGAAATTCCGGACCATTTCCATCCCCTGGCGGTGTGTCGGCATGCATCCCCGATCGCCTCCCCCGCATGTCTCACGTGTGAACGTCGAGAAATGTTTGGCCCAAACGAAAGAAATCCTCGGATCACCTTTCGAATCGGCGCGTGAACCCCCCGGCCTGAGCCCGAGCATCCCCGGCTATGCCGGCGGATCGACCTGCTCTGCGTTCCACTCGGGCAACCCGGCCCGGCCACCGAGCTTGCGGCGCAGCAACGGCTCGGCCCCCGGCGACACGTTGGTGATGAAGACCTCGATGCCGGCCGATTCGGCGTCGTCGAGGAACTGCTCGATCACCAGGGTCGCGGAGTAGTCGACCCGTCCGGCACCAGCGAGATCGATCACCACTGTTTCGGTATCGGGATGCTCGGCCAGGGCATTGTTGAGCAGATCGGCTATGCGGCCCGACGAACCGAACCAGAGAACACCGCGAGGCTTGGCCAGCAGCGACTTCTCGGAATGCTCGATCTCGGAATGGACATCGATCTCGCGCCACAGATGGACGATGAGCGACACCGTCATGCCGATGAGGATTCCCCGGTCGACACGGGGGGCGGTGGCCAGGGTTGCGACCACCGTGACCATGGCGACGAGTCCCTGGGGTCTCGAGTAGGAGCTGATGCGGATCACGCTCACGTAATGGACCAGGTTCATGCCCGCGGTGATGATGATCGCTGCCAGCACGGCCCTGGGCAGAGTGTACACAACACCGGCCAAGGGCAGGAAAATCAGAACGGTGAGGCCGCTGAACGCGCCACTCCAACGTGTCTTGGCTCCGGCCAGGTGATTGAGCGATGAGCGGGCGAACGAGCCGCCCACCGGCATGCCCCCGGTGAGCGCGGCCCCGATGTTGGCCACGCCCGAGCCGATGAGTTCCTTGTCGGGATCCCAGCGTTGTCGTTCCTGGGCTGCGAATGTTCGGGCCAGAGCCGTGGGCTCGGCGAAACCGACCAGCGCGATCACCGTGCCGGTGACCAGCAACGATCCGAGGCTGCTCCAGGGAAGTGCCAGATCGAGGCTTGGGAAACTGGCGTTGACGGCACCGACCGTGTCTCCGGTGTAGTCGGTCATGCGGCTGACGACGATCCCTATGGTGACCGCCACCAAAACCCCGGGAAACATGCGGTGGAGCTTGCGTCCGCCCACGACGATCACGACGGTTACAGCCGCGAAGACGATTGCCGAGGTCTGCCAATGCCCGGGGTGGTCCAGCGACCACCACGCCCGATTGAGGACGCCGCCGTCGGGAGGATGAGTACCGAGAGCGGTGGGCAGCTGAGAGGAGATGATGAGGGTGGCCGCCCCGGTGGCAAAGCCCAACAGCACTGGTTGCGACATCAGGTACGCCATCGTGCCGAGATGGACGAGACCCATTGCCAGCCTCACCACACCCACGATCAGCGCGAGCAGAGCAGCCATACGGACGTAGTCGTCGGCCCCCGGCTCGGACACGGTACTGAGAGCCCCGAAGGTGAGCAGCGCGGTCATTGCCGTGGGCCCGGTCTGGAGATACGGCGATGATCCGAGCGGGGCCGCCAACAACAGGGGCACGGTGGCCGCGAAGAGCCCGACGGTTGCCGGAAGGCCGGCCAATTCGGCGTAGGCCATGGCCTGGGGGACCAAAACCAACGAGACGGCCACGCCGGCCAGCAGGTCGTTCATCGTCGGTCGCATGGTGCTTTATATCGTGTCCTTGGGGCACAGTGGGGTGACCTCACCGCAACGGGAGCCAGACGAGATGACAGTGACCGGACGAGTCAGACCATCGGTTGGGGCCATGCCCTCCTACCGGCCCGGCAAGGACGCGGCGCAAGCCGAGGCCGAACATGGCATCAGCGGGGCAATCAAGTTGGCTTCCAACGAGACCCCGTGGCCGCCGGTGGAGTCGGTGGTGGAGGCGGTTCGTGAAGCGGCCGGTTCGATCAACCGGTACGCCGACCATCGAGCCACCGGACTGCGCGACCGACTGGCCGACTGGTTCGACGTGTCGGCCGACATGGTCTCCGTCGGCGCCGGTTCGGCCGGGCTGTTGCAGCAGCTCTGCCTGTCGTTCGTCGACCCCGGTGATGAGGTCGTGTTTCCATGGAGATCGTTCGAGGTCTACCCCGTCTACACCCAGCTGATGGCGGGCCGCGGCGTGACCGTACCGCTCGACGGTTGGTCGATCGACCTCGATGCGGTGGCCGCGGCGGTGAGGCCGACAACGAAGATCGTGTTTCTGGCCACCCCCAACAACCCGACCGGTACCGCGCTCACCACCGCGGCACTCGCCGATTTCATGCGCCGGGTATCCCCGGATGTGGTCGTGGCGGTCGACGAGGCCTATCGGGAATTCAACGACCCGTCATTGGGCGATCCGGTCACTGATCTGGTCCCCGAGTTCCCCAACGTGATCGTGCTGCGCACGTTCTCCAAGGCCCACGGGCTGGCCGGACTGCGCCTCGGATACGGCGTCGCACAAGCGCCTCTGATCGAACAGGTCGACAAGACCATGGCCCCGTTCGCCGTCAATGCCCTGGCCCAAGCCGCTGGGATCGCCGCGATCGAAGCCGAGCCCGAGATTCGCACCCGCGTCGACCTACTGCTGGCGGAACGGGTCAGGTTGGTGGCTGACCTTCGAGCCGATGGTCACAAACTGCCCGACCCCCACGGCAACTTCGTGTGGCTACCGTTCGGTGAACGCACCGGGGAGATCCACCTGGGGCTGGAGCGTCGGGGCGTGGTCACCCGGCCGTTCGCCGACGAGGGCATTCGCGTCACCATCGGATCTCCAGACGAAAACGATCGGTTCCGGAGCACGCTTGCCGAGGTGATCGCTGCTTTGTGACGCCCGGTGCGTTCAGAGCAGATGCCCGGGGATCTGCACACCCAGCAGCGACGCCGTCGGCAGTCCGTGTTTGCCGATGGGAGCTCCGATCGCGTCGAGAGAGCGGTTCATCATCGAGAAGTTGCCGGCTACCAGAGCAGCGCGATCAGCGAACTCCGCGCCGGCCGTGGCTTCGAGAGCTGACCGGGCCTCGGGAAGCTCATCGAGATCCCGCAGTACGACCGCATCGGTGAAGGCCATGATCTCGCGACCCTGGGGCACCCCGGTGGGACCCACTCCGGTGGCTATCGGGCGGAGATCTACCTCGAGACCACTCTCGCGGGCGCTCGCACGGAGCATCCCTGAATGGGCGATCAGTCAATAAAAACAGTCGTTGAGCATCGAGGTGCGTGCCGCCACCAACTCGAGCTGATGTCGGGCCATGCCGTTGCGGACGATGTCGAGATCAAGCATTTGTTCCATGGTGAGGTAGAGCGGGCCGTGAACCGTGTTCATGGCATCTCGCTCCGCGGGAACCGCCGACAGTGCCTCGGGTGCCCAGGCCGGGCCAACGGTCGGAACCCACCCGTCGGTGACCGCGGCCCCTTCGGGTATGGCCCGGGACGGCTCGCCCGGATCGCCAGCAGGGAGAGGCTCCTCGTCCAGGCGCAGCCCGAAGGCGGCCACATCGAGGGCAGTCACGATCGCCGCGATGCCAACGATCTCGACATAAGCGAACGGGTCGAGACCCTCGGACAGCCAGCCGGCGATTGTCTCGGGCCGAATCGTGGACGCGGCGACGGCGACCGTCCTGGCAGCCTCGGTGGCCGCGTCGGGCAGCGCTCCCGTGGCCGGCATCTGCCTGGTGGCCAGTCGGGCCTCAGCGGCGATGGCAACCCGCTCGGGACCGGACCACCAAGCTCCGGGTGATGCCAGATGCGACCACTCGAAACGAAGCGCTGATTCGTAGTCTTCGGTCGGCGTCGGCATGGGCCGAGTCTGCCCGATCCCCGGAGGCTGTGCAGAATGCCATCCTGATACTCCGACTGACGGACAGCTGGGGCATCATGTGGCCGTGCTCGAGAAGTTGAGGAAGCGAGGGGCCGGCCCGGCCGGGACACGTGATCGATGCGTGGCCGATCTCGTGGCAGCGCTCGGCGCAGAACGTGTGCACAACGACGGTGCCGCTCGTCTTCTGGCCTCGACCGACGCATCGATCTTCGAGGGCGGCGTGGCCGGGCCGGTTTGCTTCCCCGACTCCACCGCCCAGGTGCAGGCGTGTGTGCGGATTGCCTCGGCCCACCACCGACCCGTGGTGGCCCGAGGGGCTGGGTCGGGTCTCACCGGTGCCGCCGCGCCACTCGGCGAACCGGTGGTGGTGGCCACGACCCGTATGAATCGGATACTCGAGGTCGATGGCGCCAACCGCGTGGCGTGGGTGCAACCCGGGGTGATCAACCTCGATCTCTCCAATCATCTCTCCCCGATGGGCCTTCACTTTGCCCCCGATCCATCTTCGCAGCCGGTGTGCACGATCGGGGGCAACGTCGCCAACAACTCCGGTGGTCCCCACTGCCTGGCGTTGGGGGTGACCAGTGCCCATGTGTTGGCCATCGAGGTGGTGCTCTCCGATGGCCGGGTGGTGATGCTCGGTGGTCTCGATGCCGAACCCTCGGGGTACGACCTGCGCGGGGCCTTCGTGGGCGGGGAGGGAATGCTCGGAATCGCCACCAGGGTGGCGGTTCGGCTCACCCCAAACCCGGCGGCGGTGCGGACGCTGCTGTTGTCGTTCTCCGATGTCGAGTCGGCCGCGGCCACTGTCGGCGCCATCATCGCTGCCGGTCTCGTGCCCGCGGCACTGGAGATGATGGACCAACAATGCGTGGAAGCAGTGGAGGACTTCTGCCACGCCGGTTATCCGCGTGACGCGGCCGCGGTCCTGCTCGTGGAGGTCGACGGGATGCCCGGCGGGGTCGAGGCCCAGGCAGCCAAGGTCGAGGAGATCGGTCGCGGTCACGGTGCTGGGATCCGGGTGGCTGCCGACGAGCAGGAACGCCAGTTGCTCTGGAAGGGACGCAAGAGCGCGTTCGGGGCCATTGCCAGGATCAAACCCGACTATTACCTCCACGACACTGTCGTTCCCCGCGGTCGACTGGTCGAGGTGCTCCAACGGATCTACGAGATCGTTGATCGCCATGGGCTGTTGGTCCTCAACGTGTTCCATGCCGGCGACGGCAACCTCCATCCGATCATCGCCTACGACTCCCGTGAGGAGGGAATGTCGGAGAAGGTGCGCGAGGCCGGCCGGGAGATCATCTCGGTTTCCATGGAGGTGGGGGGCGTGCTGTCGGGGGAGCACGGCATCGGGGTCGAGAAGAGGGACTTCATGCCGCTCATGTTCTCCAACACGGACCTCGACCATCAGGCCCGCCTCAAATCAGCGTTCGACCCGGTGTGCATGATGAACCCCGGAAAGGTTCTGCCCAGCCCCCATTCGTGTGCCGACATCAGCGAGTTGTCGAGGGCCAGCGGAGATGTCTGGGGATGAGACGCGACCCATGCTCTGATCCCGTGCTCGCGGCGTTCGCCGCTGAGATCGGCCCCAGCGGACCGGTCACGATCAAGGGTGGAGGCACCCACTGGTCGGTCGGCGGCGGGCCCGACCCGACGGCGCGTGTGGTCGCCGCCCCGGAGGGCATCGTGAAGTTCCAGCCCTCGGAAACAACCGTCGAGGTCAGGGCCGGCACCAAGGTGACCGAATTGCACGAGGTTCTCGCGGAGCACGGCCAGCGGACCAGCCTTCCAGAGGATCCGGGCTCGACTGTCGGCGGCGCCCTCGCGCTCGGATGGTCGGGTCCAGCCCGGCTCGGCCGGGGCCTCACTCGCGACGCCGTCCTCCAGATTCGCTATGTCGGATCGGCGGGAGAACTCGTCACTGCCGGTGGGCCGACGGTGAAGAACGTCAGCGGATTCGATGTGTGTCGACTGATGATCGGCTCGCTCGGCACGCTCGGGTGCATCGCCGACATGATCCTGCGCACTCGCCCCATCCCAGAATTGGAGGTGTGGCATTCGGTGTTCGGGATCGATCCCGCCGACGTCCTGCAGAGCTGCGCCACAGCCGGGTCGATTCTTTGGGACGGCTCCTGCACCTGGATCATGAACGCCGGCTATGGGGTCGATGTCGAACATGACCTCGCCGTGCTGGCAGAGATCTCGGCCAAGGCCGGAGCCGATCGCCCCGCTCCCGCCGATCCTCCGAAACTGCCGCCACATCGCTGGTCACGTCGTCCCTCCGAAGCTCTCGCGATGGGGCCCGAAGATGGTTCGTTCGTGGCCGAGATCGGCGTGGGAATGGTTCATGTCGACCATCCGGTATCGCCACCCCCGCCCGACGAGGGTTCGGTTCTCGTGCAACGTCGTGTGAAGCAGGCGTTCGATCCGGATTCCAGATTCAACCCCGGGCGTCGAGTCGGGGGCATGTAGTGGACCTGGGTCTCGATCGCGACGAGCTCGACAAGTGTGTGCAGTGTGCGCTGTGTCTTCCACATTGCCCCACGTTTCGGGTCACCGGTGAGGACGCCAGGTCCCCGCGGGGACGCATCGGCCTAATGCGGGCCGTTCAGTATCACGACGCGCCTCTCAGCGATCAGGTCGTCGAGTCGTTCGACACCTGCGTCCAGTGTCGGGGATGCGAGCCCGCTTGCCCGAGTGGTGTTCGGTTCGGGCGGCTCATCGAGCAGACCCGTGAGACACTGGTCGGCGCCGGCCATCGGCCACCGGCCAAACTCCGGTTTGCTCTCGCCGCCCTCGATCATCACCGGGCGTTGCTGGCCGGTTCTACGGCCCTGGCTGTCGCTCAACGGGCCCACCTGGTGCCATCCGGATTGGGGCTGCCGGAGAGCCTGCCGCTGCGTCGACCCACTCTCGAACCCAGCGGCGGCGACGTTCACTTGTTCACCGGCTGCGTGATGGACGCCTGGCAAAGAGACGTTCACTTGGCTGCCAAGCAGGTGCTGGAGGCCATGGGAGTTGGCGTGGCTCCGACCGGAGCGGCGGCCCCGTGTTGTGGTGCTCTCCACCAGCACGCAGGCATGGCCGACAAGTTCCGGGGCATGGCCGCCGCCACCGTGGCCGCATTCGACGACGATCAGCCGATTCTGGTCGATTCAGCCGGATGCGGGGCGGCGATGAAGGAATACGGGAACCTGCTGGGCACGCCGGCGGCGGCCGCCTTTTCGGCGCGGGTGTTCGACATCGATGAGTGGATCGCTCTCCGGGTCGACGATCTCCCGCACGCCACACCCCTCGAAATCAGCGTGGCCGTGCAGGATCCCTGTCATCTGCGACACGTCCAGAAGGTCCACGAGTCGGTCCGGACCGTGCTCCGCCCGTTCGTGCGCGAGTTGGTCGAACTCGATGACGACGGTCTGTGTTGCGGAGCCGGCGGCGCGTTCTCGATTGTTCAACCTGAGCTGGCGGGGCTCATCCGTGATCGCAAGACCGAATCCATTGTTCGGGCCGACGCCGACCTGGTGGCCAGCGCTAACCCCGGATGCTCGCTCCACCTGCAACAGGCGGGCCACGAAGTGGCCCACCCGATTCAGTTGGTGGCCCGAGCACTGAGCGGTGTTGGCACCTGATCAGCGGCGTTCGAATGCCTGACCGAGCGGGCTCGATTCGAAGCCCGACGGCATCGAACCGCTGGTTGCGTACATGTAGAGGGCGGTCTGGAACACGGCGTTGAGGGCGGTCAGGACCACCACGACCAGAGCGATCCAAGCCACCGCTGCTATCACGGTGACCACGAGGAAGGCACCCACTCCGGTGGCTGCCCCCAATACGACCAGCAAAACGGCCGGGATAATCAGGGCGAATCCAAGAAGACCGAACCCGACCCGGGCGGCCAGATTCTCGCCCCATGTTTGCTTGAGCAGTGAACTCGACCGCTTGAGGCCGTCGATGGCCCCCAGGTCGTCGATGATCACCGCGGGCACCACCAGGAATGTGGCGACCTCCCAAGCCATGCCGATCATGTTGATCACGAAACGCCCCAGCCAGCCGGCTCGTTCGCGCAGGGCCTGAAGCACAAGTCCCACCGTGGCGGTGAGCAGAGCCCATGGGAGCAAGCCCGAGATCCGGGAGAACGCACGGTTGATCGAGCTGCGCACCGTGGGGTCACCGCCGCTCATGCGTTCGTGGGCGCCGGCAACGAGCGCGCCGTTGAAGAACACCGCCACGATGCTCAGCGCCATGGCGGCGAGAATGCCGAGAACGGCGGCGAGCGGGTTGACGGTGGTCTGGTCTCCGGTTGCGGTCGTGGTGGTGTCGACCATGGCGATCATTGGTATGGCGACCACCACGATCACCGTGATCGAAGCAAAGAACGACATGACCGGGAACCACAACAGCTCGCGGTCTTTCTTGAGTACCGACCAAGATGTCTTGGCCAGTTCCATTGTGTTTCGAATTCTTCCCATGTGTCCTCCTGGAGCATCCAGACTACGCCACCTGTCAACCGGCGGCAGTCGGGGTGGCGGTGAGGTCGATGTTTTTCGTGGCCCAGCAGCCCCCACCCCGATCTGTGACCTCGGGGGCATCACTACCAGTCCTACGAGGTCAGAAAAGCGGGGGGTGGGGATCTGTGACCTCGGGGGCGTCACTATCAGTCGTACGAGGTCAGAAAAGCGGGGGGTGGCGGGTTCTGGGGGGGCGATGGTCAGGCCGTGAGCAACACCTTGCCGGTTGTCGAGCGACTTTCGAGCCGACGGTGGGCCTCCGCGGCTTCGGCCAAGGGGAGTCGAAGGCCGATATTGACCTCGAGCGACCCGTCGGCGACCCAGTTGGTGATGTCGCTCCAGCGGCCCTCGGCCTCACCGGGTCGGGTCATGTAGTCCCACAGTTTGGGGCGGGTGAGAAACAGGGAGCGTTCCATGAGAACGAGGGGGGTGATCGGGGGCACCGGTCCGGAGGCGTTGCCGAACGTGACCATGGTGCCCCGGGGCCTGAGGAGCTTCAGCCCGGCATCGAAGGTGGCCGCGCCCACTCCGTCGTAGACCACGTCCAGCGCGGCGGGCCCTACCGCGGCCTCGACGGCCTCGACCAGATCGACCGAGCCGGAGTTGATCACATGATGAGCGCCGGCGGAACGGGCGAGAGCGACCTTGGCCTCCGCACCGACCACCGCCACAACCTCGGCACCCCGGTTGACCGCCATTTGCACCAGCAGCCGCCCGGTTCCGCCGGCGGCTGCGTGGACCAGGCAACGATGGCCGGACTCCAGAGGAAACGTGCTGCAGGCCAAGTAGTGAGCGGTCATGCCCTGAAGCGGCATCGCCGCCGCGATGTCGAGGCTGACCCCATCGGGGATGCGGAGCGCGCTGGAGGCCGGCACAAGGAGCTGCTGCGAGTAGGACCCCGGTACCCCGACCCACGCGACGTAATCTCCGGGTGCGAAGCCGGGTGTGTCGTCTCCGACGGCAATGACCGTGCCGGAACCCTCCGCCCCGGGGGTCATGGGCAGGTCGACCGGGTAGAGGCCGCTGCGATGGTAGGTGTCGATGAAGTTGAGCCCGGCCGCATGAAGCTCAACCAGGAGCTGACCGGCTGCCGGCTCGGGGACCGGAACTTCTTCCCAGGTGAGCACCTCGGGGCCACCGGTGTGATGGATTCGGATGGCGTGGTTCATGATGCCTCACAAATGTTTCGGACAGATCCGAGCGTGTCGATGATGACCGACACAGTTGAACCCGGCCCCAGGAACTCCTGGGGGCTGCGGGCAAACCCGACACCGCTCGGCGTGCCGGTGGCGATGATGTCGCCGGGGTCGAGGGTGATGATGCGGCTGAGATCCTGCACGATGTCGACCGGCCCGAAGACGAGATCGGAAGTGTTGGATGACTGCTTGGTCACGCCGTCGACCTCGGTACGAATGTCGAGCGACGGTGAAACCCCG
The DNA here is from genome assembly GCA_024276355.1 of Actinomycetes bacterium. Classification (GTDB taxonomy): domain Bacteria; phylum Actinomycetota; class Acidimicrobiia; order Acidimicrobiales; family Aldehydirespiratoraceae; genus SZUA-87. Next base: position 6,700 of record JAJRXJ010000321.1, on the reverse strand, counting down.
ACCTCGTCACTGGTGGTGATCCAAGGACCGACCGGGGTCATGGCCTCGAAGGTCTTGCCGGCCAGGAATTGGATGGTGCGGCGCTGCCAGTCGCGGGCCGAGACGTCGTTGAGCACACAGAATCCGGCAATCGCGGCGGCTGCCTCCGATGGCGACGCGTTGCGTGCCGGTTGCCCGATCACGATCGCCAGCTCCCCCTCCCAATCGATCATGGTGGACACGTCGGAATCGGGCAGTCGAATCGAGTCGTACGCCCCGATGAGGGCTCGCCGGTACTTTGCGAAGTATGTGGGGTGAGCCGGAATCTCGCGACCCATCTCCTCGATGTGGGCCCGGTAGTTGACGCCTACGCAGATGATCTTGTCGGGGTCGGGGACAACCGGAGCGAAACGGACATCGTCCGAGGCCAGCACCGGGCCTTCGATGGTCGGGATGGAATGGCGCCACCCTGGTTGATCGAGCACGGCTCGCAGCGAGCTGCCCTCGAGAAGGGTCGCATCGCCGGTGATCGGATCGACGCGAGCGGCTCGGGTGCCGCCCGGGGTTCGAATGGTGGCCAGTCGCATGGCCGCAAACCTATACCTGATCGTCGGAGGGGAAATCGAACCTGATGGGCGGCACCGACCGCTCGAACCTTCCGGCCCCGTGCGATTCGGCTCGGCCAGACCAGGCACGATTCCTCAGGGGGCGGCAGCAGCGCCGGTCGACACGAGAAACGGGGATCCCTCGTTTATCTCGGTCAGGGAATTGGGTTTCGACGACCTGATGTGTGGAGGAGTTGCCTTTGGCGTCGGTGGTCGTGACGGTGCGGGTGTGGCGCCGTTTCTCCTCAAATACGAAGGTCCACCACACACTTGGGGTGCGCGTGAGGTGACTGGTGGTGGGCGACGGATGCCAGGCCCGTCCCTTCACCTCGCTGCGACCTGCGTGGACCGCGGCCGCCGGCATGTCAGGCGTCCGGGTCGACGGGTTCGAGAGATCCGCCGCGAGCCCACATGAGCATGGCGAGGGAGAGCAGGCCGTAGATCAGGTTGCCGACAGCCATCGGGGTGACCGTGTCGACGATCTGCCGGTCGACGATCGCGGCCAACGCGGCGCCGAGGCCGAGAGTGACCAGGCCGAGCACCCCCGAGGCCGCCCCGGCCAGTCGGGCCATGGGTTGCATGGCCAACGCGTTGGCCGTGGGCGTGAGCACGGTGTTGAACGATCCCATGACGCAGAGGAAGAAGTACCAGACCCAAAACGATGGTCGACCGTCCGTGGTGAGTGCCATGACGGTGAACACCGCCGCGGAGGCGATGTGGCCGACGACACCGATCCTGGCCACCGATGCCGCGCCGTGGGTCCGGGTGTAGCGGGTGCTGATGAGCACGGCCGCCGCGATCGACAGTGATGAACCGGCAAACAGGAGTGCAAACCATTCGCCCCGGCCGTAGATCTCGGAGATGATCGGCTGACCACTGTCGAGGTAGACAAAGAATGCCCCGAACGAAAACGTCATCGTCATGATGTAGCCGAACGCGGCCCGGTTGCGAATCACGGTTCGGAACGCCCTGCCGATGGCCGACGGGTCGATCCCGCGCCGGTTGTCGCGGGCGATTGTCTCTCCGAAGTCGACGGTCCAGATGGCCGCGCCGAGGGCCAGCACGAGGGCGGCCACGAACACGTAGCGCCACGAGCCGGCCAGCATGATCAGTTCACCGACCGACGGAGCCAGCGCCGGACCGATCAGGAAGATCGACATCACGATCGAGGTGATGCGAGCCATCTGGTCGCCCTCGTAGAGGTCTCGGGCGATGGCCGGGCGCAGAACGCTCGGCGCGGCGGCACCCACGCCCCACACGAACCTCGCCGCGAGCAGCATGTTGATTCCGGGCGCGAGTGCCGACCCCAGCGCACCGAAGGCGTAGAGGCCGATACCGGCCAGCAGTAGCGGTACCCGACCGAACTTGTCGGACAGGGTGCCGTAGATCATCTGGCCGGCGGCCATGCCGAGCAGATAGAAGGTCACAATCAGGGAGACGGCCCCCGAACCGGACCCGAGGTCGAAGCTCGAGCGGATCTCGTCGAGAGCTGGCAGAGACACGTCGACCCCGAACGCGAGCAACACGCTGAGGAACGCGAGGTAGGCGATCACCCGACGTTCGGGCCGGACCTTGGCCGCGATGGTGGTCACGTGGCGGGGCTGTCGGGGATGGTCTTGCCCGGATTCATGATGCCAAGAGGATCGATGGCCGCTTTCACTGCTCTCATCAGCTCGAACTCGACGGGGGGCTTCTGGTCGATGATCCGGTCGAGCAACTCCTGGCCTATGCCGTGCTCGGCGCTGATCGAACCACCCATCGACCATGTGAGCTGGTCGAGCCTGCGATGGAGCTCAGGTCGGATTGCGTCGAACTCGACGGCTTCGGGCCCGTCGTCGGGAGCAAGCACGTGGACGTGGAGGTTGCCGTCGCCCACGTGGCCGAATATGTATGGCGTGGCCGCGGGGGCCGCCGACCGGCAAACGGCGTTGATGGCGTCGATGTAGTCGGAGATCCTCTCGACCGGAACGACCGAGTCCATCTTCACCGCCCGGCTGGAGTTGGCCATGAGACCCGGGGGCGGCAGTTCCTCTCGGATGAACCAGAGAGCATCGCTTTGATGCCGGGTGGCGGCAACAACTGCATCAAGAACGAGACCACGGTCGGAGGCGTCGCGGAGAAACCCGGCGAGGTCGTGGTCGACCGGTGAGCTGCCGGAGTATCGGATGAGCAGATACCACTCCGAGCTGGTGGTCAGCGGGGGAGACCGATCGAACTTCTGGCACACCGCGGCCATCCCCATCCGGGGGATCAATTCGAGCGCGGTGAGCGTGGCGTTGGTGCCGGCCATGGCCATCGAGACGAGTGCGGGAAGGTCGCTGGTGGAGGAGATCGCTGCGAGGGCCGATGCCTCGTGGGCCAGCGCCGGGGCGAGTGACAGTGTGGCCCTCGTGACCACTCCGAGGGTCCCTTCGGCCCCTATGAAGAGTTGCTTCATGTCGTAGCCGGAGGAGTCCTTGCGAAGCGCCCGAAGGCCGTTCCAGATCCGGCCGTCGGGCAGCACCACTTCGAGGCCGAGCACGTGGTTGCGGAATGTGCCGTGGGCCAGAACGTTGATTCCGCCGGCGTTGGTGGAGACGGCCCCGCCGACCGTGGCGGTGCCTCTGGCCCCCCAGTCTGGGGCGAAACACATTCCGGCCCCGCTCGCGGCGATCTGCACGGCCTCGATGGTGACCCCGGCCCCGACCGTGACGCTGGTGGCACCGGGCGATATGGGTTCCATGAGGCGGAGTCGGCTGGTCGAGAGCAACACGCTGGGTGGACCGGCCGGATCGGCGGTCGGCACCGACCCACCGGACAATCCGGTGTTGCCCCCCTGGGTGACGATCGCGGCGCCGTGGGCCGCACACATGCGAACAACCTCGGCGGTCTCGGCGGTGGTCGATGGTCTGACAATGGCGATCGCGTCGCCGCGGTGAACGCCGCGATAGCCGATCAGCGCGTCGGGCATCTCGGTGGGGTCGACGAGCCCGGCGTCGCCTGTGAGAGCCCGAAGCTCGGAAACAAGATCGGTCACGTCGGCGGGTCGACCCAGTCGTCTCCGCGCAGGCGCACCGAACGTTCGGCCACCAGAGAACGCAACTGTTCACGGTGGATGCCGAAATCGGCCAGTGCGGTGACGATCTCTTCCTCGAAAGCGCCCCAGCCGAACTGCAACGCAGCCGCGACCGCCACGTCTCCCAACATGTCGGAGTTGGTGGTGTCGCAGCCCCTCAGCGAGGCTTGGCCCTTGACGATCCGATGCAACAGGTCGGTGATCGGTGAGTGGTCCTGGTCGACCTCGATCTTGGCGAACGTGCGGTAGCTGCGGGCCTCGTCGGTGGTGTTGACCGGCACCATTCCGCCCGTGTCCCAGCGTTGGCCGATGACCTCGGTGGCCTCGACGAAGGCCTTGGCGAAGACCGCGTCCTTCGAACCGAAGTAGTGGTGGATGAGCCCGTAGTTGACCCCGGCATGGCGGGCCAGTTCCCGGCCCGACACCTGACGGGGTGACTTCATGGTCATGAGGTCCTTGGCGGCGTCGATCAGCTTGCGCTTCACCACCTCGGGGCCACGATCAGAACCCGTGGCGGGTCGCGGTTCGGCCGGGTCGTCGGTCATCGTTGGATCTGGGTGATGTCTCGCACTGCTCCACGGTCGGCGGAGGTGGTCATGGCGGCGTAGGCCTGCAATGCCGGGGAGACGGTTCGATCACGCCCCACGGGCTGCCAGGCGTCGGCGCCCCTCGCATCCATGGCGGCTCGTCGGCTCGCCAGTTCCTCGTCGCTTATGGCCAGGTGGATGGTGCGGTTGGGGATGTCGAACTCGATGATGTCGCCGTCCTCGATCAGGCCGATGGCGCCGCCTTCGGCAGCCTCGGGGGAGATGTGTCCGATCGACAGCCCGGAGGTGTCGCCGGCGAAACGGCCGTCGGTGATGAGCGCGCATTCCTTGCCGAGGTTGCGCGACTTGATGTAGCTGGTGGGGTAGAGCATTTCCTGCATACCGGGGCCGCCCTTGGGGCCCTCGTAGCGAATCACGACCACATCTCCGGGCTTGATGTCGGTTTCGTCGAGGATTCCTTCGCAGGCCAGCTCCTGGCTTTCGAAAACGCGGGCCGGTCCGCTGAAACGGAAGATCGACTCGTCGACTCCGGCTGTCTTGACGATGCATCCCCGCTCGGCGATGTTGCCGAACAGGATGGCCAGCCCACCCTCGCTGTTGTAGGGGGCGGCGACGCTGCGGATGCATCCGCTGGTCCGGTCGTCGTCGAGGGTGTCCCAGCGTTCGCTCTGGCTGAACGCCACCTGGGTGGGAATGCCCGCGGGCCCGGCCCGGTAGAAGTCGCGGACGTCGTTGGGGCAGGTGGGGCGCATGATGTCGTACTGGTCGAGCGCCGCGGCCATGGTTGGCGAGTGGATGGTGGGCAGGTCGGTGTGGATGAGACCACCCCGGTCGAGCTCGCCGAGGATGGCCATGATCCCGCCGGCCCGGTGGACATCCTCCACGTGGTAGATCGGGGTGGACGGGGCCACCTTGCAGATGTTGGGTGTGATGCGGCTCAGCCGGTCGATGTCGGCCATGGTGAAGTCGACCTCGGCCTCCTGGGCCGCGGCGAGAATGTGGAGGACGGTGTTGGTGGACCCACCCATGGCGATGTCGAGGGTCATGGCGTTCTCGAACGCGCCCTTGGTGCAGATCGACCGGGGCAGCACCGACTGGTCGTCTTTTTCGTAGTAGCGCTTGGCGATGTCGACCACGCGACGGCCGGCCTCGAGGAACAGTTCGCGGCGGTCGGAGTGGGTGGCGACCACGGTGCCGTTGCCGGGAAGCGACAGGCCCAGGGCCTCGGTGAGGCAGTTCATGGAGTTGGCGGTGAACATGCCGGAGCACGATCCGCAGGTGGGGCAGGCCGAACGCTCCATCTCGAGCAGGTCCTCGTCGGACACCGATGAGTCGCCGGCCTTGATCATCGGGTCGATCAGGTCGAGCTTCACGCTCACGCCCGCGAGTTTGGTCTTGCCGGCTTCCATCGGCCCACCCGACACGAACACCGTGGGGATGTTGAGGCGCAGCGCGGCCATCATCATCCCGGGCGTGATCTTGTCGCAGTTGGAGATGCACACCAGGGCGTCGGCCCGGTGGGCGTTGACCATGTATTCGACGGAATCGGCGATGAGGTCACGCGAGGGCAGGCTGTAGAGCATCCCCGCATGGCCCATGGCGATGCCGTCGTCGACCGCGATGGTGTTGAACTCCTTGGCCACGCCTCCCACCGCTTCGATCTCTCGGGCCACCATCTGGCCGAGGTCCTTGAGATGGACATGGCCCGGAACGAACTGGGTGAACGAGTTGGCGATGGCGATGATCGGCTTGTCGAAGTCGTCGTCGGTCATGCCGGTGGCCCGCCACAGGGCGCGGGCTCCGGCCATGTTGCGGCCGTGAGTGGTGGTGCGTGATCTGTACTCGGGCATGGCGCTCAGACTACGCCCGGAGTTGGCCGGCTGCTGATTCCTGGGCCGACGCTGTCGGCGGGGTCAGCCGGTGTTGCGAAGCCCGGCGGCCACACCGTTGACGCTCAGCAGCAGGGCCCTTCGGAGTCTCCGGGTCTCGTCGTCGGTTCGGGAATCGTCGGGTCGGCGACTTCGGGCCAGCAGATCGATCTGCAACACGTGGATCGGGTCGAGGTAGGTGTCGCGCACCCCCAGGGTGCGGCGCAGCACCGGAAGATCGGCGAGCAGATGACTCCGCTGGGTGACCTCGAGGATCATTTCTACCGTGAGTTCGTATTCGGCACGAATGTCAGCCAGCAAGCCCCGGTGGTCTTGCGCGACGAGCCGTTCGACGTAGGCGTTGGCGATGGCAAGGTCGGTCTTCACGACGGTCATCTCGACGTTGGACAGGAAGGTCGAAAAGAACGCCCACCCGGAGTGCATCTCCCGCAGATCCTCGAGATGCCCCGATTCGACGGCGGCCCGTAGACCGCTGCCCACGCCGAACCAGCCGGGGATGATCTGGCGGGATTGCATCCAGCCGAACACCCAGGGGATGGCCCTCAGGTCGTCGATCCCGCCGGTGGCGCCGGAGCGGCGAGCGGGCCGCGACCCGATGTTGAGCGCACCGAGTTCTTCGACGGG
>JAJRXJ010000320.1 GCA_024276355.1 Actinomycetes bacterium | reverse complement strand
GCGGTGTGAACCAGCGGCGCCGCGGTCTCGTCGTGTGACTCGGCGAGATCCGGGCCATTCACAAGATGGCGCTTGCGGCGGCGAATTGCCCTGCGTCGAAACCCGGACTTCGCCAGGTTCATCGCCACCCGATGCACCCACGCCCCGGGCGACGCCATCGTCGACACGGTCTCCCAGCGTTCACACAATCGGGTGAACGTCTCCTGAGCGATTTCCCCGGCCAGGCCATCATCGCCGACATACCAACGAAGCGACGAGAGCACCCGCGGGTATTCGAGCGCGTAGAAACTGGTCAGATCAGATGGTGGGGCAGACCTCGATTTGCGGATCACACCCCTACCAACGCCCAGCCCGACACTTCGGTTTTTCGGACACGATCGTCCGGTCGGCGAACAATATCTCTCTATCTGTGGTCCTCGCGGCCGCTCTCGAATCGCGAAACAAAAGGGGAAACGCGAATCGCACTTGGGAGTATCGTCGGCCGAGTGCCGGCAGCGTTGATCGAAACCATCCACGACGAATACGAGATCAGCACCGACCCGGCGCGGGTCGACATCGATGTCGTCCATCGCTTTCTCTCGGAGGAGTCCTACTGGGCGATGGGTCGCGACCGTGAGGTGGTGGCCAGGGCGATCGCCAACAGCAATCTGGTGGTCGGCGCCTACGCCCCAAACGGCGCGCAAGTCGGGTTTGCCCGCATGGTCACCGACCTGGCGACATGGGGATGGCTGTGTGATGTGTTCGTCCTGAGCGGGCATCGGGGCTCAGGACTCGGATCGGCCATGGTGGCCACGATCGTCGAGCACCCCGAAGTCGCCGAGATCCATTGGCAGTTCCTCGCCACCGCCGATGCCCACGGGCTCTACGCCAAGTTCGGGTTCACCTCACTCGATGAACCCCAGCGTTGGATGCATCGACGATCCTGACCTCATCCGAGACTCATGACGAGCGCTGCAACCTCGAACGTCAGGAGCACAAGTCCGGCAGTACTCAGCCTGTGGTGATGGCGACCGTGGCGTCCGGGTCGGGTTTGGTCGAAGCGAACAGGGTCGTCAACTCGTCGAGTGAGGCACCATTGGAATCATGCAGGTGCGGCCGATTTCTAGCCTTGGGCCATCACCGGCGCAGACCAGAGTGTCCGGTCGATCCGGAGTGTCAAGATTCGGTTCACCAAGACATTGTCGCTCGGCGAGGTAGTTGTGAGAGGCGACGGTGGCTGCTCGGCTTCGTCGACCACGGTCACCACCGAGATCTGTGACGGATACGTCACCCAGTCCACGAGATCATCCGACGAAAGACCTCGGAGGCGCCGCCCCCACTCTGTGGCACGGTCGAATCTCCCGCTCCCTGCGTGGTGCAAGCCGAGACGGCGATCGCGATGGCGACCAGCAACACATGTCGGTTCAGTCTCGTCGAAAGTCCGCACATCGATGCTTCCATGCTGATGAGACGTCACGGACCCGCAACAAGTTCCCGTTTCGTCGAATTCCCTCCCGCGTCCCCCTCCCCGGGAGCTTTTGTGACCTCGTGGGCGTCGCTATCAGTCCTCCGAGGTCACAAAAGCAGGCACGCTGGATCTGTGACCTCGTGGGCGTCGCTATCGATCCCCCAAGGTCAGAAAAGCGGGGGGAGGGCTCAAGGGCAGTACTTCCGCGTGGTGCCCCCGGGCAGAATCGAACTGCCGCACACGGTTTAGGAAACCGATGCTCTATCCACTGAGCTACGGGGGCTTGCCGACGACTCCAAGATCGCCGCGACAGAGGTTATCCGAGGCCGATACGGCTCCATGCCGGTGGGTAGCCTCCCGAGAGTTCCTACCCCGCGATGAGGGAGTCGGCCTTCTCCATGGCCTTGTGCAATGCCCGGGGCGCCGGCATCGCCGTGCAGTCCTTGCACATCCACCGGTGAGCCCACTGTCACATCCCGATCGGGCCCTTTGTCCCTACTCGAATTCGGTCACGTCCGTACATTTGTTGTCAGGCCCAAAGGGCAGAAAGGAAGGCCCAAATCGGGCCGAACCGGAGGTTTCAAAATGCGGAATCACAAGCTCATTCTCATCGGAGCAATCGTGGCTCTGGCCACCATCGCGGCCAGCTGTGGAGACAGCGGATCGTCATCGGCTCCAGCAGAGACCACGACCACGGCGGCAGCGCCGGCGGCCACCTCGCCGGACGATGGCAACACCGTCTACGTCACGGCCAACGACACCAAGGGAGTCGAGGCAGAAATGTCCTACGACGTCTCAACCACGACGGTCAAGGCCGGAGAGATCACCTTCGTCCTCGACAATCTCGGCACCGTCGAGCACGAGGTCGTGGTCATCAAGACCGATGTCCCCTTCGATCAGCTCGAGATTGGCAGCGATGACCGAATCAGCGAAGACCTGAGCGTCGGCGAAATCTCTGAGACACCGGCCGGCGAATCGGCTTCGGTCCAACTGAAACTGGAGCCGGGCAACTACGTCCTCGCCTGCAACATCGCCGGTCACTACCGCTTGGGCATGCGGGCAGCGCTCACCGTCACTGCCTGAACCAACAGCAACACGCAATACGAAACAGGCCCTGTCCGTGTGCAGCACGGGCAGGGCCTTTCGATTCTCGGGAACGCTCCCTCAGCCGCCCCGGACCGCTTGGGCGTAGCCGTTCCTCTTGGCGGCGAGCTGGGTGGCGAAGACAGCAGCCTCGGTGCGGGTGTCCATGCCGAGCTTGCGCAACATTGCCGACACGTAGTTCTTGACTGTCTTCTCAGACAGATGGAGGTGCTCGCCGATGCTCCGGTTGGTCAACCCTTCGGCAACAAGCTCAAGGAGCTGTCGCTCACGTTCGTTGAGGGCGGAGAGGCGTTCTTCGTCGCCCGACTGACCGGCACGAAGCCGATCGAACATCCGGTCGGTGAGGCGCGGGTCCACCAGTGATTGCCCGTTCTGGACCGCCCGTACCGACTTCACGAGTTCGTGACCGGCCACTCGTTTGAGCACGTACCCCGAAGCTCCGGCGTTGATCGCCGCGAACAGCGTGTCATCATCCGAAAAAGATGTGAGGACAAGTGTCTTCACGCTCGGCGCCAGTTGCTTCACGGCCTCGCACACTTCGACACCGCTGCCATCGGGCAACACGATGTCCACGAGTGCGACGTCGGGCTTCTTATGGGCGATTCCCTTCACCCCTTCGGTAACCGTGGCTGCCTCTCCGACCACATCGATGTCGGACTCCGCGCTCAAGATGTCACGCAAGCCGCGGCGCACCATCTCGTGATCATCGAGCAGATAGACACGGATCGTCATTTTGGTGTTCCCTTCGATGGCGCCAATCGGCAATGCCGATGCGTACATCCCGGGCGTGCCGGGTCGCTCGACGTGCATGCCAGTCGGCATTGATCAGGTCATGTTTAGGAGCGGCCGGGCCCATTCTTGTGCCGCTCGCCGCCGGATACGGCCTGCCGGTAGGTCCGGAGGCCCATTTGGCATGACATTGGTCAAGGGCCCGATGACAGCGGCCGATCGGGGGAGCAGGCGTCGGCCAAGACGACGATCCCCACGCCACGAAACGCAGATGGCCAACCTGGATTCGCATCACACGATGAACGACGAGTTCCAAACCGACGGAATTCCCGCGCGTATCGCCAAAGCGGTGTCCAAACACACGAGCGAGTTCCACACCCTCAGCGACGCGAGCCAGCGACTTGTCTGGGTGTCGGATTCCGTTGTCGGGGTGATCGGCTATCAGCCGTCCGACTTCCTGATTCGGCTGCCCGTCTCAATCATCCATCCCGACGACTACCGCCGCGCCGCGACTGCCATCCGCCAGTTGTCAGAGGAACCCGGTGGGCGACGCAGGGTCCAATACCGGATCCGCCACGCCGACGGCACCTGGCGATGGGTCGAGACGGCCATGACCAACCTGACCGACGAGCCGGGCATCGGAGGGATCGTGTCGACTTCGCGGGATGTGACCAGCCGGGTGATGGCCAAACGGCGGCTGTCGCAAAGCGAGCGGCGCCTGAGGTCAATAGTTTCGAGTGCCGGCGACATCGTCGCGATACTCGATTCCTCCCGCAAGATCGACTATGTCACCCCGACCGTGGCCGGGGTGCTCAAACGGTCGGCAGCAGCTGTCATGGCCGACTGGGAGTCGTTCATCCACCCGGACGACATTGCGGCGCTGGAGGAACTGTTTGCATCGGCTCTTCGCAACGCCGGGGCGACCCAGGGGCCGATCGATCTGCGAATGGAGCGTTCCGACGGCGAGTGGCTCACACTGGAAACGCTCATCACCGACTACCGGGCTGATCCGATCATCCGTGGGGTAGTGCTCAACGCGAGAGATGTCACCAACAAGCGACGAATCGAGGCCGAACGTCTTCGTAACCAGACCATGTTCAACGCGCTCGTGGAGATGGCCCCGATCGGGATTTTTCTCGCTGATCGAAGCGGCGAATGGACGTACGCGAATGCCAAGATCTCATCGGAGTTCAATGTCGAGTCATCCTCGCTTCTGGGTAAGGGATGGACCCAGCTGTTCGACGCTGCCGATGTGGTCCGCTTCCGCAGCGAGTTGGCCCGCTGGGACGGGGTCGGCCGGTACGTCACAGAGCTGACCACCAGGAGCAGCCCCGATGCCAGAGAGGTGAAGGTCACCATCAGCCGACCCGAAGCGTCGGGAATGGTCGGCACCATCGAGGACGTGACCAGCCGGCGCGAGCTCGACGAGATGCTGATAGACGGCGCCGCGCTGGGATCGCTGGCTGGCGTGGTCGGCGGTGCCGCCCACGACATTCACAACCTCCTGTCGTCGATCGGCTTCCAGCTCGGGTTGCTCGACTCCGTCGACGAGGCCGACCGGGTCGCCGCGGCCAACGAAGCCATCGACCGGGCCTGCGACATCACCGAGGACCTCATGGCGATGAGCCGTCCGAGCCGTGGCCGGGTCTCCTCGGTCGAGATGGGGCCGATGATCGCCGGCCTGGCCGACATGCTCGGCGTGCTGGTCGAGCATCAGGCCGACCTGGTGGTTGAGAGCCGGGGTGACGAGGTGTTCGCCCTGGCCGACCGAACCGGGCTGGAGAGGGTGATCACCAACCTGGTGGTCAACGCCCGCGATGCGGTGGAGCCCCGCGGCCGCATAGTGATCACCGTCAACGAGATCGAATGTGACGCCGTCGACGCACCACCGGGAATCGCGCCCGGCGACTATGTCACCATTGCGGTTCGCGACAACGGATGCGGAATACCGGCGGCGGTCATCGACCGCGTCTTCGAGCCGTACTTCACCACCAAGTCCGACGGCAACGGCATAGGCCTCGCGGCTTCGCGCCGCAACGTGCGTACCTGGGGTGGAGACATCACGGTGGAGTCCAGCGAACGCAAGGGCACCACGATGACCGTCTGGCTGCGTTCGGGATCTAACCTCGGCTGATGGCCACAATCACCGCAGATCTCAAGTCAGGTTTCGCTGTCGAGCTACGCGAGGGCGATCACGTGTGGTACGCCGACGAACCGGTCGACGCAGGGGGAACCGACACCGGCCCCAACCCATACTCGTTGTTACTGTCGGCGGTGGCGGCCTGCACCTGCATAACCGTGTCGATGTATTGCCAACGCAAGGGTTGGGAGCTCGACTCGATCTCGGCCAAGTACGAACACGACAAGGTCCATGCCGACGATTGCGAGGATTGTGGAGACGATGCCTCCGGTCGGATCGACCGGATACGCAGTGAGATCTTCATTGAGGGCGACTTCGACGACAAGCAGCGTGCCCGCCTTACCGACATCGTTCAGAAGTGCCCGGTCCACAAGACCATCGTCGCCGGCGCGAAGTTCACCACCGAGTGCATTTTCGTGGGCTGACCGCCGTTACCTAGGGTGGCGCCATGAGCGACATCAGCGCCGATGGTGCCAACAGCCGTATCCCGATGATCGTGAGCGTCGACGATCACGTGGTCGAGCCACCCCACCTCTGGAAATCCTGGCTGCCGGAGAAGTACAAGGAACACGGGCCGCGGGTGGAGCGTCACCGGCTCGGTGAGCTCAAGTATGTGGGGGGCACGCAATACGAATACGACCTCGACCCGCTCGATGGCAGTGGCCACGAATGCGATATCTGGTTCTACGAAGACGGCATGTATCCCAACAAGCGTCACGTTGCCGCAGCCGGATTCGACCGCGACGACATGACCCTCACTCCGATCACCTACGACGAGATGCGCGACGGTTGTTACGACCCGAAGGCCCGCGTGGTCGACATGCTCGCGAATCACGTGGATGTGTCGCTCAGCTTCCCGACCTTTCCCCGGTTCTGCGGTCAGACCTTCATGGAGGCCAAGGACCACGACCTCGGATTGGCCTGTGTGAAGGCCTACAACGACTGGATGGTGGAGGAGTGGTGTGGCGATTCCGGTGGTGTGCTGGTGCCGCTGATCATCATCCCGCTGTGGGACGCAGAGTTGGCCGCCGCGGAGGTGCGCCGCAATGCCGAACGCGGTGTCCATGCCGTCTGTTTCAGCGAGATTCCGCCCCACCTCGGTTTGCCCAGCATCCATTCGGGCCTGTGGGAACCGTTCATTCAGGCCTGTGAAGACACCGCCACCGTGATCTGTATGCACATCGGGTCGTCGTCCAAGATGCCGGCCACCTCGCCGGACGCCCCGACGGGGGTCCAGGCCACGCTCAGCTTCGGTAACGCCATGTCGTCGCTGTCGGACTGGCTCTTTTCCGGGATCCTGCCCCGTCACCCCGAATTGAAACTGGCATATAGCGAAGGTCAGATCGGCTGGCTTCCCTACATCCTTGAGCGGGCCGACACCGTCTGGGAGGAACACCGCGCCTGGGCCCACACCAAGGATCTGGTGCCGGAGCCCCCGTCGACCTACTGGTACCGCCAGGGATTCGGCTGTTTCTTCCGTGATCAACACGGACTCGACAGCCTCGACAAGGTGGGGGTCGACAACGTCACCTTCGAAACCGACTATCCCCACACCGATTCCACATGGCCCAACACCCTGGCGGTGGCCGAGGAGATGTTCGCCGACCTGTCCGACGAGGTCGTCCACAAGATCGCCCGGGGCAACGCCCTCAGAATGCTGTCCCTCGACCGTCCCCACCCGGTTTTGTGAACGTTTGGAGTCCGTTTTGGGACTCCAAACGTTCACAAAACCGGCGGAATGGGCTCCGGCTCTGACGAGGATGACCGTTGTGGCTAATGTCTGGCTCCGAGTCGAAATCGGGAGGACATCAGATGGCCGAGGGATCGATCGAGATTTACGAGAGCGAGAATCGCGTGTTCCCGCCTCCGGCAGACTTCGCCGCTTCTGCGCTCGCCAACGACCGCTCCATGTACGACGAAGCCGATGCCGACTACGAGGCGTTCTGGGCCCGTCAGGCCCGCGAACTACTCACATGGGATCAAGACTTCCACACCACTCTCGAGTGGAATCTGCCCTACGCCAAATGGTTCCTGGGCGGCAAGCTCAACATGACCGTCAACTGTCTCGACCGCCATGTCGAAGCCGGTCGGGGCGACAAGGTCGCCTACCACTGGGAGGGCGAACCCGGCGACCAGCGCACCATCACCTACTCCGATCTTCTGTCAGATGTCGAGAAGTTCGCCAACGTGCTCCTCGGCTTGGGGCTCACCAAGGGTGACCGCGTCGCCATTTACATGCCGATG
>JAJRXJ010000319.1 GCA_024276355.1 Actinomycetes bacterium | reverse complement strand
GATGTTGATGTCGGCCGCGGCGAGAGTCTCGAACATGGTGGCAGCCACGCCGGGATTGGTTTTCATCCCGGCACCGATAAGGCTCACCCGCCCGATCTCGGAATCGATGATCACGCCGACCGAACCCAGCGACTCGGATACCGCGTTGACGGCATCGGCAGCCTGCTCGACCTGTTCGTGGGGCACCGTGAAACTGATGTCGGTGACCCCGGCCTCGGACACATTCTGGACGATCATGTCGACGTTGGCACCGGCATCGGCCAGCGTACGAAACAGCGCCGCGGCCACGCCGGGTCGGTCCGACACACCGGAGACGGTCATCTTGGCCTCGGAGGTGTCGTGGGTGACTGCTGAGATGATGGCCGCTTCCATGGGGTCCTCCTGGGTGACAAGGGTGCCCGGAGCCCAGGTGAACGCGCTGCGGACATGCAGCGGAACTCCGAACGACCGGGCCAACTCGACCGATCGCATGGCCGGCTTGGGGCAGCCGGTGGCGGTCATCTCGAGAAGTTCGTCGAATGAAATGGTTGACATGCGCCGGGCCTCGCCCACCAGACGAGGGTCGGTGGTGAACACACCGGGCACATCGGTGTAGAGCTCACACGAATCGGCGCCGAGGGCATGAGCCAACGCCACCGCGGTAGTGTCGGATCCACCGCGACCGAAGAAGGTGACGTCGTGGTCGGTCGACACGCCCTGCGACCCGCCCACCACCGGCACTCGACCGGCATCGATCGCCTCGCGGATCCGCTGGGGCCGAACATCGAGGATCTTGGCGTTGCGATGGGATGTGTCGGTCAGGAATCCTGCCTGGCTACCGGTGAACGAATGCGACTCGATGCCACGATCGGCCAGCGCCATCGACATGAGCGCGCATGCCTTTCGTTCGCCTCCGGTGATGAGCATGTCCATCTCACGCCCGGGTTTGGTCTTCGAGACCGCGTCGGCCAACCGCAGGAGTTCGTCGGTCTCCTTGCCCATGGCCGACACCACGAGCACCACCTGGTCGCCACGCTTGCGACATCGCACGACATGGTCGGCAACCTCGCGGATCCTGTCGGGGTCGCCCACGGAGGTGCCACCGAATTTCTGAACTACCAAAGCCACTTCGGCAGGCTATCCCGACCGCGCCATGCGACGGCCGCCTATTTCGCCACAAACAGCTCGATGCTCCGATCACCGGAGGCCCTCGGTTCCCCGACGACGACCCGGTCGACCCGGCCGACCACAAACGCCGAGTGGTCGAGCAGCCTCGCCACTGTGGGGCGCGGGACCTGCGATGGGATCTCGATGAGCCCGACCAGATGGACGGAGTCGGCGAACAGGGCCACACCCACACTCGAGAATCCGCCATCGAGCATCGACAGCGCACCGCCCAGCCGTCGCCCGGCCGATCCCTGCCCGGCCAGATGGGCCATCATCGTTTCGGTGGTGGCGCCGTCGGCCCATTCGGCAAGCCTCACCCACTCGGGCTTCGCGTTGGATCGCCGCAGCCCCGAGGCCCGCAGACGCCGAACCAACGACCTGCTGCCGACAGCTTCCGCTCCGTTCATCAGCGCACGATGACGATCGATCTCGTCGACATCGTAGTGATCGCCCTGAAAGCCCAGTCGTCGTTTGCCGATTCGCCTCGCGGCCTCATGAAGTTCATCGTAGGAATCGTCGCTCACGAGGTGTGCCCAGCGACGACCCCGCCACGGCCATCTCGCCTCATCCACCAATACCGTCATCGGGCCGACGGTAGTTGAACGGCGAACCCATGGCCCACCGTTCGGTCACGGACCGTCAGGCGTGGCAGACTCCTACGGTGATCGGAACCGGGATCGACGAGGTGTCTTTGAGCGTGCCCGCTCACATCGCCTATGCCCGAATCGTCAGACTCGCGGCCGCGTCGCTGGCCGTCAACCAGGGGATGAGTTTCGGCGAGATCGATGATCTGCGAAGCGTGGTCGACGAGGCGGTGGATCTGCTCCTGGAGGTCGACGGCGGTTCCGACAACGACACCCTCGACTTCGACTACCGGTTCTCCGCCGGGAAGTTCGAGATCGAGGCCAGACGCAGCGGCGACGGTGTCCTGCGTCGCGAGAAAATCAAGGACTTCATCGACAACTACGCCACGCTGATCGACGGGTTCGAGGTGAGCGACACCGATCGCTGGTTCCGACTCCACAAGACCCCCGCCGGAGACGCCTGATCAACGGCCCGTGGAGCCAAAACCCCTGTCGCCGCGATCCGAGGCATCGAGATCGGTCACCTCCACCAACCTCACCGTCTCGACCTCCTGCACCACCAACTGGGCGATTCGCTCACCCCGGGTCACAACGAACTCATCCTTGGGGTCGGTATTGATCAACAAGACCTTCAGTTCGCCGCGATAACCAGAATCGATCAGGCCGGGGCTGTTGAGACAGGTGACACCATTGCGCAACGCCAGGCCGCTGCGCGGCTGCACGAACCCGGCGTAACCCGGTGGAAGTGCAATCGCCACGCCGGTGGGCACCAGGGCACGGCCACCACCGGGGGCCAGCACCACACCATCGCGCGCCAGCAGGTCGATGCCGGCGTCGCCGTCACGAGCGTAGGCCGGGAGCGGGAGATCAGGGTCGAGGCGGAGGATGGGTAAATCGATCACGACGAGAGGGTACCCAACGAAGCCGCCTAGCCTGAGCCGATGCTCGCATGGATGGATCTCGAAATGACCGGCCTCGACCCTGATCGACACGTGATCGTGGAGATAGCCACGATCATCACCGATGATCAACTCGAGGTGATCGCCGAGTCTCCCGACATGGTCATACACGCCACTGAAGCCGAACTGGCCGAGATGGACGACTTCGTCACCAACATGCACACCCACAGTGGCCTGCTCGACGAGATCAAGGCATCACCAATCTCTCTCGAGGAGGCCGGACGGATCACGCTCGAGTTCCTTCAGCAACACATTCCCGAGCCCCGCACCGTGCCGCTGTGCGGAAACTCGATCGGCACCGACCGACGTTTCCTGGCCAAACAACTCCCCGAAATCGAGGAGTTCCTCCATTACCGGTCCGTCGATGTGTCCACCATCAAGGAGCTCGCCCGCCGCTGGAATCCAGAACTGCTCGAGGGCGCGCCACAAAAGGCCGGCGGACACCGCGCCCTCGACGACATTCGCGAGAGCCTCAAGGAGCTTCGCTATTACCGGGAAGTGATGTTCGTCAAGCCGTCGGGTACGCAACAGGTTTAGCCCCGGCGCGCGGTCTGCCCTTATGGTGCACGCGTGAGCGAACCGATCTACACGAAACAGGAGCAGGAACCGGCATCCGACACGGTCACCGAGGTGGCCCCGGGCGTGTTGCGACTGATGCTTCCGATCACATTGCCGGGTCTCGGCCACGTCAACTGCTACGCGCTCGAAGACTCCCGTGGGTTCACTCTCGTCGACCCCGGCCTGCCCGGCGAAGACTCCTGGTCAGCACTCATGGCGCGACTCTCCTCGGCCGGAATCCCGCTTCGGCGGGTCCACACGGTGGTGGTCACCCACAGCCACCCCGACCATTTCGGCGGCAGCGATCAGCTCCAGGAGGAGGCCGGGTCCGAAATCCTCACCCACGAGTCGTTCAAGTCCCTGGTGACCGAGACCAACGACGATCTCGACCTCGAGTTTCTCGAGGCCGGCCCCGACGATCTTCTCGAGCTGTGGAAACGGCGCTGGGAGAGCTTCGGCCCCACCCCGTGGGGCACCACCCGCCAGCCTCCCCCCGATGAGGCCATAAGACGCTGGCTCGTGGCCGGCGACGGTCGCCCCAGCCGCTTCCGCGGACCCACCCCCACCATTCGCGTGGCCGACAACGAGTCGATTCAGCTCGGCGGACGCGAGTGGTTTTCCATTCACACTCCCGGTCACACATCGGATCATCTCTGCCTCTGGGACCCAGCCAACGGTGTGCTGTTGAGTGGTGACCACGTCCTCCCCACCATCACCCCCCACATCGCCGGCTCGGGTGAGATCGACGACCCGCTGTCGGCGTTCTTCGGGTCACTGGAACGAGTTGGCGACTTCGAGGGCGTCGAGATCGCACTTCCGGCCCACGGCCACCCGTTCAAGCAGCTCCGCGAGCGAACCCAACACATTCGCCAGCACCACGAGGACCGGCTTCAGTTGCTGCGCGATGCTGCCGACTCCAATTTCGACGCACCGGTCGAAGGATGGATGAAGGTGCTTTTCAGGGAGCGGTCGTGGGGCGACATGGCCGCCAGCGAGACCTTCGCCCATCTCCAACACCTACGAGTAGCCGGTGAGGCAACCGCCCGCACCGATTCCGACGGCCTCCTCCGTTTCACGGTCGACCCCCATGCGGGCGCCGCTGCGGTCAGCGGCGGGGCCTGACCCTCACCGAGTTGCCCGGGGACTCGCCCGACATCAGCCAAATGTCGGCGCCTCCGTCGACCGTGATCCAACTCAGGATCGCCTCCCGACCGCGCTCGATGGGGCCGGCGTGTTCGAGTTCGGCCCGCATTCCCCTTCTGGGCAGGCCCAGCGAGTCGAGGGTCTCCTCAACCGCCGACCATTGGGCTGCATTGTTCACGTGGCCGAACACATCGAGGTCGGTGAACCGGAGCTCCCAGCGCCTCGAAGAAGCGCCCTCCGGGGGACGTGACGCCAGGGAGTTTCGGGCCGAGACCCTGCGCCCACCGCAGGCTTCGCCGTAGAGCTCGAAGAAATCATCGGAGAGACGCACCGGTCGGCCGGTGTCGGCATCGACCTTCACCCAGAGGGTCACCGCCTCAACCAGGCTTCCCTGATCGCCGCGGATCGAGGTCCGACGCTCGGCCCAGCGTCCCCCGTATCCGCTGCACCAGGTGGTGAGGTCGACCCACTCCTGGAACACCGGTTCCAGATCCACCTCGATCATGGTGCGACGCACCACCCAGTTCATCGGATCGCCGAGTCCGCTGTCGGCGCTGTCGTCACGGGCGATGTCCTGTGCGTACCGCACGAGCGCATCGAGCCGACAACAGCCATCGGGGCCCACATCGGCGAGCCTCACCCGACGATTGGCCGAGAACGTCCTTCCGGCATGCGGCCGGGGCAGATTGACGCTCGCTCCGGGATCGGCCATGACGCCAGAATACCGAACCGGCGGCACGGCGATTTAATTGAGTTGACGGCCGCCCGAATCTTCGCGACGGTGTGCAGGCCGGAATCCGCCGGCCGACCAGGAGCAGACATGTTCACACTCATGTGCACCTCGCATCAGAGCCATTCGGCCGGTGCCTCGTCGCGCGTCTCCGTGAATGCCACTGCGGGCATGTCGGCCGACTGGCGATTCACGGCCAAGCCGTATGCCCACCAGCGACCTTCGGGCGCTCCTCCCGGCTGAACAAGCCACGCAGGGAGAGTTGCACCAAGGCCGCCGGAGATCCGGCGGCCTTTCTGATTTTTCACAACCCATTCACACGACCAAGGAAGGAGACGAGGAGATGAACCGCCTCGTCGATACATCCAGCGAATACCCACCGGACAACCATCCGGCCGCGCCCCAGAGCTGGGAGACCTCGGCTGCCTGCCGTTCGATCCCCAACGCCCCCGAGGTCTTCTTCAGCGAGGACCTGGGCGAGATCGCCGCCGCCAAGCGCATCTGCTCCAGCTGCATGGTTCTGCCCGAGTGTCTCGAGCACGCGCTGGAGCGTCACGAGCCGTGGGGGGTCTGGGGTGGACAATTGTTCATGAACGGTAGGATGCTCACCGTCAAGCGCCGACGGGGGCGCCCACCAAAGACACCAAGACCCGACGATCTCATGCCGATCGTCGCGGTCCCCGCTCATCTGGCCGATCAGGTCAGGCGACGCACGGCGTGAAAACGCCTGCCAACGGCATCATCCACGGCGACACCTCGCCTCCAAGACGAACGCACGGGTCCGGGCAACGGATTATGCGAGCCCCGGCCTGACGTCTTGGAACGCGACGTGTCGCCGTGGTGCGCGTCCGCAGGGCCGGCAACGTCTGATCTCATACTTCCGGGAAGCAACCACCGTCCGGTCGGGTTCACACCGACACGGATGAGTCGGCCATCGCCGCTACCGTCGTCCCAGGAGAATCCGATGCAGCAGTCCCTTTCCCCCGCCGGACCCAGGTCCCGTAGACACATACGACTCGGCGCCATCTTGTTCACACTCGGCTTGGTGGCCGCGGCATGCGGCAGTTCATCCGGATCGGGTTCCGACACGATCAGTCTCGGGCAGGAACCCCTGTCACCGAGCATCGAGGACATACAGCCCGGCACCCCTGCGGTGAGCACCCTCGATGTGCCCTACCTGACCTTCGATGGCCAGATCCAGAATCTGAGTGCATACGCAGGCAAGCCTCTCGTCGTCAACTTCTTCGCCGCCTGGTGCCCCAATTGCGTGTCCGAGATGCCCGATTTCGAAGCGGTCCACCAGGAGATCGGCGACACGGTCAACATTGTGGGGCTCTCCATCGATGCCACTGCCGCGGATGCGCTCGGGTTGATCGATCGAACAGGGGTCACCTACGACACCGGCTGGGATCCCAACACCACCACCTACGGCGTCTTCGGCGGTTTCGCCATGCCCACCACCGTGTTCATCGATTCATCCGGCACCATCGTCGAGGTGTTCTCCGGGGCCCTCAATGCCGATGCCCTTCGCAAGAAGATCGAACAGATCACCTGAGTCATGAACCTCGCCCTCTCGTTCCCATTCGCTCTCGGCATTGTCGCCGCCTTCAACCCCTGCGGCTTTGCCATGCTTCCGGCCTACCTGTCCTACTTCCTGGGCCTCGAAGGCAGTGACGGCAACGCCCCGAAACTCAAGAGCATCCTCCACGCCATGCTCATCGGCCTCGTTCTCACCGCCGGATTCGTCGTCGTGTTCGGCACCTTCGGGATTCTGTTCTCCCTTGGACTGAGCCAACAGACCGTTTCCTCCAAGACCGGCTATGTCACCATTGCCGTCGGGGTCTTGATGGTTCCACTCGGCATAGCCATGCTGTCGGGGCGCAACGTCAGTCTCAAGCTCCCGAAGATGAGCAAGGGCACCGGTAGTCGCGAGCTCAGTTCGGTCTTCATGTTCGGGGTGAGCTACGCGGTGGTCTCGCTGTCGTGCACGATCGGCATCTTCATAGCCGGCATCAGCAGCACGTTCACCACCCAGAGCTTCGCCGACGGCGTGGCCAACTTCGTGGCCTATGCGGTTGGTATGGGGGCGGTCATCACCTTCCTCACGATCAGCCTGGCGATGGCCAAGTCCAACATCGCCAGAGACATGCGCAGGGTTCTGCCCTACGTCAACAGGGTGTCCGGCTTCGTGCTGATCCTCTCCGGCTTCTACCTCGTCAACTACGGAGTGTGGGAGCTTCGGGTCATCGACGACCCCACCACCCGCAACGTCCTGGTCGACCGGTTCCAGGAGTTCCAGACCGCGGTCAACAACTGGATCAATGTCACCACCCCCTCCCGTATCGGAGTGCTGGCTCTGTTCGGGATAGCGGGTGCGCTGCTGGTCGGTTGGCTCGACGGGGAGCCAGACCGTGTCAAACGGCGATCGCTGGGGATCACCTACCTCTTGTCCTACCTGGTGATCGAGATCGGCTTCAATCAGGGGGAGTTCGTGCTCTTCCCGATTGTCCGATTCGTGGCCAATTGGCCGGGTCGCATCGCCAACTGGGTCACCGACCCACTGCGAGCTGGGGTCCCGATGGAGATCGCCTTCGTCGCCCTCATCGTCTGGTGGGGGTCGCGGCGGCTTCAGCGTCGAATTGCCGCCGACCCAACGCCGGTCGACCAGCGGGCATCCGTTTGAACCTCGACCTGAGGGCATACGACCCGCACCGACCCCGGCAGCCCCGCTAACTTCTTCGGATGCTGCGTGAGTTCCTCCAACGTCCGGAGGTCACCGAGACCTCCGAGTTGCGCAGCGCGTTCGGGATCATGGCCTTCCACGGCGGGAACCTCGAACGAACCACCGATGTGATCGCTTCAGAGGTCGCCGCCCGGACCGGATCCTCGATCTACACGGTCGTACAAGCCCATCCATTGCGCGAGCACATTCCATCCACCGCTTTCAATCCGGCCCACTCCCCTCGCCTGGCCGACTTCATCGAACACGTCGACACCGCGATCTCACTCCACGGATACGGCCGGGAGGATCGCTTCTGGGACCTGCTCGTTGGGGGTCGCAACCGGGCGTTGGCCAACCACGTGGCCGACCACCTCCGGGCCGGAATGCCGGAGCCGTTCGGGGTGATCGACCGAATCGACGAGATACCCGAGGGCCTGCGCGGCCAACACCCGAACAATCCCGTCAACCTTCCACGCGAAGGTGGGGTACAGATCGAGCTCCCTCCGACGACCCGGTGGAACCGAGAGGAATCGAACTGGTCCGATCATGCCGGCACCGGGCGAGCCCCCCAGGTGTCCCTTCTCATCGACCTTCTGGTTGCCGCGGTTGCCACTTGGAATACCACTCCCCGCAACTGATCACTAGCGTGCTGCCATGCAGCTGCGAGTCTTCGTCGAACCACAACAGGGCACCACCTACGACCGGCTGGTGGCCTTGGCCCTCGAAGCCGAGAGACTCGGCTTCGACGCGTTCTTCACCTCGGATCACTACATGCGCATGGGTGACGGCGATCCCCTCCCCGGGCCCACCGATGCATGGACCACAATCGCCGGCCTGGCCCG
>JAJRXJ010000318.1 GCA_024276355.1 Actinomycetes bacterium | reverse complement strand
GGACGTAAAGGCGCTGCGCGACGCGACCGGTGCCGGAATGATGGACGCCAAGAAGGCACTCACCGCTGCCGACGGCGACATGGATGCCGCCAAGCAGATTCTTCGCGAGAAGGGTCTGGCCAAGGCAGCAGATCGTGGCGACCGTCAAAACGACGAGGGTGTCGTTTCCATCGCCACCTCCGACGGAATGGCCGCCATCGCCCAGATAAAGACCGAGACCGACTTCTCGGCCAAGAGCGAGGCCATCACCTCGATGGCCAAGCAGCTCGCCGAGGCCGCGCTGGTAAAGGGTGCTGAGGCCGTCGACGACTTCCGCGACGCGCTCGACGAACTGAAGCTGACCCTCAAGGAGAATCTTGAGTTCGGCACCGTCGTACGCGTCGAGGCCGCCGAGGGAAACGACCTCGACACCTACCTCCACATCCAGGACGGCCGTGGAGTCAACGCCGTCATCGTCGAGGGTTCGGGTGTGCCCGCCGCCAACCTTCATCAGGTGTCGCTCCACGTCGCATTCGCCAAGCCGTCGTACCTCACAACCGATGAGGTTCCGGCCGACGATGTCGAAAAGGAGCGCGAGTCGCTGCTCGAGATCACCAAGGCCGAAGGCAAGCCCGAACAGGCCTGGGACAAGATCGTGAGCGGCCGCCTTCGTGGTTGGTTCAGCAACACGGTCCTGCTCGAGCAGGGTCTCAACGGTGAAAAGACCGCCGTGAAAGACACACTCGGTGGTGGAAGCATCGTACGATTCGTCCAGGTGACGATCGGGGCTTGAGAATGGGTTCAGCAAAACACGGCTCGCAGCGGGGTTCCGACAAGGCCCGCTGGAACCGTGTTCTGTTGAAGCTTTCAGGTGAGGCGTTCTCCGGGCCGCTCGACTTCGGCATCGACGGTTCCACCGTGAGGGGAATCGCCGAGGACATCGTCGCGGCCAAGCGCCAGTTCGATGTCGACATCGCCGTGGTCGTCGGTGGCGGCAACATCTGGCGAGGTATCGCCGGAGCGGGCGAGGGCATGGATCGTGCCCAAGCCGACTACATGGGCATGCTCGCCACCGTGATGAACGCCTTGGCGCTTCAGGACACCCTCGAGAGCCTTGACCAGCCCACGAGGGTTCAGAGCGCGATCCACATGGCTCAGATCGCCGAGCCCTACATCCGACGTAGGGCCATCCGGCATCTGGAGAAGGACCGGGTGGTCATCTTCGCCGGCGGCACGGGCAATCCCTTCTTCACCACCGATACCGCAGCATCGCTTCGTGCCATAGAGATAGAGGCCGAGGCCGTTCTCAAGGGCACCCACGGCGGGATCGACGGGATCTACACGGCCGACCCGCGCCACGATTCATCGGCGTCGAAGTTGGAGCATGTGGGCTATCTCGAAGTGCTGAATCGGGGCCTGAAGGTGATGGATGCCACCGCCATCACGCTGTGCATGGACAACGAACTTCCGATTGTCGTGTTTGACCTCATGGGGCAGGGTAATTTCAGGTCCCTGCTGGAGGGCCTGCCCGTGGGTACTCTCGTAGACGGCCAGAAGGGGTCTGTGTGAGCGACGACATGATCGATCTGATATTGGAGGAAGCCATCGAGAAGATGGACGCCGCTGTCGATCACGCCCGCAGGGAGTTCTCCACCATACGCACCGGCCGGGCGTCATCGGCACTGTTCGAGCGGCTCACCGCCGAGGCCTACGGTGTCGAGATGAAACTGCAGGAGCTGGCCAGCTTCTCGGTCCCCGAAGCCCGGCAGCTCGTTGTCACCCCACACGACGCAGCCAACCTCGACACCATCGAGAGGGCGATCATCAACGCCAACATGGGCCTTAACCCGAGCAACGACGGCCGCGTCATCAGGCTCAATTTTCCCCAGCTCACCGAGGAACGCAGACGCGAACTGGTGAAGGTCGTACGGGCCATGGCCGAGGAGGCCAAACAGCGAGTCAACGGCGTCCGCCGTGGCGCGCGCAAGGAACTCGAAGATCTGGAGCATGATGGTGGTGTTTCCAAGAACGACATCCAGCGTGGTGAGGATCGAGTCGATGCGCTCAAGGACGAGCACATCGCCAAGATCGAAAGTGCGCAGGCCCAGAAAGAAAAGGAGCTGATGGAGGTCTGACCTCCCGGCTCCGGAAGGGCGATTCCGTGACTGATGATTCTGATGATTTCGAGGGCTTCCGGGTAATTTCCGGCGGCGACCCGGTCGACGACGACGTCGTTGCCCCGGGGCGTTCGGTCTTCGGCGACGACGACGTGTCCTTTGAGGATGACGACGCAGCAGTACCGCATTGGAGCGACCCACCCACGGGTGCCGTGCCCCAGATCGGCGGCACCGCCGATTCGGTCACGTTCTCGCCCGAGCCAATGCTGAGTGAGGCCGATCCGACCGACATGGCGGCATGGGCCGAGGTTTCCTCCACCCCCCAGTGGGCGGGAGAGGATGCCCCTCAGGTACCTCCGCGGTCCGTTGTCGTCCCACCTTCGGATGCCGACCTGGGCGACGACTTCTTCGGATTCGACGATGGCCAACCCTCGGCGAGACCAGCGGCTGCCGGATCGGTTCCGCCCCGTCGTCAACAGGCCCTCGGTGCTGCCCCCGCGGGCGGGGGTGGCCGCGACATGCCGGTGGCGATCATTGTGGGTGTCGGGCTGGCCGCCCTCATTCTGGTATCGATGGCTGTGGCCCCCGTGGCCGCGGTCATAGTGGTAACCGGACTGCTGGGCATGGCCTCGGTTGAGTACTTCAATGCCATTCGTTCCGCCGGATACCACCCGGCCGTACTTCTCGGATTGGTGTCGGTCGTGACCCTTCCCCTCGCCGTCTACTGGAAGGGCGAAGCGGCAATGCCGCTGGTTTTGGTGCTCACCGTGATATTCGGTTTCGTGTGGTACATCTCGGGGGTCACCACCGAGGCCCCGCTCAAGGGCCTGGCCAGCACGATGCTGGGAGTGGTCCACATCGGGCTTCTGGGTTCCTACGCGGCGCTGATGCTCTCGGTGCCCACGATCGGAACCGGGCTGCTCACCGCGGCGGTGCTGGTCACCGTGGGTTACGACGTCGGCGCTCTCGCGATTGGCTCCACCATGGGGAAGTCACCGCTGTCCGCGGCCAGCCCCAACAAGACAGTCGAAGGACTGGTCGGTGGGGGCCTCGTCGCCATCGTCGTGGGCCTGGTCATCGGGGCCACCGGCCAGCCATCGCCGTTCGGAGAGGACATTCTCGGCGGCGGAGTGGCCGCGTCGTTGCTGCTGGGTGCGTCGGCGGCCATCGCTGCTCCCGTGGGCGACCTCGCCGAGTCGCTGCTGAAGCGTGATCTCGGCGTGAAGGACATGGGAACGATTCTTCCCGGTCACGGCGGCCTTCTCGACCGCTTCGACGGTCTTCTCTTCGTGCTTCCGGTCACCTGGTATGTGGCCCGACTCGTGGGGTTGGTCTGACACCGCGGTCCTGCGGGGCGATTCCTCCCTTAGGTTGGACAGCGTGATCAGCAATGTTTCGGTGCTTGGTTCCACGGGTTCCATCGGCACACAGACTCTCGACATCATCAGGTCCGCACCCGATCGATATGGCGTGGCCGCCTTGGGGGCCAACAGTTCCATCGGGCTGCTGGCCGAGCAGGCACAGGAATTTCGCCCCGACGTTGTTGCTCTCGGAGACGAGTCGCTGGCCCGGGAACTCTCCGAGATGCTCCCCGCCGGGACACAGTTGCTCGTGGGTCCGGACGCCTTCTCGGACGCCACCTCGGCCGCGCCGACCGTCATCAACGGGGTCGTTGGATTCGCCGGGCTGTCGGTCACCATGGCCACTCTGGAGTCGGGCCGCCGCCTCGGCTTGGCCAACAAGGAGTCGCTCATCGCCGGTGGGCCGGTGGTGCAGCGCGCACGCTCCACCCCGGGCGCAGAGTTGGTGCCGGTCGATTCGGAGCACTGCGCCATCCATCAGTGCCTCCGGGCCAACGACAATCCCGAGCGGGTGGCCAAGATCGTGCTCACAGCCAGCGGCGGCCCGTTTCGCGGCTACACGCCCTCCCAGTTGGCCGAGGTCACCGTGGCCGACGCGTTGGCCCACCCGACCTGGTCGATGGGGCCGAAGATCTCCGTCGATTCGAGCACTCTCATGAACAAGGGGCTCGAGGTGATCGAGGCCCACGAGCTGTTCGGCACGTCGTTCGACTCCATCGACGTGGTGGTCCATCCGCAGTCGATCGTCCACTCGATGGTCACCTACTCCGACGGGGCCACCATCGCCCAACTTTCCATGCCCGACATGCGTCTGTGCATCGGCTACGCGCTGGCGTATCCCGACCGTCTCGACATCCCGTACGGCGACATCGACTGGACCGAAATGTCCCGTCTCGACTTCCGCATACCCGACACCGGGTCGTTCCCGTGCCTGGCGCTGGCCTTCGATGCCGGCCGCGCCGGCGAAACCGCGCCGGCATGGCTGAGCGCGGCCAACGAGGTGGCCGTCGAGGCGTTCCTCAAGGGAATGATCCGCTGGACCGATATTTCCGAGGTGGTCGAAGCCTCTCTTCAACGCTGGCCGGGAACATTGGCCAGTGATGTCGGGGTTGTACTCGAAACCGATCGTCTGGCACGCGAAACCGCCACCGAGCTGATTGCCCAAAGGGTGAACGCATGACCCAAACGATTTCCGATTCAGACCGACAACCGCCCCTCGATGAGGGCGAGGTGATCCAACAGAGTTGGACCGGATTGGTCTCGCTGATAGTCGGGATGCTGGCCATCGGCTTCTTGGCCTCGTGGAGCTGGGTGATAATCATCCTGGCGCTCGTGGTGATGATCACCATGCACGAACTCGGGCATTATCTGACCGCCAAATGGTCGGGCATGAAGGTCACCGAGTTCTTCATCGGGTTCGGTCCGAAGTTGTGGTCGTTCCATCACGGAGAAACCGAATACGGAATCAAGGCGATATGGCTCGGCGCCTATGTCCGCATCATCGGTATGAGCAGTCTCGATGTGGTCGACCCCGCCGATGAACCCCGCACCTACCGGCAGCAGTCCTATCCCCGGCGGCTGATGGTGGCGGTGGCCGGGTCGGCGATGCACTTCCTCATGGCCTTGGGGCTGTTGTTCACGTTGTTCCTCACCAACGGCCGCCCGGTGGATCAGTCCACGGCGGCGAGCGAAGTCGACGGGTGGACCCTCGACACCGTGTCGGTCGACAGCGCGGCGTCGTCCGCAGGTCTTGTCCCCGGCGACGAACTGCTCACCTTCGATTCGCAGGAAGTCGGCACATTCGCCGATTTCGGCCGCCTGGTGCGGTCGCGGGCCGGCCGCTCGGTTCCCATCACCTATCTTCACGACGGAAACGTGATTGATTCGTCGGCGGTAATCGGTGAGCGTCTCACCGCTGAAGGCGCGGATGGCATCGACGGTCTCATTGCCCGGGACAGGATCCTGTCGGTGGACGGGCTCGAGCTCGACCACGCGCCGACCTACGCCGAGTTCGCGGCCTTCGCGTCGAACCACATGGGCGAACCGCTCACCGTGACGGTGGTCGACGGCTCCACGGGCCGCCCCGGTGTTGTCGAAGGGGTGATCGTCAACAGGCTCGTCGACCCGTCGGTGGCCACCATCGGATTCTTCGGGGTGTCAGCCAACTATTCGTCGCCGGGGCTCGGGGCCATTGAGGCGGCCGGCCAGACCATCACCACCTTCGGGAGTTTTGTCAAGGACGTCACCCTTGCCTTCCCGAAGGCCATTACGGGCGGTCTCAACGGCGCGTTCGA
Source organism: Actinomycetes bacterium (assembly GCA_024276355.1). GTDB lineage: Bacteria > Actinomycetota > Acidimicrobiia > Acidimicrobiales > Aldehydirespiratoraceae > SZUA-87. The sequence continues at coordinate 2,716 of JAJRXJ010000318.1, read as the reverse complement.
TGGTGTCCTGGGCTCGACCAGCAGTCCGGAACCATCCGGCGACTCGATCACCGCGGCCCGCGAGCTCGAGCTGCGCCGGCTCGATTCCTCCAACCCCGACGAGAGCCGAATCCTGTCGATCTACGGTGTGGCCGGTCTCGGTGCCGCGGCGGTCAAGAGCGGACTGGCCGACACGCTCTCCCTGCTTTTCGTGATCAACATCTTCATCGGGGTGTTCAACCTGATTCCGTTGCTACCCCTCGACGGTGGTCATGTGGCGGTGGCCACCTACGAGCGGCTTCGGTCGTTCGGTGGTCGCCGGTATCGAGTCGACGCTTCGAAACTGCTGCCCATCACCTACGTCGTGGTGCTGCTGCTGGTCTTCGTGGGTGGGGTCACGCTGCTTCGCGATATTTTCGACCCCGTCAATTTCGGCTGACACGGTAGATTCCCCTCGTGGAACACGAGCAGTCGTTCGGTCGTCGCAAGACCCGTCAGGTGATGGTTGGCAAGGTGGCAGTGGGCGGCGACGCGCCGGTCAGCGTCCAGTCGATGACCATCACCAAGACCGCCGACCACGAGGCCACCCTCCGGCAGATCTACGCGTTGGCGGCGGCCGGTGCCGACATAGTGCGGTGCACCTGCAACGAACCCGAGGCCGCCGAGGGGCTGGCCCGCATCGTGCCCCGTTCACCGGTGCCGATCGTGGCCGACATCCACCACCAATACCGTCGGGCCCTCGATGCCCTCGAGGCGGGAGTCCACTGTCTGCGTCTCAATCCGGGCAACATCCGCAACCCGAAACACATCAAGCTGGTGGCCAGCGAGGCCAAGGATCGCGGTGTGCCGATTCGCATCGGTGTCAACGGTGGCTCACTCCACCCCGACCTGTATGCGAAATACGGCGGCAAGGTCACCCCAGAGGCCATGGTCGAGTCGGCGCTTCAGGAGATCGCCTTTTTCGAAGAGGTCGATTTCGATCTGATCAAAATTTCCGTCAAGGCCTCGAGCGTGCCGTTGATGATCGACGCCTACCGGCAGCTGTCCGAGGTCACCGATCATCCGCTTCACCTGGGTGTCACCGAAGCCGGTCCGCCCCCGGTCGGCACTCTCAAGGCCACCGCCGGGATGGCCACTCTGCTCGCCGAAGGAATAGGCGACACCATCCGCTATTCGCTCACCGCCGATCCGGTCGAGGAGGCCCGGGCCGGGCGTCAGCTACTCGAGATCATGGGGCTGCGGGAACGCAAGAACATAGATCTGATCGCCTGCCCGAGCTGCGGACGAGCCGAAATAGACGTGGTTCGAGTCGCGAAGGAAGCGATGGAGGCCTTCGACGACCGCGAAATACCGCTTCAGGTGGCGGTGATGGGTTGTGTGGTCAACGGCCCGGGCGAGGCCCGGGATGCCGACATCGGAATCGCGGCCGGTAACAAACGCGGCCACCTGTTCGTGAGAGGGCAGAACGTCGCTGTCGTTCCCGAAGATGAGATGGTCGACACATTGATCGAATGGGCGGAGTTCATCCAGGACCACGGGGCCGACGCCGCGCTCGAGAGGGCATCGTCCACCCGCGAGGCCGCCCGCCGCGCCGCCGAGGAGGACCGCCAGAGAAACCTCGGGGAGCGTGGCGACGACGCCAACAATTCCGAGGCGATCGTGGCCGAGATCCGTCGCTCGTCCCAGTCGGGCTGACTTGGCTTCGGTCGAGGTGTCGCTGTCGGCAGCCAAGAACCGCCGGCTGCCCCTCGTTTCGGTCCGCAGCGGCCGAAGGGCCGATGGCTACGCTCCGGCGGGGAGGCCGATCGGCACGATCCAGGTTCCTCTCACCCAGTCAGAGTTTGATCGCCTGTTGATGCTTCGGTCGCGCCAGAAGTCGGGCATGTACGGAGCGGCGGGCTTCCTGGTCGGTGCTCTGGCGACGGCCAAGTTCAGCGTGCTGTTGTTCCTCGGGTTGGCCATCAGCTTGTTGTCGGCGTCCATGTGGGTTGTCGCCACTCTCGCCTTGGTGCGCCTGCTTCCGGCCGCAGAGGTCGATCATCCGCGGAATTCGGTGGCTCTCGGACGGGTCCACCGCAAGTTCGTCAAGGCCGTGGAACAGGCCGACAAGTGAGGTGATGAAAGGGCGGGCCGACGGTGTCGGTGGGATGTGCCACCAACGGAGTGCTGCTAGAGTGAGACGACGTTCGGTTCCCGGTTGATGGATCAGGCGTGGGCTCGGCCCACGCCTTTGTTGTTTCATCACCCCCTTTCCGTACGCATCGGAAACCGTCACAACACTTCCCGGAAGGAGGCGATCAATGGCACTCATCGAACGCGTGCATGAGCTCATCGAGCCGATCGTCGCCGCCGAATCCGCAGACATCTACGACATCGAATACGCCGGTGGCATCCTTCGCGTTCTGATCGACCACGAAGGTGGCATCGATGTCGCCCGGTTGCGCCGCGTGAGTCGGGCCATCAGTCGTCTCTTCGACGAGGTCGATCCCATCCCCGGGCGATACACCCTCGAGGTGTCCAGTCCGGGTCTCGAGCGGCCGCTGCGCACCGCCGCCCACTTGGCCGCGGTCGTCGGGTCAGAGGTGAAGGTCAAGACCAGCGTCGAGATCGACGGACGTCGCCGTTTCCTGGGCGTGGTCGAATCGTCCGATCAAGAGGGTTTCGACATACGCCACGACGGCACGGTCACCCATATTCCGCTCGCAGATCTTTCATCGGCTCGCACCACCTTCGAGTG
>JAJRXJ010000317.1 GCA_024276355.1 Actinomycetes bacterium | reverse complement strand
CCTTGGATAAGCACCAGATCCCGGTCGTGGGAGGGCATGGCGGTGCAGCAGATGGTGCTCTTGGGCCACTCGATCAGACGGTTGCCGTCGTTGTCGATGCGAATGTCGGGCCGCTGGCGGGTGAAATCGAAGAACATGTCGGGATCGATGTCGGCCAGGTGGCTGGACTCGGCGGTACGGATCGCATTGACCGCGCCGGTGGCCGCGCCGCCCACGTCGAACCAGCCCTCGAACGCGGTCACCAAGATCGGCGACCTCAGATGGTCGGGTGGGTCTTGATGCCAGACAAGCGGTTCCACGTCCAAAGCATGCCGTCGCCGGAGTGCGGAGACGACCTCGGGGTCAGACGGCGTCGAGATACACGAACTGGGCGTCGATCATCCGGTGGGGGATTCCTTCTTGCAACAGGATCGCCCCGAGGTCGACGGGTTCGCCCTCGGCGACCTGTTGCATGCCGTGATCGGCGTAGACCACCGCAGTGGTTCGGTCGAGCCGCCCGGACGCTTCAACGACCTCCAGAAGTTGGCCGATGCGGGCGTCGGTGTCGGTGATGGCGGCCCGGGTCATGTCGCTGTGGGGGCCGCGAAAATGGCCAATGTCGTCGGTGAGGCTGAAGTTGACGAAGGTGAACTCCGGGGGTTCTCCCTGGGAGCCGTCCCAGAATCGCTGCGCGTGATGAACGCTCTGGGCGTCGATGACCGACATGTAGCGGTATTTCGGCTCGCGCCCGAATTCCGGATGGCGGTGCCGCCGCCGCTCCTCGTCACCGGGCGAAGAAACCGATCGTTTGGATCTGAACTCGGCCCAGGTCGACCAGTCGGATCCCCGATCGGCGTATTCGAAGGCCGAGACGGACTTGGCCTCGGGCCGGGCCCGGTGGAGGGCCTCATGAACGGTCTCGATGTCCGGGCGAAGATGGTCGCAGGCCCGCATCATCGATTCGAGCTCGAGCAGATCGACCGACTTGCCACATGAGCGGTCGAACCAGGTGTTGTGGAGAATGCCGCTGCGCCCGGGATGGACTCCGGTCATCGACGTCGTGTGGTTGGCCAGAGTGGCAGTCGGAAGTGAAGCGATGAGTCCATCTCGGTAGGCCGTGCCCCGTTCGGCCAGGGCGGCGATGTTGGGCGCTTCTCCATCGGCGATGGCGGCATGGAGAGCGTTGTTGTTGGTGCCGTCCATGAGGAACACGATCACGTGTTCCGGGCGCTGATCGGGGTCGAGCATCTCGGAGCGCTCGGTGCCATCCTGCACGGCGAGCCGGACACCACTCCGGGGTGTGCCCACGCCGTCGACCCCGTCGATCTTCGGGCATCCGAGCAGGGCGGCCAGGGTCGGTGCCACATCGACCATGCGCATGTGTTCTTCTACAACGCCCCGCTTGATCACGCCGGGACCGGCGGCGATGAAAGGGGCCCTCGATTGGGTGATCCCCAGCGAACCGTGTTCGCCGGCGTTGCCGTGGAACCTATGGCTCGGGGTGTGGAGCACGGCCAGGTCGGGGGCCTGCTCGGAATCGAGGAACTGGGCCGTATGTTCGAACGCATAGGGGGTGGCATGGTTGCCGAGAGTGGCCCACGGGTCGGCCTGCTCCGAACCGGCATCAGGTCGATCGGCAACGGTGTCGTTGACCGGTGGCCGACCGGTCTGCGAGACGACCTCGAAGCCGTCGCCATCGCGACGGAAGTCGATCGAACCGCGGGCCGACGCCATGCGGTAGCCGTCCTCGGTCTTGCGTACAACCGCGTCGACAAGCGACTTGAGGGTGGGGTCGGTGAGCACGGCTTCGGTTCTGTCGAGAGGCATGGGCGGCATGTTAGATCACCCGATTCCCCGAGCATCATTGACATCCATCACGAATCCACTACCCTTGCTCCCGTGAAGACATCTGCTTTCACCCTGCTTCTTCTCTCTTAGGCGAGCGCCACATACAGCTGCTCGCCGAATCCCTCCTGCCCACGGGCCGGGGGGTTTCTTGCTTTTGGCGTCAGTTGCAGGAATCAGCCACACCCCATGCCATGAAGGAAACATTGCGATGACCACCATGCATCACGAGAAGTACAGCCCCTACCCGGCTGTTGAGCTTCCCGATCGCACCTGGCCGGATCGCCGTATCGAGACGGCGCCCATCTGGTGTTCGGTCGACCTTCGCGACGGCAACCAGGCCCTTGTCGACCCCATGGACTCGATACGCAAGAAGCGCATGTGGGACCTTCTGGTGGCCATGGGGTACAAGGAGATCGAGGTTGGTTTCCCGGCCGCGTCGCAGACCGATTTCGATTTTGTGCGCAGTCTGATCGAAGGCGGTCACATCCCCGACGACGTCACCATCCAGGTTCTCACCCAGGCACGCGACGAACTCATCGCCCGCACCTTCGAAGCCATCGACGGCGCCCCGAGTTCGATCGTCCACCTCTACAACTCGGTCTCGGTCACCCAGCGCCGAGTGGTGTTCCGCATGGACAAGGCCCAGATCATCGGTGTGGCTGTGGCCGGCGCCGAGGCCTGCATGCGTGGCCTGGCCGAATCGTCCAACCCCGACAGCATCCGATGGGAGTACTCGCCGGAGAGCTACACCGGCACCGAGTCCGACTACGCGGTGCAGGTGTGTGAGGCGGTGATGGATGTCTTCGGCCCCACCCCCGACAGTCCGATCATTCTCAATCTGCCTGCCACCGTCGAGATGTCCACCCCGAACCTCTACGGTGATCTGATCGAACGGTTCGGGCGAGACATCGCCAACCGTGACTCGGTGATCATCTCCTTGCACCCACACAACGACCGGGGTACCGCGGTTGCTGCCGCCGAGATCGGCTTGATGGCCGGAGCCGATCGTGTGGAGGGCACGTTGTTCGGCAACGGTGAACGCACCGGAAACGTCGATGTGGTCACACTGGCGCTCAACATGATGAGCCAGGGTGTCGATCCGGCCCTCGACATGAGCGACATCGACGAGATGCGCAGGGTGTTCGAGTTCTCCAACCGTATGCAGGTACCGCCCCGCCCTCCCTATGCCGGTGACCGCGTCTACACGGCGTTCTCCGGCAGTCACCAGGACGCCATCAAGACGGGCATGGCCGACGTCTACAACGTCGCACCCGGCGAGCCCATGACCGGCGAATACGACAAATGGGACGTTCCCTACCTCCCGGTCGATCCCCGGCACCTCGGCCGCAGCTATGAAGCCGTGATCAGGGTCAACAGCCAGTCGGGCAAGGGTGGCGTGGCCTACGTCCTGTTCCACGAATACGGGCTCGATCTCCCACGAGGGCTGCAGGTCGATTTCTCCAAGAAGATCCAGACGGTCACCGAGGACACCGGCACCGAGATCACCTCCTACGAGATCCACCGACGGTTCATCTCCGAGTATGTGGAGCCAGAACTGCGCAGTGCCGAGATCATCGGACATCGGGCCACCACCGACACCATCGACACCGCGCAGACCAGAATCGAAGCCAAGCTGATCGTGCGCGGCGAAGAGATGGTCGTGGAGGGAGAGGGCAACGGGCCGATCGACGCTTTCGTTGCCGGTCTGCGCAATGCCGACCTCTTCGCCGGGAAGATCGTCGACTATTCGGAGCACGCTGTGGGTGCTGGATCCGACGCGACCGCGGCCGCCTATGTCGAGATAGACACCGGCGACCGCGACACGATCTGGGGGGTGGGCCTCCACGAATCGATCGTGTCGGCATCGCTCAGGGCGATCGTCGCGGCCGTCAACAAGATGCTTGCCGACGGCCGTATCTGATCGTCAGGCCGGTGCCACCACCGGGCTGGTGTCGGCTGCGGGCGACAGACGCGTTCGCACGGTGGCGGTGTCGGTGGCGTAGACCAACTCCACAGCGGTTCCGTCGGCCCTGAGGGCCACATCGATCGACTCGTCGGGCAGGCCCAGGTTGACCCCGGGGTAGGTGGCGGTGATCTGATCACCGTTCACTGTCAGCGCGCCCGGCTCGAGCAGCGGTCCAAGCGGGTCGGAGCTGATGT
>JAJRXJ010000316.1 GCA_024276355.1 Actinomycetes bacterium | reverse complement strand
GTGAGGGCTACGGCAAGGATGCCGGTGAACAGGGTACGGTCGAGCATGTCGGGACTCCTCGGGTGTCGTCGTTCGGGGGTGGGTGTTCTGTACAGCTGGGGCGCCGTTCTCGGTGAGGGCGCCCTGTTCGGGGTGCGTGGGCGCCGGGAGGGGGCTGCCACACGCTAGATCGTCGCAGGCTACGCGTGAGCGAGGTCCTCGTTGGTCATATTCCCAGACCTCGGCCCGAGCGTCTGTGAGGGTTCCGTACAGAAGCCTCCGCGAAGGGGCTGGACGGCCTGCGGGTCGTCGGACTGCCGGCACGGTCGGCGGCTGGCCCGAGGGTCGGCGCTCGGGGGCGGGCACCCGGTCGCGGCGCCCCCGAGCGCTGTTCCCCGAAGCGCCCGCGGGCGGGCCTCCGAAGAGACCCGCCCGCAGGGAGAGTGACCCGGGCCTGGGGGCCCGGTCGTGGCGCGCGCTCAGCGACGGCGGCGGCCTTTCTTCTTCTTGGCGCTCATCTTGATCTCGACGCGCTCGGAGGTGCCGTCCGCATTGACGGTGACCTTGCCCTTGCCCTTGCCGAGGGTCTCGTGCCAGACCTTGATGTTGTACTCACCGGCCGGCAGACCGTCGATCGTGAAGCTGCCGTCGGCGGCCGTGATCGCGGCGTAGTTGGTGTCGGAGACGAACATGTAGGCGCTCATCCAGGGGTGGATGTCGCACTTGAGGTGCACGGCCTCGGCCTTGTCGAGCGTCTGCTTCTGCGACGCACCGGCGGGAATCGTGTTGTTGAAGGACTTGTTCTTGGTCGCCAGCGTGTGAACGTTGTGCGAGACCTTGTCGGAGTTCTTGTACTCCACGGTGGCACCCGCGGGGATCACGATCACGTGCGGATCGAAGCGGCACTGGGTCTGGTCGAGCTCGATCGGCTTCTTGGGAATGCGCACTTCCTTGCCCTTCACCTCGATGGTGACGACGCAGTTGGCGATGCCCTTGTCCTTGCCGATCAGCAGGGTGCGGTTGGCGGCGTCGACCTTGGCACCGTCGGAGGTGCAGCCCTTGGCCTGCTCGTCGGTGATCTTGAGCGGCTCGATCTTGGGGGCCTCGCCGTCGAAGACGATGCGTCCGCCGACCTTGCCGTCGACCGCGCCGGCCGGGACCGGCTCGGGCAGCAGGAAGTTGGCCTGCAGCGCGACCGCCGGCTTGGCGTCCGTGGCGCAGCAGTCCTTTTCCTGGTTGTCGCCGTTGGAGGTGAAGGCCGTGGTGGCACCGGCCAGCGTCAAGATTCCGAGGGTGGTGAAGAGTTTCATGTCGGTTGGATCGATCGGGAGGTGTGGGGAGGGAGTTCCCCGGGTACGAGAGCCGGGCTCGAAGGGCGCTGGAGCGCGGGGCCGGGACGTCCTGTCATCCCGACTCCGGAGGCGCCGATCACGATACCCAGCAAGGGGAAGGCGGGGTGTTTCGTCTCGGAATCTTCGGGGAGGCTGCTTCCCCGGCTCCGTTGGAGAGCCGCGGGCCGCCGCGAGGTTCCTCGATCTGACTCAGTTTTGACCGTCGACCGGCAGCCGGTCGAGGTTGTACAGCCAGTCCAGCACCGCGTCGACCTGTTGGGCGTTGTCCGAGTTCGG
>JAJRXJ010000315.1 GCA_024276355.1 Actinomycetes bacterium | reverse complement strand
CGCGATGACGACCCATGCACCCTCATCGGTGGTCGATGGCTCGGGGCTCAACGGCTTTGCCTGGCAACGTTGAGGAGCAATCCCATGGCAGCCATGGTCATCACCACGGACGAGCCTCCGAACGACATGAACGGCAGGGTCACACCGGTGACCGGCAGCACGGCCATCACCGCGCCGATGTTGAGAACCGCCTGGGCCACCACCCATGTGGTGAGCCCCACCGCCAGGAGCATTCCGAATCGGTCCGGGGCCCGCAGGGCGGTCATGAATCCGGCCACGCCGATCACCGTGAACATGGCGATGACGAAGGTGGCGCCGAGAAGACCCAGCTCCTCGGCGAGAATCGCGAATATGAAGTCGGTGTGTGCATAGGGAAGGAACCCCCATTTTGCCCGACTCTGACCCAGACCCACCCCGAGGAAACCACCGGATGTGATCGCGTGAAGTGACTGAAGGGGTTGGTATCCCGCACCGTTCGGATCGGCCTTCGGATGAAGGAATGCCAGAAGCCGGTCGCGGCGCCACGGGGAGGTGGCGATCACCAGAGCTCCGAATACTGCCGTGACCGAACCAAGGCCGAACATCTTGAGTATCGGAGCGCCGGCCAGGAACAGCATCGACGATGCGATGGCCAGGAGGATGAGGCTGGCCCCAAGGTGTGGTTGGAGCATCAGCAGGGCGACAACCGCGCCGGTCACGAACAGCACCGGCCGCATGGTTGATCTGCTGTCGGCCATCGACCGTGTGGGCCTGGCCAGCAGATCAGCGATGAAAAGGATCAACGTGAGCTTGACGAATTCCGACGGTTGGAAGGTGAGTGAGCCGACGCCGATCCATCTGGTGGCACCGTTCACCGTGATCCCCACTCCGGGGGCGAGAATCGACACCAGCGTCAGCAACCCGAGCATCATCGCCGGCCGGGCAACACGCCTCCACACGTGGTAGTCGATCCGCATTGTGAAGAGCATTGCCACGGCGCCCAGCCCGGTCCAGACCAGCTGACGTCGGAACAGGCTCCACGCACTATTGGTGTCGGCGATGCTGGTGGCCGCGGAAGCCGACAACACCATGATCGCCCCGAGCACCACCAGCATGGTCGTCGCCATGAACAACGCCAGGAAAAGCGGGGTTCGACGACCAATGGGGCGGCGCGGGCCGCGCCCGTCCGGAGCGACTCTCGCCGTGGGATGGTTGCCACGCGAGGCCGACTTCTGACTGCGGCGCGTTGGACGCCGTTGGGTGGCGGTCACTCGATGTCTCCTCCCGGTGTGGTCGGTGATCCGGTACGGGCCGATTTCGAATGGTCGACCACGGCTCTGGCAAAGTCGCGGCCTCGTTCCCCGTAGTTGACGTACCAGTCGAACGATGCGCAGCCGGGCGAGAGCAGCACCGGTAGCCCCCCTCGCGCCAGCCGAGCGGCCCTGGCCACGGCGTCGTCCATGTTGGACGCGGTCTCGACGTGGCGATGAGACTCGAAGGCTCGGGTGACCTCATCGGCGGATTCTCCAATGGCCACGACGGCCGCCACATGATCCACGGCCGAGACCATGGTGGAAAGATCGATCTCCTTGTTGCGCCCCCCGGCGATCAACACCACCGAGTCGAAGCCCCGCAGGGCGGACACCGTGGCGTGGGGGGTCGTGGCCTTGGAGTCGTCGTAGAAGACCGACCCGTCGATGGTCGCCACTTCCTGAACACGGTGAGCCAAACCAGGGAACGACCGGAGGGCCCCGGCCACGGCCTCACGCGTTGCACCCGCGGCAGTGGCTGTGGCCGCCGCCGCGAGGGCATCGATGACATCGTGGGGAAGGGAACGCCAAAGCTCTTCCTGTCGAAGTACGGGTCCGTCGGGGCCACGCAGAGCTCCGTCTTCGTCGACTCTCCAATCGGCGTCTCCGGAACCGAAGGTGACCAGGTCACCCATCGCCGGCACATGCGCCATCACCGCCGGATCGTCGGCGTTGGCCACGGCGGTGGTCGATTGCGAACACCTCGCCCATATCTTGGCCTTCGACGCTTCGTAGGCATCAAGGCTCGAATGGATGTCGAGGTGGTCGGGCGCGAAGTTGAGCCAAGTGGCCACCGATGGCCGGAATCTGGCGGTGCGGGCCAGACGAAACGACGAGGCCTCGACCACGAATACCTCCACGGACCGGTCATCGATCGCACTGACCATGGGAATCTCGGTGTTCCCCGCACCAACAGCCTTGATCCCGGATCGGCCCAGACAGTCGAGCACCAACTCGACCACCGTGGTCTTGCCGTTGGTCCCGGTGATCGCGATCACCGGACGATCATCCCAATCGGCGGCGAGATCCAGCTCGCTCACCACCGGCTTGTGAGCCTCGTCGGCCAGAGCGAACGCGGCATGCGACTCGGGAAGACCCGGCGCGGGAACGACCGAATCGGTTCTCGAGATCATGTCGGCCAACTGATCCGTCGATGGCGATTCGACAAGTTCGAGACCAAGCTTGGAGCAGGCATCGCGGAGATCGTCGTCGGGGTTCTCGTCGACCACCGCCACCGAGCCGCCCCGGCGCAACAGCGCGCCGGCGACCGCCCGGTTGGTGACGCCCATGCCGACCAGCAACCACCTCCGGCTCGGGGCGGAACCCGATGGAGATGAGGTGGTGTTCATGCTGTGAACCCGGCGCTGATGGCATCGGCGTAGAACAGGCCGAGTCCGACGGCGGTGCACAGACCCGACATGATCCAGAGACGAACGATCACGGTCGTTTCCGGCCATCCGGCCAGCTCGAAGTGATGGTGCACCGGCGCCATCTTGAACACTCTCCGATGGAACTTCTTGAACCACAGGACCTGGATGATCACTGAGAGAGTCTCGATCACGAACAGCCCGGCGATTATCGGCAGGAGGAGCTGGGTTCCGGTGGCCAGAGCCAGGGCGGCCAAACCCGTGCCGATTGCCAGTGACCCGGTGTCGCCCATGAAGATCTGGGCCGGAGCAGCGTTCCACCAGAGAAACCCGATGATGCCCCCGATCATCGCGGCCGACACCACCGCGAGATCGAGCGCATGGCTGATCATGTAGACATCCTGGTGGCGGAACTGCCAGAACCCGATGAAGGTGAACGCCGCGAACGCAAAGGATGACGCGCCCGCGGCAAGGCCGTCGAGGCCATCGGTGAGGTTGACGGCATTGGCGGTGCCCACCAGCAACAGGACGGCCCAGATGATCCAGAGAACGTGGCCGATTTCCCACCCGGGATTGTCGAAACGGGTGAACGAAATCGTGGTGTGGACCGATGTGTACTGACTCATCAGGGTGGCGAATCCGACGGCCACCACCAGCAGGCCCAGCATCTTCGCTCGCTTGTTGAGGCCCAGGTTTCTCGCAGCCACCACCTTGATCCAGTCGTCCATCAACCCGACCGCGCCGCCACCCACGATGGCCAACATCACGAAGATTCCACTGCGGGTGTATATGCCGCCGAACACGTCTGACACGATGTATCCAACGACCGCTCCGGCCACGATCGCCACTCCTCCCATCGTGGGAGTGCCGGCCTTGACCTGGTGCCCCTGGGGACCGTCGTCCCGGATCGGCTGTCCGACATGTAGCCGCGTGAGCCACACGATGAGAGCCTTGGTGCCGAACAACGACACCAACATCGACAGTGCAGCGGCCGTCAGCAAACGGGTCATGAGTTCCTGCCTTCGCGCCGCTCGAGTTCTTCGCGCACCACCTGGCGATCATCGAACTCGATGATCTGGTCACCGATTGTCTGGGTGGTTTCGTGGCCCTTCCCTGCGATCAGGACCAGGTCTCCGGGCCGGGCACCGGCCAGGGCGTGACGGATAGCGGTTCGTCTGTCGAGTTCGACAAGCTCGGGAGGATGTTCCATGCCTGAGACAATCGCCTCGGCGATGTCGAGAGGATTCTCACCTCTCGGGTTGTCGCTGGTGACCACGACCCTGTCGGCCCACCTTCTGGCCACCTCTCCCATGCGCGGACGCTTGCCGGCATCACGGTCGCCACCGGCGCCGAACACAACCACCAGCTTTCCATCAGTGACGTTCCTGGCCGTCTCGAGCACCGCGGCCAGGCCATCCGGCGTATGGGCGTAATCGACTATCACGGTGAAGTCCTGACCCTGATCGATTCGCTCGAATCTCCCCGGTACCGATCGACTGGCCGACAACGCCCCGGCCACGGCCGACTTCCCATGTCCCAGAGCCACCGCGATCTCGGCGGCAAGCACCGCATTGGAAACGTTGAACGCGCCTCCCAAAGGCAGCTGCACGACCGAATCCCGCCATGCGAATGTGGTGGCCGCCGGACCGGAGTCGATGATCTCGATGGCGTCCCGGCCGATGACGGTGGCGGGTATCCGGCATCGGCCGGCCAGCTCCTCACCGGCCTGGGATGTTGCGTCGATCACGGCGACATCGGCCAACTCGGGGGTGAACAACTTGGCCTTGGCCTCGAAGTAGGCCTCGAGGGTTCCGTGATGATCAAGGTGGTCCATGCCCAGGTTCGTGAACGCTGCGACCCGGAAGCGGGTGCCGTCGACACGATGAAGGTCGAGAGCATGGGAAGAGACCTCCATCGCCACCGTCGAATCGCCGCCGGCCAGCGCAAGCGCAAGCTCTCTTTGCAGCTCCGGGGCCTCCGGAGTGGTTCGGGCACCGGTGAGCGTGCCGATCTCGTGGACCGATCCACCGAGGCGCCTCAGCACCCCGGCGAGAAGCCTCAGCGTGGTGGTCTTTCCGTTGGTACCGGTAATGCCGACCACGTCCATCCTGCGGCTCGGATGACCGTGGACCAATGACGCCGCCGGCCCCACCGCCCGCCTCACCGATTCGACTTCAATCTCCGCCACCCCGAGATCAAGACTGCGCTCCGTCAGAAGGGCCACCGCGCCGGCCTCGATCGCCGCCGTGGCGTGATCATGGCCGTCGGTGTTCTTCCCGGGGATGCATGCGAAGAGGCTCCCTGGTCCGACGCGTCGCGAATCGTGCTCAACATCGGCGACGCGTTCCAGTGGGCCGGTCGTGGCAACAACCATGGATCCGAGCTCGCGGGCCACCACCTGGATGCTGCACGTCACGAGTTGGCCTCGGTCGGGGTGGGCAGGATCGGTTCGGATGCCGGAAGGGAGCGCAATCGCTCGGTTGGAGACCCGGGGTCGCCCAACGGAGCGATTCTCAGTTGGCCGGTCGCGTAGGCCATCACCTTCTTGAACACCGGTGCGGCCACGGAACCGCCGTAGTAGGAGCCCAACTCCTCTTGGGGATCATCGACGACCACGATGGCCGAAAGCTGCGGACCGGAATCGTCACCGATCATGCCCACGAACGTGGCGGTGTAGTGCCTGCCGCCACCTTCGCAGTCGTATCCCAATCCGGGCGAGCAGGGTTGCCAGGCGGTTCCGGTCTTCCCGGCCACGTCGAAACCCGGGAGAGCCGCAGCGGTGCCGGTTCCGTCGATCACCACTTGTCGCAACATCGCATAAACCTTTTCGGCGGTGGCCTGTGCAAGAACGCGTCGACCCGGGATCTTCCCAACATCGTCCTTCACCAGGACGGGCGCCGGTTGGATACCCCCGTTCGCGATGGTGTTGTAGGCGGTGATGAGCTGCAGCGGGGTGACGGCGACGCCCTGACCCATCGAGACGTTCGACAGTGCGAGAGAGTCGATGTCGAGCCGGTTGAGAATCCCGCTGGCCTCACCCTTGAAGTCGAGCGCGGTCTTTGATCCGAATCCCATGTCGACAAGCGTGCCATGGAGATCGGACGCCCCGACCTTTTCGCCGGTAAGGATGGCCCCCACGTTGGATGATCGCGAGATTATGTCGGTGAGGGACATCATCTCGGTCTCGCGATACCTGTGATCGGTGAACGTCTTGCCGCCGGCGCCGTCGTCTCTCACTATCGAATACGGAACCTCGATACGCTCGTTCGCCGCGTCGGGGTGGTTCTCCAGCAGGCTCGAAACGGTCATCGGTTTCATGACCGATCCGGGTTCGTACGACCAGATCACACCCAGGTTGGTGGTGGTGCAATCGACAAGGCCGGTGGTGTCGCTGCGCCGGGCACTGGCCATGGCCACGATCTCGCCCGTGCTCGGAATCGTCACGATCACGATTCCCAGTGATCCTCCGGTCTCCTCGACGGCCTGCTCTATCAGGTTCTCCGACTTGAACTGGATGTTGCGATCGATGGTCAACTCGAGACTGGAACCGGGCCGGGCCGGCTCAACGACCTGGCGGCCGCCGGGAATGGTGCTGCGCCCGTTGGCACTCGACTGGAGGACCACCTTGCCGTCCGATCCGGTGAGCAGATCGTCGTACTTCAGCTCGAGTCCGGTGCTTCCCCGGTGATCCGGGTCGACTCTCCCGACCACGTCGATGCCCGAACAGTCACCGTTGGGGTGCTCACGGCGAGGTTCCTCGATTGTGGAGATGCCCGGAAGATTCAGTGCCTCAACCGCCTCTCCCACACTGGGATCGACCTGACGCTCGAGGTATGCGAAGTAGCCATCACCACTCAACCGCCTTGTGAGTACGTCCGGGTCGGTCGACAACAACTCGCTGAGTGCATCCACGATCTCGGGAACCATCTCGGCCGGAACCATCCGCGGGTTGGCGATGATGGTCGGGGATGGCAGCGACAGCGCCATCGGACGACCGTGGCGGTCGAGAATCTCACCGCGGGGAGCGGGTATTGGTCTCTCCACTGTGCGGGTGCCGATCCCCGACGCCAGCTCCGGGTCGGGGGTGAGCTGCAGATCCACCAGCCGCCACATGAAGCCGCCCAGGATGATGCCGGCCAAGACCGCCACCGTGGCGACCCTGCCGGAGCCGACCTGAGGGCGTACGGCAGCCACTTTCTTCTTGTTCGAGCGACGGCGTCCCGAAGTCACCCGTCGACCCCACCAAACGGGTCGAGCCCGGCTGGAGGAAGCAGCGAACCCTCGGCCACCGGCGCGAGAATCTTCAGATCTGTCGCGTGTACCAGACCGGCTGCGGCCGCGGATTCCGCCAATCCCTCCGGAGAGTCATGCCAGGCCAGCTCGGCGAGCACCTCGTTCCTCTGTACCTCGAGTCCCGAGATCTCGGTGTCGAGCGAGTCGAGCTTGGCCTGCGTCTGCACCAGCACGGCGTGGAGCCCGGCCAGAAGGAGAAGAGTGGTCATCAGGATCACCCCGATGAACGTGCCGACCGCTCCGACAGCCCTGACCCGCTCGTTGGTTCGTACGACCCTGAGGTTGGCCCTGCGCTCCTGCGGCCTTGCTGCCGGACGAGGCCTCGATGCCGGTGTCACCGCCGCCATCAGGCCGCCCTCCTCAACTTGGAAACCGCTCGGAATCGGGCCGCCTCGGCGCGCGGGTTGCGTTCGATTTCCGCGGCTGAGGGCTTGCGGGCACCGCGCCACAGCAACTCGACCTCGGCCACCGTGCCCGGAGGTGGTGGCAGATCGGGCCGCGGGGGTGCGACCTCACCGGCTGCCCGGCGGAACAGGCGCTTCACGATTCGATCCTCCCCGGAGTGATAGGCGAGCACGGCACACCGGCCCTCCGGGCAGAGCAGGTCGATGGCCTGGCCGATCGCGTCGGCCAGGATCGAGAGTTCATCGTTGACCTCGATACGAATCGCCTGAAAGGTTCGCCGGGCGGGATGCCCACCCCGCCGCCTTGCCGGCGCGGGGACGGCATCACGCACGACCTCGGCCAGCTCGGCGGTGGAGGAGAACGGACGAGCCGCAACGATCGCCCGGGCGATCCGGCGAGCGTGCGGCTCGTCACCGTGTCGTCTGAGGATGTCGACGATGG
Source organism: Actinomycetes bacterium (assembly GCA_024276355.1). GTDB lineage: Bacteria > Actinomycetota > Acidimicrobiia > Acidimicrobiales > Aldehydirespiratoraceae > SZUA-87. Next base: position 48,950 of record JAJRXJ010000315.1, on the reverse strand, counting down.
AGGGTTCGTCATATCCGTTGACCACATCGGCGGCTGTCGGGCCCTGGCTGCGATCCATTCGCATGTCGAGAGGCCCGTCATTTCGAAAGCTGAATCCACGGTCGGCCCGATCGAGTTGGGGTGAGCTGACTCCGAGATCGAACAGACATCCGGAGATCTCCTCGTGTCCGAGCGATCGCACGACCTCTCCGAGCGAGTCGAATCTGCAATGGTGGAGGCTCACCCTGTGGGAGTGGTTGGCCAGCCTCTTGCCGGCGGCGGCCAGTGCCATTTCGTCGCGATCCAGGCCGACTATCACGATTTCGGGATTGGCATCGAGGAGGGCCTCCGAGTGGCCCGCTCCGCCGAGTGTCGCGTCGACAACCACTCCCGGGGGAACCTGCGACAGCACTTCGATCACCTCGCGTTTCATCACGGGCACATGGGCGAACCCGATCTCGTCGGTGTCGGAGTCGGAGTCGTCTTTGTTCGGGGAGGAGCCTGTAGATGGCATTGTGATCGCACCTGTGCGGGACCCGGCACCGGTCATCTGCAGTCTCCCGATCAACGTCGCTCGTCGGGATTTCTCCCCCGATCGGGCTAATGGCAAGCGGGCGGAGTACGGGTCTTCCATTTGATGATCGGAAGACTGCAGATGATCGCTGGTCGGTCGTGTGGTGTTGGGTCCTTTCGTCTTGTCGAAATCTTCGGTTGGTCTGCTTCTTGGTGGTCGTGTGCTGATTCGAGCCGTGTGGTTCAGCGGTTTCGTCTGGTCCCGGGACCGATCCCGATTCCCTTGCCAACGCCTTCGGCCAGCTTCTCGGAGCGGTCGGCGCTCTTGGCCTGCCATCGCTCCTGGTCCCAGATCTCGACCCGCTTACCCACGCCGGCCACAACGACATTGCGGTTGAGCCCGGCCAGTTCTGCGTGCTGTGGCCTGATCTTGATGCGGCCCTGACCGTCGGGAACGACGTCCATCGCCTGGCTGAAGAACTCTCGATAGCCCTCGATGTCGAACTCGCCGTCGGCGACGCTCTCCTCCATCAGGTCCGACATGGCGTCGAACTCCTCGGTGGGGATGATGGCCAGGCAATTGTCGAGTGCGGTCACGTAGGCGCCGTCGGCGAGCTTGGAGCGAAACGAGGGCGGAAGAATGAGCCGTCCCTGGCCATCTATCGTGTACTCGTATGCCCCGACGAACCTTGCCATCTTCACCCTCCTTTCCGTCTCGTTGCCGATTTCGACTGTTTCACCAGCCGACTCCGACTCTCACCTGAGTTCCCCTGAACTCCCCTACTCTCTCCTAGTCGCCCCACTATTACCCTAAATGAGCCACTTGGGCAACAGAAAACTCCACTTTCTGCGCGACCGAACAAGCGTTCGACACATTTCTCGCCCCGCGTGACACCGAGCGCGCCGATGACCACCCAGAGAGATCCCGCCCGGTGCTGCTGCTCAGTCGGGCAGAGAAGCCAACAGCGCGCCGGTGAGAGAATGCGGGCTCGCATCCACGCACACAACGCTGTCGATCACATCGGCAAGGCACTCGGAACGCCGCTCCGGACTCATGTCGAGACAGCCGAGCAATGCATCGGGGCGCCAGCGAAGGTGAACCGCCGACTGGATCCGCGTCCAGTGACGACCGCGTCGCTGACTCAGGCCCATGACCTTCATCCCGCCCACTGTCACCTCACCCGGGCCCAAGCCGGCGAAGCACACAAGACTCGACCAACGAGTGGTGACCAGTCGACCGGAGTGAACCGCGGCCCCGTCAACCCCCACGGTCGACAGTGCCTCCGCCCAGGCGGCACCGACCCAGCCGGCCGCCTTGACTATGTCGTCGTTCCAGAGTGGATCAGCAGCCGGTATCAGGAGGTCGAGCCACACCTGCTCACCGGGAATCACCAGCACGGCTCCCCCGCCGCTTCGCCGTCTCACGATGTCGAATCCGTGGCTGGCGGCAGCCGGGTGGTCGACGATCGACTCCGATTGCGAACTGCCGAGCACGATCGCCGGCCGAGTCGGCTCGAGCACGCGAACAGTTCTGGAGAGGGACTCCGGATCCGGAAGGTGGTGCAGATCCTCTACCGACCCGGTCTGGTGAACCACCGTCCATGATTCGGGGGCTCCCGCCGCGGCGAAGCTCACCGACGCCGCCGATTCTCCGCCCGACACCACTGGAGCCACACCACGACATCACCTGGCTCGAAACGATGAGCGGGGTCGCCATATTGTGTCTCGGCTCTGAATGCAACCAGTGCGGGATCGGGTACCGGCAGAAATGGCGACCGACGCCACCAGCCGCGCGGCACCATTCGGCGGGCCTCAACGACCGCGGTGGCCCACAGCGTCGGCCGGAGTGCGACCGCTGCCACCACCCCCGGCGACGCCCACGACGGCATCTCAGGAGACCCCCACATCGATGCCGAGCCCGCGAAACCCCACTGCGGCCGCCCCGATCAGTGGCCCATCGGCCCCCAGTCCGGCCGGCACGATCCGCGTGCCGAGACTGTGATCGAGCCTGGCCACCCGGTCGATCTCGCGCTGGGCAGCAACGAAGAAGGGATCACCGAATCCGAGAGCCACCGAACCCGCAACCACCGCCAGACGAAGGTCGAGTAGATTCGCCACCGAACCCACGGCCCGCCCTACAAGGGTTCCCGCCCTCCGGATCTCCGTATCGTCGGCCTCGGCCGCCGGACGACCGGTGCGGAACTCCAGGGCGGTTCCCGACGCCTCGGCTTCCAGAACCCCTCGCACATGCAGCGGAAGTTCCGTACCGGCCGGCTCCACGACCACATGTCCGATATGACCGGCGTTGCCGTCGGCCCCGTCGAGCAACCGCCCGTTGAGAACTATCCCACCGCCCACACCGGTTGACACGACCATGGCCATGAAATCTGACTCGCCACGGGCCGCTCCCCGCCAGCCCTCGGCCAGGGCAAGGGCCTTGGCATCGTTGTCGACGAAGGTCGGAAGCCCGGTGAGCGATGCCAGCCTTCCTCGCAGCGGGAAATCGCGCCACACCTCGATGTTGAGCGGTGAGACCTTCTCACCTGCCGATCTCATCGGCCCGCCCGTTCCCACACCGCAGACACCGGCGCGCCCCGCCCCGATCGTCTCGACGAGATCGGCCATGCGCTGAAACAACTCCTCTCCGTCGGCGGCGCCGGTTGACGCGGCCCGGTGGCGCTCGAGAATCGTGGCCGAATCGTCGACCAACCCGACCTCGATCTTGGTACCCCCGATGTCTATGGCGATCGCACAGGTCATGGAGAGAAACCTACGCGCTGACACGGCGCCCCGGAAGCGATGGGCACGCCCCACTCCGGGGCGGCGTGCCTAATGGCCCCTCAGCGCCTATTCTCGGGGCATCGCCGGCGGCCGGAGGCCAAGTGACAACAACAGACGAGCAGCTCCCGAGTCAAGGACCCGGGAACCAATCCGATGCGCAGGCCGCGGCGGAACTGGCCCACCACCTCGCAGCTGTTCAGGCAAACATAGAAACCGTCATCCAGGGGAAACGGGATGTCGTCCACCTGTTGATGATCGCGCTCGTGTCCGAGGTGCATGTGCTGATCGAGGATGTTCCCGGGGTCGGCAAGACCACACTGGCCAAGGCCCTCGCCAGAAGCATCGACGGCCGGTTCGGTCGTGTGCAGTTCACGCCGGATCTGCTCCCATCCGATGTCACCGGAATGTCGGTATGGAACCGAGCCACCAACACCTTCGACTTCAGGCCCGGACCGGTCTTCGCGGAGATCCTGCTCGCCGATGAGATCAACCGGGCCTCACCCAAGACCCAGTCCGCGCTGTTGGAAGCCATGGCCGAAAAGCAGGTCACGGCCGACGGCGTCACCCATCGCCTCGGCTCATCGTTCATGGTGATCGCCACCCAGAATCCGATCGAGCACGAGGGCACCTATCCCCTCCCCGAAGCTCAACTAGATCGGTTCCTGATGCGCATCGCCGTTGGGTACCCCGAACGCGAGTCCGAACGGTTGATGCTTTCAACCCACGCCGGATCGTCCGACGGAGTCGAGTCGCTGTCGGCCGTCACATCGTCGACCGCCCTGTCGCAGATCGCCCTCGCGATCAGCCGGGTTCACGTAGCCGAACCCCTGGCCAACTACCTGCTCGACATCGCCGTGGCTACCCGTCGTCACCACTCCCTGTCGTTGGGTTTGTCACCTCGTGGCCTGCTCGACCTACAGAGGGCCTCACGGGCGCAGGCGGCCTCCCATGGGCGCGGATTCGTGATCCCCGACGACGTCAAGGCAATGGCCCCGTTCGTCCTGCCCCACCGACTCATCGTCTCCCCGGAGAGCACCCTGCGGGGCACGCGACCCGGCGATGTGGTCGCCGAAGTGCTCGACGGCGTCCCGGTGCCGCGTCCGGCAGCCCGCTGAAATGCCCACGAGAGGTGGTTGGCTTCTCCTCGGAGGCGGCATTCTCACCGCCCTGTCCGGCCGCCTTCTCGGCCCGATCGAGTTCATCGTCGCCGGGGTCGTGGCCATCTCGGCCGTCGTCATCGCCGTCGGGGTGAGGGCCACCCGTCGTTCCGATCTGATGGTCGCACGGCGCCTGTCCTCCTCGCGGGTGGAGGCCGGCAGGCCGATCCAGATCGATCTCGAGATCAGAAACCTGGCCCACCACCGATCCCCGCTCCTCCGGATCCACGACTCGATCAGCAGCACGAGGGGAGTGCGGCTGTCGCTGTCCCCGATCGACCGTGGACGTTCCACGATCGCGTCATACCGATTGCCCACAACCCGTCGTGGACTCGTCCGGATCGGTCCCGTTGAGATCGTCGACACCGATCCGGCCGGCCTGGCCAGACGACGCCATTCGTTCGAAACCATCTCCACGCTGCTGGTCCACCCGCCGATCGAGGCGGTCCCCGAGATCAGGATCCTCAGCGGTCACGACCCGATGATGGGTGATCAGCAAAGGCAAACCCTCGGCATAAGCGACGCAGAATTCGACGGGCTTCGCGAGTACCAGCCCGGCGACGACCTCCGGAAAGTCCACTGGCCATCCTCGGCCCGACACGACGAGCTTCTCGTCCGCCAGTTCCAGCCGCCGCGTCACGGTCGCCTCACCATCGTCATCGACACTCGTCCCCCCGGCGACACCGACGAGGTCCTCGACATCACGACCTCGGTGGCAGCGTCGATCACCAACTCGGTTCTGAACGCCGGCGACTCCGTGAGGATCCAGACCACCGAGGGCCGGTCCACGAACGTCATCACCGGCCCGGCCCACATACTCGAGGCGCTCGAGTTCCTGGCCCGTCTCGACTCCGGTGACCGAGCCATTCACGAGTCCGTGCCGGCCACGGGGGGAAGGGTCGTCGTGATCAGCTCCAGCCCCTCGGTGGTGGCCGATCCCGGCACCAGGTCGGGGTTGATGGCTCGGCTCAGTGCCTCGGCATGCATAACCGTCGACCCGTCCACATGGGGCTCCCAGGCACCACCTCCAACCGGTGGACACGCATGGGCCCACCTGTACGGCCCCGGCCAGCTCGGCCCGGCGTGGAGCTCGCTGTGGAGTCGCACCAAGGTGAGCGCATGAGCCCCAGGCAGATGGCTCAGACGGCTGCCGAACTGGCCCTTGCCGCGCTCTCCGTCGTCGCGATGATCAGCCTTGAGCGACTCTTCGTCGACTCGTCGTTTCTTGCCAAGGTGATCACCATCACGCTCATTTCCCATGTTCTCGCCATCGTGCTGCGGCGTCTCGGCGCCACATTGATGGTCTCCACTCTGGTGAGTGCGGTCGCGTCGGTGTTCGTGATCACCAACGTGCTCTACCCCGACACGGCCGGTGTCTTCCTCCCCTCACGAGCCACATTCGATCTGCTCGGAAACGACCTCGGCGACGCATGGCGGATCTACACCGATCAGTCTGCTCCCGTACCCGTGGCCCCGGGTTTCGTGGCCGTGTTGGCATTCGTCGGATGGTGGCTGGCCCACCTCGCCGATTGGGCCGCCTTTCGACTCCGGTCGCCACTGGAATCACTGGCACCGGCGCTGTCGGTGTTCGTGTTCGGCGCCTTGATGGGCACCGGCGACAACGGCGTCAGGAATGGGGCGGTCTTCGCGGGAGCCTCGGCGGCCGTTCTCATCACGATGAGAGCCGAGCGTCAGGCCCGCGAGGAATCGTGGGTTGGCAACGGCGCCCGCCGGGGTGTCGCCACCACCATCCGCCTCGGTGGCGTCAGCGCGGTGATGGCCGTCCTCGTCGGCGTCGTCGTGGCTCCTACGCTTCCCGGCGCCGCCGACGATCCCATCGTCGACTTCAAGCAGATAACCGGCGGACCGGACTCCCGAACGGTCATCAGTCCGTTGGTCGAGATCTCCACCTCCCTTGTGCAACAGTCCAATTTCGAGATCTTCTCAGTGGCTGTCAACAGAGCCGACAACGACTACTGGCGGCTCATGGCCCTCAATTCCTTCGACGGAAACGTGTGGCGTCGGTCATCGAAGTTCAGCGACATACGCGGGCCGGTGGGATCCGATGTCGATCCCAGCATTCGACGACGAACGATCACCCAGACCATCACCACGCGACGGCTCGGCAACATCTACCTGCCGGCTGCCTACGAGGTCTCGGCGGTCACCGACAGCGGTGGGATCGGCCTTGAATACGAAAAGGCCACAGGTGCACTGGTGGTGAAAGCGGGCGACCAGGACAGGGCCAGGGCCGGGTTCACCTACACGATCGAGTCGTCGGTACCCGACTTCGAGCCGTCGGATCTGCCCGCCGACTCCACAGCAGGTCTCGACCCGGAGTTCGTGGCGGAAAACACCGCCCTGCCTCCTTCCTGTGGCCCCAACGAGTCACCCGCCACCAGCCAGTGCTGGCCTGATTCGGTGTCGGCGTTGGCCCGTCGGATCACCAGCGGAGCCACCACCGACCACGAGCGCGCTCTGATGCTGCAGAATTACTTCCTCGACCCGACTCTGTTCACCTACGACCTCGACGTGGCCCTCCACGAAAACGTCGCCGATGTGGAGGACTTCCTGTTCGTGAGCCGCCGGGGCTACTGCGAGCAGTTCTCATCGACGTTTGCCGCCATGGCCCGATCACTGGGGATTCCGGCCCGGGTGGCCGTCGGTTTCACCTGGGGCGACTGGGATGAGTCGCGAGGCGAATACATCGTGCGCGGCCGCAACGCCCATGCCTGGCCCGAGGTCTACTTCGCCGGCGCCGGCTGGGTTGCGTTCGACCCCACCCCCGGCCGGGCCCGCCCCCAGGACGCCGATATCACCGGCCTGCAGGCCGCACAGTTCGGTGTGAACGACGGTGCCAACCGTCAGGTCTCCACCGATCTGCCGACAACCACCACCACCCAACGAGCCGAGGCATCGGCCGGGGCCGGGGCCGGGGTCAAATCCGGTAGCGATCTGTCGGCGCTCAAGGACCCGACCCTCACGGATCAGCCCACCAGCCCGGTCACACCACCATCCGACACCGGCACCGGTATTCCGGGGCCGTTGAAGGCCCTCGCTCTCCTGATTGCCGCCGTGTTGGCCGTTCCCCTGGCCCGCACCGTTCGCCGGGCGTCGCTGCACCGTCGAATATCGGGAAGTCCTTTGGCCCGCACGGAGGTCGCGTTCGACGAGGCCGCGGCGATGCTGGCGATGCTGGGACTCCCGCACCGTCCGAACGAGACACCTCTTGAGTACGAGCGGAGAATCAGCCGCGAATGGCCCCAGCCGATAAACGGGGTCCACGAGCTCATGCGGGCCGTCACGGTGATGCGCTACGGACGCCCCACCGAGCCGCTCGTCGTGGCCGACGACGCGTGCCGGTCTTCGGCGCAGATTGTCGACCACTGCCGATCGTTGGTGGGCAGGGGCAAGCTCACGACACGATTCCTCGACCCCCGCAGGGTGAAGGCGGTCGGCTGAAACATCGCCGACCCGCCCAATCGCTCACGACCGGGTTTCGAACTCAGTCGGTGCGGTCGTCGGGGCGATTGAACCGCTCCCGCATGCGGGCGCCGGCGCCGCCCATGGCGTCCTTGATTGATCCGCCCCTGACCGAACGGGTCATCTGATCGATCCCCACCTTGCCGAGGCGACGGGCGTTGCGTTCGAACATCAGAACGCTGGCCAGCATCAGGAGGAATCCACCGAAGGCCAGCACATAGCTGACGGGCAGGAGTGCGATCATCAACACCACGCCCGAGATGAAGCCGAGAGTGGCCCACTTCATGTTGCGGAACGCGTGCGTGTAGACAGTGGTCTTGGACACCTCGTTCACGAGCTTTGGGTCTGACTCGTAGAGATGCTGCTCTATCTCGGTGAGGATTCGCTTCTCGTCCTCTGAAAGGGGCACCTTTGATTCCTCTCGCCCGGCTTCCCTAGCTCTCACAGTGTCTCACACCGGGAACCGCCTAACAACGCGCGACCTTCCACACTCTGGAATCTTTGCCGTACTGGAACACTTCCGCCGGATGTTCGCGCGCTGACCGCGTGGCGCGAATCCCGCCGGCCCGCTCATTGCGATGGCCCCCACTGCGATTCGCCGAGCTTCTTGTTCGACAATCGACCGGAACCGGACATCGACGCGGCCCGACCGATGGCATCTCCGCCAAAGCGGTTCCGGATCTCGTCGACAACCGGATCGATGGCGTCGTCGGATGATCGACCGAGATCGTCGAGACTGAGTTGGCGAGCCTCACCACTCGAGAGCTGGCTGACGCTTACCCCCAGCAGTCGCACTCCGGGCGAGATATCGATCGCGTCGAGCAGCCTGGCCGCCTCCGATGTGATCAGACCGGTCCCATCCACCGGAAACTCCGATGTTGCCGATCTCGTGATCGTGGTGAAGTCCCCGAACCGGACCTTGATGCTGACCGTGCGCCCCCTCTGGCCACCCGACCGGAGGCGCGCGGCCACTGCGTCGCTCATTCGCACCAACTGCCTTCTCAGGGTCTCCGGGTCGACGATGTCGCGCGAGAACGTCTCCTCGTGACCAACCGACTTGAGGCCGTGGGTGATCGACACTGGACGCTCGTCGACCGCGTTGGCCAGTCTGTGGAGGTGGCGTCCCTGGGCCCGGCCGAGCGAGGCAATGAGTCGGGACTCCGGTTGCGCGGCGAGGTCACCAACCGTCTCGATTCCCCTTCGGGACAGTTTCTCCCCCGTCGCCGGCCCCACCCCCCAGAGACGGCGAACGGGCATGGGATGCAGAAAGTCGAGCTCGGTCCCGGGTTCGACCACGAACACGCCGCTGCCGAACACCGGGCCGGTCGGCGTGGCCCGGGGTTTGGCCCTCTCGGTTGCCAGCTTGGCGAGGAACTTGCTCGTGGCCACCCCCACCGAACAGGTGAGGGCCTCCTTTTCGATGATCAGACGTCGAATCTCCGACGCGATCTCACTTGGTCGAACACCGCCGTGAAGCGCACCTCGCACATCGAGGAAGGCCTCATCGAGCGACAACGGCTCCACGAGCGGAGTGAACTCGCCCATGATCGCCATGACCCGCGCCGACACCTCGCCGTAGTGTGCGTGGTCACCGCTGATGAAAACCAGGTGGGGACAGAGCCTCCGGGCACGACTCGATGGCATCGCCGAATGGATGCCATATGACCGGGCCGCGTAGCTTGCTGCCGCGACGACCCCCCGGTCCCCGGTGCCTCCCACGACCACCGGCTTCCCCTTCAGTTCGGGATGCCGCCGCAGCTCCACCGAAGCAAAAAAGGCATCCATGTCGACGTGGAGAAAACCGAGGGTGCCGTCGGGCGGCAACCCCACGGTCAGGGCCTGGCTCACGGAGAGACCCGTTCAGCCCTCATTCGGGCCGGGCTGATGCCGTGGGCCGTGTACGCGAAATGGCGGCGCTCCCCGGGCCATGGCTCGGTGATCCACGAGCACAGGGGCTCGGACACCCACATCGGGCTCCCGGCCAGCAGCTCCACCGCGGTCTTCGGCGACACGAACTCCGCGGCGGTCACGATCCGGTCGGGATCATCGAGGCATATTTCCCCGCTGAACGAGGCCGCCGAATGGACCTCCACATCCAAGTGCATCTCGAGGTCGACGAAATCGACCTCAACGGTCCAGCAAAGCGAACTCCAGGAGTCGACGACCATGCCCGTCTCCTCCGCCACCTCGCGCTGGAGGGCCGCCAACGATGTCTCGCCATCGTCGACCACTCCGCCGGGGGTGGTCCAGTCGACGATGCCGCCAGGCCGCTGGTTGGCAACCAGCAACAAGCCCCGTTCATCGCTCAGCAGGCCCCCGGCAACACTCCAATAGCGCATCGCCACAGCATGCCACCGCCGACCGGAACTTGGAAGCAGCCCCGATCAGCCGCCGGACCCGCCCGCGGGGTTCGTCTGCACGGCAGCGCCGCTACCCAAATCGGTGGAGACCGTTGGGGTGGAGGGGTTGTCGACCACAGCCGCCCCGGACCCGAGGTCGGTGGAGACCGCGGTGGTGGGGGTGTCGCCAACCACAGGTGCGGTGTCGGTGCTCTGTGACACCAGCACCAGAACGCCGACAGCGGTGGCTGCCACGACCACCCCGGCCAGAGGCACGAGCAACCGACGGCGGAGCCTGCCCTGGTCGCGACCCACATCGGACTTGTCGCGCATGAGCCGTTCGAGACGGGTCTCGACATCGATCGAGTCGATCGACAGAGCGGTCGACAACACATCGAGGTCAACGTCTCTCAGGTGCAGCCGCGTTCCCAGAGGAAGGTCACGCAACCGGTACACGAGCGCCAGGTAACGAGCCAACACCCTGTCGGCGTCGGCCGATGTGCCAATGCTCATGTCGTCCTGATCCACCGCGATCCGGCCGGCATCGAGATCGATCACCAGTCTCGACCGCTCAGGCAGCAGCCCGGAGTCTTCTATCCCGTAGAGCGAGAGAAGCATGGCCAGAGTGGAGTCGTCTATCGGCCGACGGCCATGCTCGATGTCGTCGAGATCGACCACTCCGAAGTCGCCTCTGGTGGCGAACTCATCGAGTTCGGAGCCCGCGGCGATTCTGGCCTGACGCAGCAAGGAACCGAGACGACGCGGAGGCACAAGTGCGACTTGATCGGAGTTCATCGCTATTCCTTTCGGCTGTCAGCCCCTCGGTTTGAGCAGCCGGTCGCGAATTCCCCACCAGGTGACCAGCAGCAAGGCCTCGACCACGATCCGACTCGACATCTTGGAGGTGCCACGGGCTCGATCCACGAACGAGATCGGTACCTCGCTGACCGATCCACCGGCCCGTAGGACGCGGTAGGCCATTTCGATCTGGAAGCCGTAGCCATCAGCCTTCACATCATGGAAATCCACTTTGGCCATCAATTCGGACCGGTAGGCGCGGTACCCACTGGTGGCATCGTTGACATCGATGGCGAGAACCTTCGAGGCGTAGCGGTTTCCCCATCGCGACAGCGCCCGACGGTGCCATGTCCAGTCGGGGATGGACCCACCGGGCACGTAGCGGCTGCCGATCACCAGGTCGGCTCCCGCCTCGATACCGGCGATCAGATCCGGGAGTGCGGCCGGGTCGTGTGACAGATCGGAATCCATCTCGATGAGGACGTCGAAGCCCTCGGCCAAACCACGACGGAAGCCGTCCCGGTAGGCAGAACCCAGACCGGACTTGGCCGGCCGCTTCATGACACTGATGTTGCCGATCTCTTTGCCCACACGCTCAGCGATCTCGGCGGTGCCGTCGGGACTGCTGTCGTCGACCACGAGCACGCACAACGACGGCACCGCTTCCAGCGACTTGCGGAGCACCTCTTCGATGTTCGCCGACTCTTGAAATGTGGGTAACACGGCCAACACACGCACGGCTGCGCACTCTAGAGCCGCATTGGCCCGGTGAGGGACACCCACGCGTCGCTAGGATTCAGGCAATGTCAGATCAAGCCAAAATGTCCCCCGCTGACTCGGCCATCCCGCCGGTGCTGGCCCGTGCCCTCGCGGTCGCCGCGATTCTGGTCGGCGGCCTCTGCGGCGGGCTCATCGGGTATTCCGTCACCGACCTCCAATGCAACGATGGATGCACCACACTGGCAGGTGCGGTCGGCATTGCCAGCGCCGTCGGCACTGCTCTGGGGGTGGCGATCGTGGCCGTGCTGACCCTGCGGGCCATGGCCGAATGGAATGCCAAGCAGGCTCGTGATCACGCACGCGGTGCCGGCAAGTGAGCCCCACACCGGCGGCCGAGTTGCTCGGCATAGCCGACGCCGCGGTTGATCTGGTCACCCATCGACTGGATCGCTCCGGTACACAGCCGACCCTGGCCATAGACACCAAGTCCAGCCGCACCGACATGGTGACCGACATCGATCGTTGGGTCGAGGCCCAGCTCGTGGAAAGCATCCTCGGAAATCGCCCCCGCGACGGGATACTCGGGGAGGAGGGCTCATCGCGCCCCTCGGAGAGCGGAGTCACATGGGTGATCGACCCCATCGACGGCACCACCAACTTCATCTACGACATTCCCGGTTATTCGATATCGGTTGCCGCGAATGTCGAAGGGCGGACCGTGGCCGGGCTGGTCCACGATCCGGTACGAAACGAACGATTTCGTGCCACCCGGGGCGGCGGTGCCACACGAAACGGTGCGACCATCTCCGTGAGTGCTGCCGATGATCTGTCGACCGCACTGGTGGCCACCGGCTTCTCCTACGACAGCGAACGTCGCCGGGCCCAAGCCGGTTCGCTGGTCACGATCCTGCCGGCAGTGCGCGACATCAGGCGCATGGGAGGAGCGGCCCTTGATCTTTGCGCCCTCGCCTGCGGTCGAGTCGACGCATACTTCGAACGCGGACTCGCTCCATGGGACACCGCCGCCGGAGCACTCATTGCGTCCGAGGCCGGGGCGGTTCTCGATCATGACAGCGTTGCAGACGGGGCCTTTTTCGGATCCGCACCGGCCATTTTCGATCAGTTCTCGAAGCTCCTCGAAGAAGCCGGGGCCCACTCGGCCTGATCCAATTGGGGAGATGGCGCCCCATCGGCCCCGATTTCTGGCAGCATCGCAGTTGTGGGTACACGAATCCTGACAGTCGAAGACGATGAGAGAATCCGAACTTCGGTGAAACTCGCTCTCGAAGATGAGGGGTGGGTGGTCGAAGAAGCCGCGTCCGGAGAGGACGCACTCAACGCGTTCACACGCGAGCCCGCCGATGTCGTCCTCATCGACATCATGCTTCCGGGCATCGACGGGTTCGACGTGTGCCGGGCCATTCGAAGGGTCAGCGATGTACCCATCGTCATGGTCACCGCACGCATCGACACCCACGATGTGGTGGCCGGTCTCGAAGCCGGTGCCGACGACTACCTCACCAAACCGTTCGCTCCCAAGGAGCTGTCGGCCCGCATCAGGGCGCTGCTGCGTCGCGTGCGTTCCAGCGACGCCGGTAGTCGCCACATGGTTTTTGGCGATCTCGAGATAATCCCTGATGAGGGTGTCGTCCGTCTTGCCGGAACCGAGCTCCACCTCACCAAGACCGAGTTCCGTCTTCTGGTCGAGTTGGCATCGAATCCCGGACGGGTCTTCAGTCGCGAGGTTCTCCTCGAGAAGGTCTGGGGTTACGGGTACTTCGGCGACGGTCGCCTCGTCGATGTTCATATTCGTCGGCTACGAACGAAGATCGAGTCCGACGCTGCCAATCCCCGCCATGTGGTGACCGTGCGAGGATTGGGCTACAAGTTGCAGGCCTGAGCGCAGGTCGATGATCCGATGAAGCTGCGCCCCCATTTCGAACGCTTGGGGCTGAGGGCCCGTCTCACCCTCTTTTTCGCGTTCGGCGGACTGCTGCTCTCGGCCACCATCGCGCTCGCAACCCTCACCCTCACCCGACAGAATCTTCTTGAGACGCGTGAGCAGACCGCGTTCCGGGTGGTCACCGCCAATGGCCGGAGGGTGCAGGCCCGTCTCACACCCGAGATCGACGCTGAGGGCCTCGGCGCCATCATCGATTCTCTGAGCACCACCAAGGGTGCCTATCCCCTGCTGCGGTTCGGCGACGACTGGACAGCCTCCGACACCCAGGTGTTCAACAGCGACAACGTCCCCCCCTCGTTGCTGGAGATCGTGTCGAGCTCCGAGGCGGGCACCATACGTACTGATCTCGACGGTCGCCCCGCCGTGATCACCGGGATTCCCCTGCCCAACCGCGACGCTGCCTATTTCGAAGCGATATTTCTCGACGACATCGAGGCCACCCTCAGTGCCTTGGGGCTCATCGTCTCCGGCGTCGCCGCGGCCTCGACCGTCCTCGCGGCCTCGGTCGGTTGGTGGGCGTCACGCCGCACCCTCACACCCTTGGCCGACGTTCGCGCGGCCGCCGAGTCGCTCGCCGCGGGTGAACTCGACACTCGCCTCGAGCCTCCCGCCGACGCCGATCTCGCCTCCCTCACCGCGTCGTTCAACGAGATGGCTGGTGCGCTCGAAGACCGTATCCAGCGCGATTCGCGGTTTGCATCCGAGGTCAGCCACGAGCTGCGCAGCCCGCTCATGACCCTCAACGCGTCCGTCGAGGTGCTCAACAACAACAGGGACGAACTCAACGAACGCAGCCGAACAGCGCTCGACCTGCTCACCGACGACGTCAAACGTTTCACCCGCCTCGTCGAGGATCTTCTCGAGATCAGCAGATACGACGTCGGCTCGGCCTCACTTCAGGCGGAAGAAATCGATTTCTCTGAATTCGTGCGCCAGGCAATATCCCACTCGTCGAGGCCCGACACAGTGGTGCAGACCTCTCTCGACGCACAATCGACAATCGTGGTTGCCGACAAACGACGCCTGGCCCAGGTGCTCGCCAACCTGATCGACAACGCTGCCAAGTACGGCGACGGCGAAATCACTGTCTCCCTCGATCGCGTCGACAACTCGATCCTTCTGGCCGTCGAGGACAACGGCCCCGGCGTGCCGGCCCGTGAGAGATTCGTGATCTTCGACCGATTCTCACGCGGGAGTGCCGGCGGACGGCGAGGCCAGGACACCGGCTCCGGGCTCGGTCTATCGCTGGTCGCCGAACACGTCGGACTGCACGGCGGGCGAATCTGGGTCGAAGACCGCCGAGACGGTAAACCGGGGGCACGTTTCGTGGTGATGTTGCCGTTTGGGGAGATCAACGAATGAGCATCCGATTCCGCCTCGCATCCGGGGTTGCCGTGATTGCCCTGTTGGCCGGCGCGTGTTCGATCCCGAGCGACAATGCTGCCCAGGTGATTCCATCAGACTCGTTGCCCGAGAGCCTCCGCCCCGACTTCACCACCACCACCACCACCATTCAGGCTCCGATCACCACGCTGGCATCCATCTATCTGCTCACCCGGCAAGCCGAGACCACCCGAGCCACGGTTGTCGAGGTCCAACGCGAGGTCCCCTTGAACCCGACCATCACCGATGTGATCAGTCGACTGTTCGGGGAGGGAGCTGTCACCACCGACGAGGAAGCCGCGAACTACATCACCACCCTCACCGAATTCGAGTTGCTCGACGCATCGGTCTCGGGGGACATGGCGATCATCAACCTCGTGAACCTCACTCCCGAGGGATTGCCCAGCGATCAACCGTACGAAGGCGACCTCATCGAGGTGGCCGCCCAGCTGGTGTGGACCGCCACCGCCATGCCCGGCATCAACCGGGTCCAGATCCTCATCAACGGCGACCAGGTGACCATCCCGACCAACCACGGAGACACCGAGGTGGGCGCACCCGTGTCGAGGTCGGACTACGACCGTTTCGACCCCGAATTCGTACCCCCCAACACGACCACCACCACGACCACCTCGCTTCAGCCCGACTCGACCACCACCCCCTAAGTCCGACGACCGGGCCGCCGTCAGGCGGTGAACGTGTGGGAGACCTCCAGCAGGGCCGGTGGGACCACCTTGAGATCGGCGATGCAGTCGGCGAAGGGCTTGCGGACGACCACGCCACCGTCGAGCGCCACCATCTTGCCGGTGTCGGACTCGTGGGCCGCGTTCATGGCCTCCACACCGAACCTGGTGGAAAGGACCCTGTCGAAGGCCGTCGGGGTGCCGCCACGTTGGACGTATCCGAGGATTGTGACCCTCGTTTCGTAGCCCGTACGGGCTTCGATCTCGGATGCCACCACGTTGGCTATTCCACCCAGTCTCTGGTGGCCGTATTCGTCGAGGCTGGGCTCGGCAAGCTCAAACGTGCCCTCGGCGGGTCGGGCCCCTTCGGCAACCACGACAATCGACGCGTAGCGCCCCTTGGCATGACGCCGGTGGAGCGAGTCGCAGACCTTGGCAATATCGAATGGTTCCTCCGGAACAAGAATCACCGTGGCCCCGCCCGCAATCCCGGCCCACGTGGCGATGTGGCCGACATGGCGGCCCATGACCTCCACCACGATCACCCTGTCGTGTGACTCGGCGGTGGTGTGGAGCCGGTCGATCGCATCGGTGGCGATCTGCACCGCGGTGTCGAAACCGAAGGTCATGTCGGTGCCCCCGATGTCGTTGTCGATCGTCTTGGGCACCCCGACCACCCTGAAACCCTCAGAGTCGAGGCGGCTGGCCGCCGACAGCGTTCCCTCACCACCAATCACGATCAGGGAGTCGATGTCGTGGAGTGCCATGGTGGCCCGGGCCCGGTCCACGCCGTCGTCGAACATGTAGGGCTGGATCCTGGAGGTACCGATGATGGTTCCGCCTCTTGGAAGTATCCCCCGACATGAACCCACATCCAGAGGCATCCATTCATCGTCGATGAGCCCCCGATACCCGTCGACGAAGCCGATCACCTCATCCCCGAAGCCCCGCTCGGCCCTCCTGACCACCGCCCGAATGACAGCGTTCAGCCCGGGGCAGTCGCCCCCGCCGGTGAGTACTCCAACACGCATCGGTCCCCCAGATGGTCCATCTCGAACGGAGCCGTCATCGTATGCCGACACATGGCGCTTGGCCGGTTATTGTCGGACCGCAATGGGAATCGTCATAGCCATAGATGCCGGCACGACCGGGGTCAGGTCGTTCGCGGTGAACGAACACGGCCGACCCGTCGGTTTTGCCTACCGCGAGTTCACCCAACACTTCCCCCGACCAGGCTGGGTGGAGCACGATGCCGACGAAATATGGCAGGCCGTGCTGGCCACGTTGGCCGAAATCACCGCGACCATCAGCGAACCGATCGCGGCCATCGGCATCACCGACCAACGCGAAACCGTCGTCGTCTGGGACAAGCGAACCGGCCGCCCGCTCCATCGGGCGATCGTATGGCAGGACCGCCGCACGGCCAGCCGATGTGAGCAACTCACCGAGCGGGGACACCTTGATCTCGTCCGGGACAGAACCGGCTTGGTTCTCGATCCGTACTTCTCCGGCACGAAGCTCGAATGGTTGCTCAACGAAGGAGGTGTCACATCTGATCAACACCTGGCGTTCGGCACCATCGACTCCTGGTTGATCTGGAATCTCACCGGCGGGGCCCACCTCACCGACACCAGCAATGCCAGCCGAACGTTGTTGTTCGACATCCACCGACTCGCATGGGACGACGACCTGTGCGAGATGCTCGGTGTTCCCCGATCATGTCTGCCCGAGGTCCGACCCTCGTCGGGCCGTTTCGGCGTGACCACATCCGAGATTCCCACCGGGGCCGGGATACCCGTGAGCGGGGTCGCCGGCGACCAGCAGGCAGCGTTGTTCGGCCAAGCCTGCTTCTCCCCCGGTCAGGCCAAGAACACCTACGGGACCGGTTCGTTTGTCCTGATGAACGTCGGCCGGAGCTGCCCTCCGCCGGTCGAGGGACTGCTGACCACCGTGGCATGGACCATCGGCGGGGACGAAACCACCACCAACTACGCGTACGAGGGCGCCATATTCGCGACCGGCGCAGCCATCCAGTGGCTGCGCGACGGGCTGGGCATCATCGAACAGGCATCCGACACCGGGCCATTGGCTGAATCCGTGCCCGACACCGGTGGGGTCGTGTTCGTACCCGCTCTTGCCGGGCTCGGGAGCCCATGGTGGGATGCCCGGGCACGCGGCACCATCATCGGGATCACACGCGGCACCGGCCGGGCTGAGATCGTGCGGGCCACCGTTGAGGCGATCGCCTACCAGAGCCGCGACGTGGTCGACGCCATGAGTTCAGCCAGTGGCACCTCGGTGACCGACCTTCGTGTCGACGGCGGTGCCTCGGTCATGGACTTCCTGCTTCAGTTCCAGGCCGACCAGCTCGGTGTGCCGGTGATCAGATCGAGCATCCAGGAGACCACCGCAATGGGCGCGGCCTATCTGGCGGGACTGGCGGAAGGAATCTGGTCGGACACCAACGAGCTGGCATCCAAGTGGGATGCCGACGCCGAGTTCACGCCCAACGACGATCGCGAGTCAGCCGACGCGCTCCACACCAATTGGAGCCGGGCCCTGAAGAGGTCGCTCGACTGGGACCATTCGGTTTGATGATCAGCCGAGCAGGTCGAGCGTGCCCCGGAGGTTGCGCACCGCCTGATTGATTCTCTGCTCGTTCTCGATGAGGGCGAACCGTACGAACCCTTCGCCACCGGGTCCGAAACCCACCCCCGGGGAAGTGGCCACATCGGCCTCTCTCACCAGCATCGACGCGAACTCCACCGATCCCATGTGGGAGTACTGCTCCGGGATCGGAGCCCAAGCGAACATGGTCCCCATCGGAGGGTCGATGTGCCATCCGATCCGCTCCAGGCCATCACACAGGGTGTCGCGGCGTCTCTGGTAGATCTCACCAACCTCGGCCGGATAATCGACGGCCTCGTTCAGGGTCACGGTGGCTGCGATCTGGATCGGCTGGAAGGTGCCGTAGTCGAGATACGACTTGAGCTTCGCCAGGGCGGCCACCACCTCCGCGTTGCCGACCATGTAGGCGATGCGCCAACCGGCCATCGAGAAGCTCTTGGTCATGGAGTAGAGCTCGACAGCCACCTCCTTGGCCCCCTCGGCCTCGAGAATCGATGGGGGTCGGAAACCATCGAAGCCCAGTTCGGCATAGGCGAAATCATGAACCAAGAACACTTCTCGCTCACGCGCGAAATCCACGACGCGCTGCATGAAGTCGAGATCGACACAGGTGGTGGTCGGGTTGTGGGGGAACGACAACACGATCACCCTGGGGCGGGGCCAGGAATACTCGAAACGCTCGGTGAGCGTGTCGAAGAAGTCGTCCTGGTTGTTGGTGAGAGGCATCTCTCTCACGTTGGCACCGGCGAACAGTGGCGCAAACAGATGGATCGGGTATGAGGGTGCCGGCACCAGAACCGCGTCGCCGGCTTGCAGCAGCACCCACATCAGGTGGCTGAACCCTTCCTTCGCACCGATGGTCTGGATCACTTCGGTCTCGGGGTCCACGTCGACCCCGAACCTCCGCTGGTAGAGACCGGCCACTGCCTCGCGAAGCTTCGGGATGCCACGGCTCGACGAATACCTGTGATTGCGCGGGTTGCCCGCCGACTCACACAGTTTCGACACCGCCACCTCGGGGGACGGCAGGTCGGGGTTGCCGAACCCCAGGTCGATCACATCCCGGCCGGCTCGGCGAGCCTCGACCTTCAACGAGTCGATGATCGTGAACACGTAGGGCGGGAGCCCGTTTATGCGGCGGAAATCCATTCGGTCACGCTATCGCCACCGAGCTGCACGGATCCCCGGTTTGTTGATCAGCCCGGAGTCGGATCGGGAGCAAGAAGGGCAGCCCCGATAGCCCCGGCCCGGCTTCCGAGCTTGGCCGCCCTGATGTCGACTGCCGGCCGATGGCGGCCACCCAGCACGAATGACTCGGTTCGACGTCGAATGGCCCCGAGAAGTGGATCACCGAGATCGACCAGCCCCCCACCGATGACGATCACCTCCGGGTCCAGCAGGTGGATGAGATTGGCCAGGCCGATCCCCACATCGATGGCGAACTCATCCAGCAGGTCCAACACATCTGTTGCCCCCGCCTCAACAGCCTGCTGAATGTGTTCAGCGTCGATCTCATCGACCGATCCGGCCAGTTCCACCACCGAGTCGAGTTTCCCTTCGGAGGCGAATCGTGAAGCCAGCCTGGCCAGACCCGATCCGGACGCCGTCAGCTCCCAAGGACCGCGGGCACCGGTGAGATGGACGGGGCCGTTCTTGTCGATGGTCATGTGTCCCGACTCGCCCGAGAATCCGTTCCAGCCCCGATGCAGGGTGCCGTCGAGCACGAACCCTGTGCCGATACCGGTGCCGAGACCCACGAACAACATGTTCTCGCTTCCCGCCCCGGCACCGATCAGGTGCTCGGCCCAGGCTGCGGTGGTGGCATCGTTTTCGATACGAATCGGTCGGCCGAGACGCTCTGAAACGATCTCATGGATGGGCAGGTCGACCACGCCGGGGATGTTCGGCGAGTATCGCAGAGTGCCCCGTCGATCGACAATGCCCGCTATCCCGATGCCGATCGACCCCATTGGCTTGCCGGCCTGATGCTCGAGGCCGGTAATGACCCCGATTATCGACTCGATCAGCACGTCCTTGTCGTAGACGGTGCGAGTTTTCGTCTCGGCGGCAGGCTCGAGCGGATTGGACTCGACGGCTATTCCAAGGACCTTGGTGCCGCCGATATCGATTCCACATCTCACGGTTGCTGACTCCCCCACGTTGGCCCACGGTGATCGGCCGAGCAGCGACGCGGGATCGCGGGTTCAGACCAGAACACCCCGATCGATGACGCTAGCGCCCTCGGAACCGATCCATCGTGCCCAGTCGACGAGAGCATCGCCGTCACCCACCACGACTATTTGACGGAGACGCGACAACTCCACCAGCGGATCGAGCAGGGCAGGGTCGTCATCGCCCACCATGACAACCACCGGGAGCAGGTCCTCAGCAGCGGATCGGCTGTTGGCGGATGTCATCTCCTCGATGAGGTCAACGTTGGCGTCGTGTTCCTCGGCCATCACCAGTTCGGTCGTGGCCAGGACATGTAGTTCGATTCGGGCCTCGAGAAGCCCGCACATCGCGTCAAGGGATGGCGCGACCAGATTCTCCGCGTCGATGACCGTCTGACGCTGCTGGTCGAGACGGTCGACCCGCGACGTGTTTCCGAGCGACTTGAGCGCATCCCGTTCCGCCTCGAGACGTCTCTGCAACATGGCCAGATGAAGGCGCGCCGGAGTTGCTGATCTCAGGACCGCCAGCCAGGACTCCCCCAGCGCCAGAATGCCCCGCTTCGATGACACCGCCAGATGTCCGGTGATCCCGCAATCCGAAAGCGTCGCCTTCAGTTCGTCGGCGGCCTCCCCGGCATCCACCGGGGATGATGAGGCGTCAACCAGCGCACCTGACAGCGCCGCTATCAGCCTGGCCGCGCGCGTTGTCACATCAGACCCGCCCGGATCGTGGCCGAGCAACCGAACCGCCTCACTGCGAACCGATGCCAGTTCGGCTTCGGTGTCGAGCAGATCAGGGTCCGTCTCGAGCATTGTTCGCAGCTCGGCCCATTCGAGCTCCGTGCCGTCGAGTTCAGCGCGAGCCAACTCGAACTCCCGCATGGCCTCATCGGTGACCTTCACCATGCCGTTTCCCATTCGATACTGCGACCAGGTCGCGTAGCCGATCGACTCGAGCAGGGCATCAAGGGCCGCCTGTGTCTCTTCGAGCCGTTTGCGGGCTGCACCTCTCCTGATCCCCCCGCCGGCCTTGTCACGCAGGCCGAGGCAGGCCTCGTGAATCCTTTCGATCTCGGCATCCTCATCGGGGGTCACGTGGCGAGGAGTAGCGGCCTGTTCTGCTGCACGAAGAGCGGCCCTGGCCGACTCGAGTCTGGCCAGGGCACCATCATGGTCGAACCCCTGCGAACGGAAGCGACGGGACAAATCAGAGCGTCGCTCTTCGAGGATCTGCCACTGTTCGGCCAGGCGAACAGCGTCGGGGAGCGGTAGATCGCCATCTCCGAGAGCAACCTTGAGCCTCGCCGTCGCGTGGGCCAGGCCCGCCCGGTCGCCGGAGGGGACGGTGGTCAACCTGGCCTCCACATCGGACAGCAGCTCCTCGACCCGCTGCAACCTCAGCACCGGGTCTGCCACACCGGTCCATGGATCCGGGCGTTCGGCGAGATCAGCAGCTCGCTTCAGTTCCCCGTCGGCTCGGGCAAGTTCGTCGAACACGCTCTCATCGAAGTTCGCAGCGTCGGACGCCACCTTGCCCCGGAGTTCGGAGCGCAATACCTCGGCCCCACTCAACTCATCTTCGATCTCGGCCAACTTCCTCAGCGCGGCCTCGACCGAACCGTCAGGGTCAGCCGTGAGTGTTTCCGAGTCGGCGAGGGACTCGGCAACAATCGTCGGGATCTCATCGGTTGTGATCACCGGAGCATTGTCGGCCCGGAATCCCACCACCTCAGCCGACTCGATGAAGTTCATTTCTGTACCGGCCACTTCCAGGCGGCCTTCCCAGACCGGGACCTCACCAAGAGCGATGCTGTGAACGGTCGACACCAACTCGACCCTCTCGAACGGCAAGAGCCCGACGATCAGAGTGATCCTCGGGTTCAGGTTCAGTTCCGGGCCATTGGGCCATGGACGCAGGCATACCAGACGCATCGTTTGACCCTGTCGGCATGGTGGAGGTCTTCTAAAGCGGTGCGATCCGACCACCCCCGAGGCCGATTCCCGGCCGCGGAGGAGAGAATCAGACCTGGGTGTCGCCCAGTGGGCCCCGGGGTTCCGGCGCTTCATCGGGACCACCGACGAAACCGCTGGTGAATGCATCGATGATGCTCTTGCCCCCGCTTACCACCTGATCGAACGATGCCGGATCAGCCACGACCTTCTCGGTGGCCTCGATCAGACGCTTCAACGATCCGATCACCTCGCTGGCGGCCTCCCGTACGTCCTCAAGCGGATCTGGAGTCGAATGATCGGAATCGCCCGAGGGCTGAGTCACTTCTTGCGCCCCTCGACCGCGCACGTGAAATCCTCGAGCGCGGTCCGCAACAGCCGGGCCTCGGCCCTGCGCTTCACGAATCCGGGCAATGGTACGGAGAGATCGACGGCCAGGTGGTAGACGACGTCGGTTCTTCCCGGGTCGCCCTTGACGGGGAGAAACTCGTATTCGCCGTCGAGTCGACGGGTCACATCGCCGGCCTGTAGTCGCCACGCGAGCCGTCGGGGATTGGACCCATAGAAGTATCGCAACGTGTAGGTCGTGCTTCGTCCCATGGCCGCGGCACGAAACTCGACGTCGACCGCCCGGCCCTGATCGTCGCGCGACAGGACACGTGACATCTTGATGTCGGACGCCCACTCGGGATACTTCTCGAAATCGATGGCCACATCGAAACATTCATCGGGTGTGGCGTTGATGGTGGTGCGCTCGGTGGCTTGATCGACCATGTGCGAATCGCTCCTCGTGTGTCGAAACGTGACACTAACAACTGAACCGGACTTGGGGGTCACTCTGCCGGGCTTCGTGGTCCGAATCTACCGAACTTTGCACCCCAGAGCCCGGCCATCGCCAACCCCATCATCGGTGCCAGCGAACCAAAGGCAAGAGTGGTGAATATTCGTGCCGATGCGGTGGCAATCGCCACCATCACCTGAACGGCCAGCGAGCCCATGAGGGTGAACTGCACACCGCGGGGAGCAGAGCCGGCCAGGAAAAACAATCCACCTATGCCAATGGCATCGGTTCGGCTGCGACCGACCGCGACGGCGAACGCCCAGAGGAAGACAATGCAGCCGACGGCAAACATGCCGAGGGCAACCACCAGCGCCGGCCACCGCAGGATTCCCGGACTCATGGTGGCCGCGACAGCGGTGATCGAGAAGACAACTGTGGAGGTCCACGACGCTCGGATGATCGCACGACCCTCGGGCCGGCTTGTGGAGTTGTGGCTCACCTGCCCGCCATCTCCTTGATGGCTTCGGCGAGCCTGGCTGTGAGCACGTCGTAGGAGAACTCGGCCACCGACCTGTCACGACCCGCACGCGACATTGCCGCTCGCTGGTCGGGTTGGTCGAGCAGACTGCTGATCGCGTCTGCAGCCTCGAGGGGGTCGGTCGGATTGTCGACGATCAGCCCGGTCTGATCGTGGACCACGGCCTCGTGGGCACCGCCGCTGCGGCCGGCCACCTGGGGAACTCCGGCCGCGGCCGCCTCCAGGAACACAATGCCGAACCCTTCCTGCTCGAGGCCGCCCCACCGGGTGCGGCACAACATGGTGAACACATCACCGCACCCGTAGAGGGCCGGCATGTCGGAGTCGTCGACCCTCCCCAGAAGCCGAACCGGCGCGTCGAGCTCGGCTATCAGCGCCGCCAGACGTTTCGAGTCGCGACCCTTTCCGGCAATGGCGACGGTGACCTCCGGATGCCGTTTGCGGATCTCGACCGATGCACGAATCAGCGTGTCCATGCCCTTGCGGGGCACCAGTCGCGACACCGACACCACCAGCGGCCCGGATTCGGGAAGCCCCAACCTTCGTCGGGCCGCGACACGGTCGGACTCCGAGAGAGGCACGAACCGCTCGACGTCGACACCGGGGGGAATGATGGTTGTGGGCAACGATCTTCCTGCCGCCCGCTCGGCCTCGTCGGCCGGGTACCCACCGGCGGCGATCACGCCCACCGACTTGTCGAGCACCCTCGACAGGAGCTGCCGGCTCACCGGTACTCGTCCGGGAATCGTGACTTCCGCACCATGGAGAATCACACCATAGGGATGATCCAGATGCGGCCCTATGAGGCCGGCGGGAACTGCGGGGTCGATGAGCACCAGATCGACCGCATGGCTACGGGCCAATGAGTCGACCCGTCTGGCCAGGATCGGGGTGGGAAGCAGCCACGGCTCCCGGCTGCGGATGATGGTGTAGTCCTGCTCCGAGTCGAACTCGGCCGCGCCCTTGTATGGGGTGGTGTGTACCACCACCTCGTCGGCGGGGAGACGGCGCCAGAGCTCCCAAAGGTAGTTCTGTATGCCGCCGATCTTGGGCGGGAAGTCGTTGGTGACAAGCAGATGGCGGGCCACAGCGAGAGAACTCTAGGCGGTTGCTGTTGGAGTGAGACGATCGAGACCAAGTTGGGCTGCCGCCCATGATGCGTGGGTACGCACCACCTCGCTCTTGTGGGAGATCCCGGCGCGTATGGCGGCCCTGGTTGCCGGGTCGTCACGGTCGCCGATGTTGCCCAGCACCACGTATGCGTTGCGACGAATGATGTCGGGGTCTCTACGGGGTATGTACCACCGGCCGTATCGGGACATCAGTTCGGCGTCGCCGAGGCTCAGTAGGCCGAGGATCGGCACCCAGGCACCGGGTTCGGCTCCGTAGTCTCGGTCACGATCCGCTGTGCGGCGAAGCGTGATCTGGTTTGGTGGGCAGGCGTCCTGGCAGTCGTCGCAGCCGTAGATGCGATCGCCGAGCGCCGCCCGGAACTCCTCGGGGAAATCCCCGTCGAGCTGAAGGAGCCAAGCGAGACACCTGCGGGCATCGATCACCCCGGGTGAGACGATGGCATCGGTGGGGCACGAGGTGATGCACGAATTGCAGGAGCCGCACTGGTCGGGCACCGGCTCTACGTGGCTCATTGCCATCTCCGCGTCGGTGAGCACCGCGCCGAGCACGACCATGCTCCCGGTACCGGGAATGAGAATGTTGGAGCTCTTCCCCCACCAGCCGATTCCCGATCGGTGCGCGACGGCGCGGTCGACAAGATTGTTCTGATCGGCGTATACCTCGGCGCGGTGGCCCCGGGCCCGCAGATGTTCGGCCATCCGGTCGAGCGCAGCGCGGAGAAACCGGTAGTGGTCGTGCCACGCGTAGGACGCCACCCGGCCCATGGGGGCGTGTGTCGGCTTGGCCGGCACGGCCGATGAATAGTCGAGGGCACCGACCACGAGGGACCTCGCCGACGGCATCGTTGCCGAAGGGTTGGTGGACCTGGCCGGGTTGC
The DNA here is from genome assembly GCA_024276355.1 of Actinomycetes bacterium. GTDB lineage: Bacteria > Actinomycetota > Acidimicrobiia > Acidimicrobiales > Aldehydirespiratoraceae > SZUA-87. Next base: position 23,072 of record JAJRXJ010000315.1, on the reverse strand, counting down.
GGTAAGTGAATTGAATCCCTCCGTGGAGACCGGCCGCCTTTCTGCCCTCGAGATCCCGGAGAGTGTCGGGGAATCGGTCGGCACCGGCAAAGCCGACCGCGCACAGGCCGGCCCCAAGACCGATCTCCTCAAGTTCGTGTCGGATCACTTCCACCGCTACATCGTGGCATGATCCCCAACGAATCAGGCGACCGGCTGCACGCGGGTGAATCTCGAACCCGGCACGAGGCCGGCGTTGGCAAGGAGCCTGACGGCGTTGGCTTCACTCCGCTCCAGCTCGATCGGCCGACCGGGCTCCTTGCTGACGATGTAGCTGACGACACACTCCGCGCACACCTCGGTGTCTTGCGCGGAGCACTCGTCGCAATCGATGACGAGGGGCTCTTCATCCGTAGGGGGGAGATCGGGAACGATGCTCAGGTGTTTGCTGATGACCATGGGGTCACCCTAGAGATGGGGTGTGACACTCTCGTCACACCCCCGCCCAGGGGTCGCCGACCGGACCCGGCAGTACCATTCAGCCCCGTGACGCAGCCGGACCACGAGTACTCACGACGTCAAGCCATGGGCATCGGCGCCGGAGTCGTGGCCCTCGCCATCGGCGGAGGTGCCACATGGCTGCAGCTTCGGCCCGATCGACCGGCCGGCCGACCCGAACCCGCCGCCACCACCGTGTCAGACCCTGCTGTTCACGCCATCCCACCGGTGTCACCCGATCAGATGGCTGCTCTGGACTCGCTCGACAAGCAGGCGATCTCCAAGCTCGACCCGGCGATATCCCGGGTCGGGCGCCGATACCTATCCGAACATCCCGACGAAGCCGATCCGCAGGTCCTGATCGATCTGCTCCCCGACCCGGCCTCCGACCCCATCCAAGCAGCCGCATCAACCGTGGCCGCCGAATTCCTGGCCGGAGACACGGTCTCGGTGGCCGGATGGGTACTGTCCGCATCCGAAGCTCGCGCCGCGGCCATCGTGGCCTACGTGTGCGACGGGGACGTCGCATGCTGATTCGTGCCGACAGCCTTGACGACAACCACGTCATCGAGTCCGACGTGTGCATTGTCGGAGGTGGAGCTGCGGGTATCACGCTGGCATTGGAACTCGCCGCAGGCGGCATGAATGTCACCCTTCTCGAGTCGGGCTTTCTCGACTTCGATGCAGCCACCCAGGACCTCTACCGAGGCGACAATGTCGGGGAGCCTTTGACCGTGCTCGGAGGAGAGGTTGATCTCGACGAGATCAGGCTTCGGTGGCTGGGCGGCACAACCAACCACTGGGCCGGCTACTGCCGCCCTCTCCAGCCGGTCGACTTCCAACGTCGCGACCATCTCGAGGTGTCGGGCTGGCCCATCGACCACGACGACCTCCTGCCGTTCTGGGCCCGGGCCGCCGAGTGGTGCCGGATCACCGACAGCGAGTTCTCACCTGCCGTCTGGCAGGAGCGATCCGGCATGAAGTTGCCGCCGATATCGAACCGGGTCGTGGCTCCTGTCGCTTTTCAGATCGCGTTCCCGATGCCCTTCGGCGAGGTCTACCGCGACGACCTTGCCAGGTCGACACGGCTTCGGGTGATCCTGGGGGCCAACGTGACCAATCTCGCCGACGACGGTCGGCACGTGACATCAGCTGAGATTCGCACCCTCGGCGGGTTGAGACTCAGGGCAAGATCCGAGGCATTCGTTGTTGCGTCCGGTGGAATCGAGAACGCTCGACTGCTGCTCGCTTCGACCGACGGCAACCCCTCCGGCCTCGGCAACAACCACGACCTGGTTGGCCGCTACTTCACCGAGCATCTCCAGTCATACGCCGGTTTCGGTCTGTTCGAGGCTCCACTGGAGGATCTGGTCGGCTTCCACGGCGAGGACGTGGAGATCACCCGGGGTCGTCATGCCGGCTCGGTACACGGTGTCAAGTACGCTCTCGCCCTCACGAGCGAACATGTGGCTTCGGCCAACACCACCGGCCTCGAGGTTCAGTTCGCTCTCGGGCATCTCCCCGATGGTGTCCCGTACCAGCCCGGGGGCGACACCATGGCCGAGATCGGAGCGCTGCTGTCGGCAGTCGCCGGAGAACGGCCGTCCACCGCGGCCTACGTGCAGGTTCTGGCCGAACAGCGCCTCAACCCCGACAGCAGGGTCACCCTCTCATCGGAGTCCGACCCGTTCGGGATGCCTCGCGCCCGACTCGACTGGCGACACACCCCTCAGGACAGAGCCGCGATCCTCTCGGGGCTTCGCACGGTCGCCGAGCAGGTCGGAGCCGCTGGTGCAGGCCGCTTCCAGATCATTCCGGGTGGCGTCCATGCCGACGCCGCCGACCACATGATCCCCGGTGAATTCTTGTCGCTCTACCGGTCGTCTCCGGAAGAGTTCGACCCTCTCGGGTTTCCGGTGGGCGTCGGCTTCCATCACATGTGCACCACCCGCATGGCCACGGATCCCACCGAGGGCGTGGTCGACGCCGACTGTCGCGTCCACGGCATCGACAATCTCTGGATGGCGGGTAGTTCGGTTTTCGCCACCGGCGGCGTGGCCACCCCCACCTTCAACATCGTGGCCCTTGCACTGAGATTGGCGGACCACCTCACCTCGGTGGTGCCGAACCTGTCCCGATGACACCGGTCGCCTCGCCGTGAACGATCCGGTTTGACACCGAACGTTTGTTCGTCCAACATTTCGCGATGCCTCGCCAGCGAAGTTTCGACGACCTGGGCACTCCGCTTCGTGATGTCACATTCTGCGTGCTTGATCTCGAAACCACCGGCACCTCCCCCGTAACCAGCATGATCACCGAAATCGGAGCCGTGAAGCTTCGAGGGGGTGAATGCCTGGGCACATACCAGACCATGGTCAATCCCGGCTGTGCGATTCCTCCCCGGATAACCGTGATCACCGGCATAACCGAATCAATGGTGGCCGATGCCCCCCGTATCGAGTCGGTCACCCCGTCATTGCTGGAGTTCATCGGAGACTCGGTGGTGGTTGGCCACAACGTCAGGTTCGACCTGTCATTCATCAACGCCACCCTCCGGGCCCAAGACCGTCAGCGCCTGCCGAACCGGTCGATCGACACGCTGGCGCTGGCCCGGCGGCTGCTCAGACCGGAGGTGCCCAACTGCAGGCTCCACACACTCGCCGACCGGTTCAGGCTCGATCATCAGCCCAGCCACCGGGCTCTCGACGATGCTCTCGCCACCGGTGATCTGCTCCACCTGCTCATCGAACGGGCGGCGGCCATGGGCGCCACCGGACTCGACGATCTCATCTCTCTTCCGACCATGGCCGGCAACCCCGAAGCCTCGAAGCTCGGACTCACCGAAGGCCTGCCGCGCGCTCCTGGTGTCTACATGTTCCGCGGACGCAGTGGCGCCATTCTCTACGTCGGCAAGGCCTCCAACCTGAGGTCCCGTGTGCGCAGCTATTTCTCGTCGGATCAGCGTCGCATGGTGTCGCAGTTGCTGCGCCAGACCTCCACCATCGAACACCGGGTGTGCGCCAACGGCTTGGAGGCGGCTGTGCTCGAAATCCGCCTGATCCATGCCCACCTTCCCAGATTCAACAAGCAGGGCACAACCAGTAATCGATATCGATACGTGAAGCTCACGCTCCACGAGCGGTTCCCGCGACTCTCGATCGTTCGACAGCCGAGCAACGATGGCGACCTCCATCTGGGTCCGGTCTCTTCGACGAGACAGGCCCGGCTCATTGTCGAGGCCATCCACACCGCCGTGCCGATACGTCGGTGCAACGCGAGGATTCCGTCAGGCCCGTCGTCTCCCCGACCGACACGAGACGGCCTGTGCACCGCCGCTCAACTCAGGGTTGCTGCATGCCCGTGTTCCGGAACCGTCGACGAAGCCGACTACTCGAAATCGGTCGCCTTCCTGATTGATGGCATCGTCAAGAATCCCAATTCCCTGCTCGACCGCCTCGGCGAGCGGATGACCACACTGGCAGCCGAGGAGCGATACGAAGAGGCTGCCGACATGAGGGACCGGGCATCAGCTCTGTCGCTGGCTCTGTCCCGCAGAAGAAAGTTCGAGGCCATTCGCCGCGCCGGAGACATCCTCTTTACCGTGGATGGCGTCCACATGCGGATCATCGACGGACTTCTCCATCATCCCTTGTTGCCACCCGCCCCGCGGGAATCTTCCTTCCCGACCGCCCTACCCGATACGCCTCCTTCCCGATCCGATGCCGACGAGATGCTCTGCATCGTCAACTGGATCTCCGCCAACGCCCACCGGATGACCCTCGAATGTGTCACCGGCCCGCTCGCGGAATACGCCGAGCCGGTCCGCGAATTCTCGGCCGGCCACAAGGGCACCGGCCGACACGCGGTGTGGCGGGGTCAGCGCCGCGAGACCAGCGCCGACAGTTTGGCCTCGGCCCGACCGTCATCGATCGCCGCCGACGCCTGAATCACACCCTCTCCCAGGTCCCGGGCCAAGCCGGCCACGACAAGACCTGCAGCCGCGTTGAGCACCACGATGTCGCGCGCTGCCGAACGTTCGCCCGCGAGCACCGACCGGGCGATGCGGGCGTTGGCCGCGGCATCACCTCCGGCCAGATCGGACTCGGCCACCAGGGCCAGCCCGAACTCGGTGGCATCGACCTCCACCTCGGACACTCGCCCATGATCGATCGACAGCATCCGCGACTTTCCGGCCGTGGTGAGTTCGTCGAGACCGGCATCGTCCGGGTCGCCGGCCTGTCCGTGGACAACCAGAGCCCGCACCGATCCGGTGGCCATCAGAACCCCGGCCATGGTCGGCGCCAGACTCCAATCAGCGACCCCGATCACCTGCCGGGTCAGCCGGGCGGGATGAGCGAGCGGACCCAACACATTGAACACTGTGGGTATACCAAGCTGGGCTCGAACCGGCCCTACATGACGCATCGACGGATGGAAGGTGCGGGCAAACGCAAACCCCACACCCACCTCGGCAACGTGTGACTCCAGCGTGGTCGGGTCGATGTCGACCGGCACGCCCAGGGCCTCGAGCAGGTCGAAGCTTCCGGAGGTGGAGGAAGCCTTCCGATTGCCGTGCTTGCACACGGTTGCGCCGGCACCAGCGGCCACGAACGCGGCCATCGTCGACACGTTGAGAGCATGGGATCGCCGCGACGCCCCTCCACCCATGCCGACAATGTCGATGGTGTCGGGAGGGAGATTGAGCGGACTCGAGACTTCGAGCATCGATCCCTGCATTCCCGACAGCTCGTCGGTGGTGGCACCCTTGATCTGCATCCCGACGATGAAGGCGGCCATCTGCGAATCGGAGGCCTCACCGGCCAGGATGCACGCCATCACTGCTCGTGTAACGGTGGCGTCGAGGTCCCTGCCGGCGGCCAGCCGGCCGAGGATGCCCGGCCAACCACCAAACTCGCTGAGAGAGTGCATGTCAGATCCCCGACTCTGCCCGCAGGTCTCTCAGCAGCTCGGCCACCGTGGCTTCGGACAGGACAGTCGATTCGTTGTAGTTGGGATGCTCGACCCGGAGCTCCACCGGGCCGGTCTCGAAGGCCCGTATCGCCGTGTCGTCGCCGATCCGGAACCTCACATAGTTGACCGACGGCGGCACATCCCGGGTGAGCATCTCGGCGTGGGCCTCCTCGATCTCGGCCTTGACCATCAGCGCATCTTCACCGGATCCGATCCGGAGCCACATGCAATCGAGAACGCCGATGAGCAACGGCTTCCAGTGGCGTTGCTCCTCGTCGGTGACCATCTCTATGAACATTGTTGCCGACAGCTCACCCGCGGCCGGAATCAGAGGGTTGTAGGTGTCGAGCTCGACTTGGATCGCCTCGTCGGTGAGCAACTTCTCCACCCGGGCCATTTCCTGAATCTGGAACCGGATCGGGTCGCGATTCTCGAATACGAACGTGATGATCGGACCGCCCGACACCCGACGCAGCTTCTTGAGGGCGATGATGCCGGATCGATAGTCGTCTCGTTCGCGTTCGTATTCTCTCTGATCGGCGATGTCGTCGATGGTGAGCTTGGTGTTCACGATCTCTCCTCGGGTATTCCGTAGGCTCTGGCCAGAACCTGCAGCGGGTGTAGCGGTGTTCGGCCGGTCTCGAGCACGATGCCACCATTGGCCAGGTTGCAGTCGCCGGCCACGATCTCGCTGTCGGCAGAGTCGATGGCCTTGGCCATCTTCTTGGCCACTCCTCGGGCCATGTCGAAGTTGCGTTCCTTGAGCCCCCAGGTTCCGTCGATGCCGGAGCATTCGGCGACAACCTTGATCTTGGCACCTGTGAGCTTCATGAGATCGCGACTCTTGAGGCCCATGTTCTGGGCTCTCAGGTGGCAGGGAGCGTGATAGGTGATGCTGGTCGGTACCTCGCCCGGGAATTCCTCGTCGAGCTCGAGTCCGTCGGTTTTGCGAATCTCCACCAGGTACTCCGCGGCATCGCGGGTGCGCGAGGCCACGAACTCAGCGTCGTCACCGCCCACGTAGTCGGCGTAGTCGTACTTGAGAACGTATGCGCAGGTTGGCTGGGGAACCACCACCACCGCGTCGGGATCACCGGAACCGGCGGCGCTGTCGGCGGAGTGGAGGGCCTCGGAAATCACCTTGATGTTCTTGCGCGCGTGTTCACGAAAAGTCTCGACGTCGCCATGATGAAGATACGGCGCGCCGCAACAGACCTCCCCGGGAGGCAGATCGCAACTGATGCCGTTGCGTTCGTAGACCTTGACCATGTCGTGGCCCACCGCGGTGTCCTGGTATTCGACGATGCAGGTTGGAAAGAGAACCGCCGTGGCCTGCCGGTCGCGACCGAGACGCGGCGCGTGTTTCTTGAACCATGTGGAGAAACGCTGGCGGGCGTAGGGTGGCAGCACACGCTGAGAAGAGATGCCGACGGTCTTCTCGATCAGACGACGAACCCGGCTGTCGGGGGTGGAGATGGCCTTGTTGACAACGGGCGCCATCGCGGTGTTGACCCGACCGACGAGGTCGGTGTTGGCCAGGGCCTTGTCGGCGAGCTTGTGGCGCAACGGCTGCTTTCGTTCGCGATGCAACACCTGCTCGGCACGCAACATCAACCTTGGAAAATCGAGGTTCCACTCGTGGAGGTTGGGCGTGTAGGGGCAGTTGACGTAGCAGAGCTTGCAGTTGAAACACTCATCGACCACCTGATCCTGCTGGTCGCTGGTGAGTCGGGCGGCGTCCTGATCTTCGTGTTCGTCGATGAACGCGACCATCGTGGGGAATGACCCGCAGAACTTGAAACAGAGCCGGCATCCATGACACAGGTCGAAAACCCGTGTCATCTCCTCACGAAGGTCGGACTCGACGAAATAGGCCGCGTCGAACGGGTCGTAGGTCGTGGTCACTTCGATCTCCTGTATGTGGCGGCCGGATTCAGACTCGACTGGCCTGCCCTGCCGCCCGCGGTGGGGGCGGCAGGGCAAGGCGGGACGTTCAGCTCAGGTTCTCGAGCCCGAGACCAAAGCGGCCGGCGTGGCTCTTCTCGGCCTTGGCCAGGGTTTCCATCCACTCGGCGACTTCGTCGAAGCCCTCTTCGCGGGCGGTCTTCGCCATGCCCGGGTACATCTCGGTGTATTCGTAGGTCTCACCGGCTATCGATGCCTTGAGGTTGTCCTCGGTGTCGCCGATCGGCTCACCGGTGGCCGGATCGCCGACCTCGGCGATGTAGTCGAGGTGTCCGTGGGCGTGTCCGGTCTCGCCTTCGGCGACCGAGCGGAACAGCGCGGCGGTGTCGGGGTAGCCCTCGATGTCGGCCTTCTGGGCGAAGTAGAGGTAGCGGCGGTTGGCCTGGCTCTCGCCTGCGAACGCGGCCTTGAGGTTTTCGAGGGTCTGTGAACCAGCCAGTTCAGGCATGGGGGTCTCCTATTTGTTGCTTGGTTTGTTGGGATCTTGACTTGTTCGAATCCTGGCCGGTGTCGCAACATGCTCGGCACGTGCCTCGCATGACCAGTTCTGTCGACGAAACCGTGACTCCGAGATCGGCCACGGCTTCATGGCTCACCATGGCCAGATGGGATGGGATGTCGACCACCGCTCCACACTCGTTGCACACGAGGTGATGGTGGGGGGACAAATTGTGGTCGTACTGGATGGCGCCGGTTCCGAGCTCCAACATCTGGAGCTCGCCCAGGTCGACCAGCTCACGAAGGATCTGGTAGACGGTGCGCAGCGACATGTTGGGTACCGTCTCAATGACTGCCCGGTGAATCTGTTCGGCAGTTCGGTGACCGGGCATGGTCCCGAGGGCCTCGAACACGGCCACTCGCTGACTGGTGACCTTCAGGTCGGATTCTCTGAATCTTTGGGCCAAGGTCTCCGGGCTGCGCACCCGGACACCATACCCAATTCCAACAATGATTGTTGGAATTATCGCGGCTTTTGTCGGCACCGCTAGCCTCAGCAACCAATCACTGCCACGACCCCATCGTCTCGGAGCATCGATACCCATGATCTCCCAACTCGACCTCAGCGTGGTCACCGCCGGCGCGATGATGACGCTTCTCCTCACCGGCCCGGCGGCGATCATCCGTGCCTCGATCGATGACTCGTCCGACACGTCCTTGTGGGTCCTGGCCCTGTATCTCCTGATAATCACCGGATACCTGCTCGGTGGCGCACTGGCCGGAAGACAGCAACCGTCGACGGCGTTCGTCCACGGTGCCGCCGCCACCTTCCTCGCCTTCGCGATTCTCCAGACCTTCGGAATCGCACGGCGGCTGGCTGATGGCCGGGGCATCTCGATCGGTGCGCTCGTCTTCAACGCGCTGTTGGCGGCATCAATCGGTGTGATCGGTGCGTGGTTCGGGGCCAGACGCGGCACACTTGACAGCGGTGGCGGGGAGCCGACCGGGTGACCGCGGCCCACTCAGTGGGTCGAGGAAGGTCGGGACTCCGCAGGACAGGGTGCTGGCCAAGCCAGTCGAGGTGACTCGCAGGAAAGTGCCACAGAAAACAGACCGCCGATCGTTCCGCAAGGCTCGATCGGCAAGGGTGAAACGGTGCGGTAAGAGCGCACCAGCGCCCCGGGCGACCGGGACGGCTCGGTAAACCCCACCCGGAGCAAGGTCAAGCAGGGAGAGGGCGGTCCGTCCGTGGACACTCCCAGGTAGACCGCAAAGATGGATGGTCACCGATGGGGACACCGGAAACGGGCCCCGGAACAGAATCCCGCCTACAGGCCGACTCCTCGCCACCACCCTCGCCAGCGGAAAGCTCAGTCGTCGGCGGTCGGTCTGCGGCGCAGTCTCTTGGTCTGGCCCCGGCGCTTCTTCCCGTCGACTCGCCGCCTCTGACTTCCCCGTGTGGGTTTCGTCGGGCGTCGTTTGCGCTCAACGACCCCCGCCACACGAACCTTCTCCCGGATTCTCTCAACCGCCAACACCCGGTTGCGGTACTGGGACCGCTCATCGTCGACCGCAACCCTCACCACCGGACCGAGCTTGGCCAGAACCCGTTCACGAAGGTGATCCGGCATGGTCTCCGACTCCGCCGGCCGAAACACGGCATCGACCTTGGTGTTGGACCTGTTGGCATGTTGCCCGCCCGGGCCACCCGATGCGACGAAGTGGACCTCGACCTCGTCGTCGGGCACCACCCAACCGGAATTCATCAGTGGTCGGCGCCGATGGCGAAAAACTCGCTGATGTCGACCTGGAGGAATGCGGCCAACGCGGCCAGCTCATGGGCCTTCACCTGCGTGCGTCCGGACAGTCGGTCGCGCATCGCCTCACGGTTCACCCCGATGACCCCCGCCAGTCGTCGCTGGGAGATCCGCGACGCAGCTCTCGCTGTCTCGAGACGATCGAGAATTCTTGCCTGCGTCTCTCTCATCATCGCCCCGTATTCCGCCTCGTCGAGACACTGTTCATGAGCCCTCTTCGCCATGGAAACCTCCGCCGATAGATCTTGGGATCGACACCTCGTCAAGCCCAACCACACTGGAACTCTAGGCGCAACACGACCCCCACGCCCACCTCGGGAAATCCAATCGGCGGCGTTTCCGGATGGTGCTTTCGGGAAGTCGAATGTGACTCCGGTCCCCGGCGGCCGATCCAAGCGGACCACCACGCCACAGCAGGCTCAGGGCCGGTGGCCCTCTGAACGTGGGTCGGTCGATCGGATCAGCTTCAGAGTCGTGCCCAAGGCGACGTTGGATGAACATCGACCGCCCAACCGGACGATCGAGACGTGGTCGACCAGGACAAGGACAGGCCCATGTACGACCTCAACTCCAAGAGAATCTCCCCCGAGGAGATGCTCAGAACGCGTGACCTGACGCCGGCCGCATCTCGGCGTGCCGGCATGGCCGCAGTGCTTCGTGACAACCGACTCCAGGTGAGGCTCCACCAATCCGGAGAACTCGAACTGCGAGTGGTCGAGACGGTCTCGGCTGGAACATCGGACTGAACGGCATCAGCCCGACAGGTGTGATGTCTGATTGAATTCGAGCAGCCTGGGCAAATCACCCTCGATGATGATTCGATGAATCGACGCCTGGGCGACGTGGCACCTCCACGCAATGTCGGGCCCCATACCCAGCGCCCATCCGATCGCCGCCTTGATCGGCGACACGTGGCTCACGATCACCACGGAACGGTCGGCCGTCCGCGAATCCCGCAGGGAATCAAGGGCATCGGCAACCCGGATTGAAACGTCGTCGAGGCTTTCGGCCCCGCCTGGGGACCAACTCGGGTCCGATCGCCACCGCGCCCAGGTCTCGGCCGGGACGTCGCCGACGAGAGCGCCCTCCAGAGTTCCGTAATCGATCTCGATGAAGCGCTCGTCGACTTCGATCCCCACATCGTTGTGTCCACAGTCGCGAATGGCCTGGGCCGTCTCGATGCATCGTGTCAAGGGGCTCGAAATGATCCTCTCGACGTCGTGTAGCGCCTCGCCGATCTTGAGAGCCTGGACCCTGCCGAGATCATCCAGGGGCGGGTCGCGTCGCCCCAGAAGCTCACCGGACGCATTGGCAAGAGTCCGGCCGTGCCTGACGATGGTCAGCATGGTGCGATGGTGGCCGCTGGCCTCATGGAGCGGGGTTCCTGGGCAACCGTCCGGTTTGAAGAAGTCTCGAAGCGTTCCCCTCATCGGCCAGACGGACCCGAATGGCCAGCCATAGCAGCCCGGCCACTCCCACGCTCTCCAAGAGGACCAGCAGCACGAACGGCCTATCGAACTCCGGAAGCGGGCCGGTGGCTATCGCGTCGAAGCCGGCCATCGGCCACCAGAACAACGAAGTTCGAGCCCAAATGCCGGCAACCAGCAAGAACACGAAGGAGCCGATGGGAAGCCCGAGTAGTTGACGCCGGAGGATTCGACGCCCGCGGGTGGCCAGCATGATCAAAGCCATCAACGCCACCGGGCCCACAAGCGTGTGGAGAACGAGGGGCCTGCCGGTGAGATCCTCGATCAACGGCAACACACCGCCAAGGGCCACAAATCGATAATCGGCCGCGGGGCTGTCGAACACGAAGAACACCATCAGCACCGCGGACGCCAGGAACCAGAAGAACATTTCCACAACTCCGATGCCGGGTCGACGAGATTCAGTTGACGACCATACGACCGCACTCGGAGCAGTGCTCCAAAGTGCCGGACTCCGCATGTTTGAGACGGTCGACCTCCATCGAGGGCATCATCGACGGACAGCCCACACAATTCTTGCCGTCGAATCTCACCACCGTCGCTGATCCGAACGTGGGTCGCAGCTGTTCGTACTCGGCCAACATCGACGGGGAGACTTCGGGGACCATCTCTTCACGCTGGACCTCGAGTGCCGACAACTTGGCGTCGATGTCGTGCTCGGCCTCGGAGATCTCGCGGGACAGGACATCGATGCGATGGTCGAGATCGGCGCACGCGGCCTCCATCTTCTCGACCTCGGCACGGAGCGCCTCGGCCTGCTCCATGGCTTCGAGCTCGTCGTCTTCGATCGATTCCTGACGCTGCTTCAGATGGGCGATCTCGTTCTGGAGGGCCTGAAGATCCTTCATTCCCCCAACCTCACCGCTGTAGAGACGCTTCTCATCGGCGGCGGCCTTGTCGGCGACGGTCTGGGCTTCGTCCTCCAGTCGGCGCTGACGGCTGGCGGCCTCCACACGTCGGGCCGCCACCTCGTCGATGGCCTCCTGCTTCGATGCTCGCTCGGTGTGTGCGTCGGCCAGTAGATCACGCTGCTCAAGAGTCTTCTTTCGATGACGAAGCTGTTTGATCTCAACGTCGATCGATTGGATCTGGAGTAGGCGCTCGAGGCTCATGGTTTGGATCTCACGTGGTAAGGGGCGTCGCTGGTCGGATCATGGCACGGTCGTGGGCGGCGGGGGGATTGTGGTGCCGGTGGATGGTGGCGTGGTGGTCGTCGTTGTTGTTGTACCGCCGCCGGTGGTCGTTGGAGTGGTACCGTCCGGGACCGTAGTCGTTGTCGTGGTGGTCGTGGTGGGCGGAACACAGCCATCGGTCTTGCCGTCGCCGTCCTCATCGACAGGCTCGAGCAATGTCGGGCATATGCCGATGTTCGGGTCGAACTCGAACTGCGGGTCGACGCAAGTGTCGGCGACACCGTCACCGTCGGTGTCCACCTCGGCCTCCGGGTCGCCGCAGAGACTCTTCGCCGTCTCCTTGTACTTCACGTTGTCGGAGTCGGTGCGCAGGATCACTCCGGCGCGAGTCGGCTCGGGCTTGTTGAACTCGATGACGGGCCGGTTCGCGTGGTAGGCGTTGTTGAACGCGCCCCAGATTCGCGCCGGGATTGAACCTCCGGTGACATTTCCGACCCCTGCCACTCGTCGCATCGGCACCCTGGCGTCGGGGTTGCCCATCCAGATCGCGGTGGCCAGACGGGGGGTGAATCCCACAAACCACGCGTCGCCGAAGTCCTGTGCGGTTCCGGTCTTACCGGCGGCCGGCTGCGATTCGAGCCGGGCCCTGGTGCCGGTTCCGCCCCTCACGTTGGCGGCCAACACATTGGTCACCAGCCTCGCCGACTGGGTTGAGATGGCACGGGTGGGGTGGGGAACGTTTTCGAACAGAACATTCCCGGAACGATCTTCGACCCGGGTTATGAAGATCGGATCGACATGGACGCCGTCGTTGGCGAAGGTTGCGTAGGCCGTGGCCATTTCGAGTGGGGTGATCTCGAGGGGGCCGAGCGGCATGGACATGGGCAGTTCGGACATGTCGGCCTTTATCCCGAGCGCTCGGGCGGTGTCGGCAACATTGGACAGTCCCACTATCTGACCCAATCGAAGATACGCACAGTTGGATGATGCGAGAGTTTGGGAGTAGATCGCCTGGAACGCACCCTTGCCGCCACCGAAGTTGGAGGCCTCGTATGGATCAGGGTCGCCGCCGGGGTTGTCGAACTCGCACGGGCTGAGTCCGCTCACCTGGTCGGCGGGAACAAACCCCTTCTCCATCGCGGCCGCCAAGACGAACGGCTTGAAGGCGGAACCGGTCGGACGCCCATTCGGGTGAGTGGCAATGTCGTACTTGAACAGATCGAATCCTGGTCCACCGACCAGGGCCCGGACCGCCCCGGTTCCCGGCTCCACACTCGCACTGGCCGCCGTGAAGAAACGCGGGTCGTCGGGCAGGTTGTCGGCGATTGCCTTTTCGATCTGTGCCTGGGCGACCGGGTCGTAGGTGGTGAACACGCGCAACCCACCCCCGAACACCGCCTCTTCCCGCTCGGCCTTGGTATCGCCCAGTCGCTTGTCGGCCAGAAGCTGACTGCGCACCTCCTCGATGAAGTAATTGGAGGGCTGCCACTGGACGGCCACTCTCCTGGTGGATGGCACATCCGAATCGTTGTATCTGTCGAATTGGGCCTGGGTGATGTCTCCGGCGTTCAGCAGCAGCTTCAGCGCGATACGACGCCGCTCGCGGGCCACGTCGGGGAATCTGGTCGGGTCGTATTGCACCGGATTGGAGATGAGGCTGGCCAGCAAGGCCGACTGACCCCAGTCGAGTTCGCTCGGCTCAACGCCGAAATAGACCTCCGCCGCCGCTCTCACCCCGTAGGTACCGCCGCCGAAGTACACCGTGTTGAGGTAGGCCTCGAGGATTTCCTGCTTTGTCAACTGACGTTCGAGACGGATCGCCAGAGCGGCCTCAGGGACCTTGCGGTCGAGGTTGCGGGCATTGCCCACCACCCCGTTCTTGATCAGCTGCTGTGTGATGGTCGACCCGCCCTGCTGGATTCCGCCGGCGGAGACGTTTCGCACCAGTGCCCGCGCGATGGCAGCCGCATCGACCCCGTTGTGCTGCCAGAAACCGGCATCCTCCACGGTGACCACCGACGTGATCAGCTCGTGGCTGATGTCCGGCAGTTTCACCAGTGCACGGTTCTCGACGTCGTAGAGAACATCGAACTGGTCACCGTTGGCGTCGTAGACGATGGAACGAAGTGCCAGCTGATCGAGATTGACCTCGGCGGAAGTGGAAACATTCGCCGTGAAGATCTCGCCTACCCTGGGTGCGAGCGCGGCCAGCGACACCACAGTCGCGAGCGCTCCACCCGCTATCACAGCGGCCAGGCGCAGGAGTCTGACTATTCCACGCACCGTCCTGAACCGTACCTGCCATATTCCCTCATTTGCCGTCGTCGGTTTGAGACGTTCGACGTGCCACGATTGCCCCATGACATCGATCTCGATCATCGGTACGGGACGTGCCGCCGCATTTCACGCAGCGGCCGCCTTGCTCGCCGAACACGTGGAGTTGGAGGGAGTTGTCGGCAGACACCTCGGCAAGGCGTCCGAGCTCGCGGCACAGGCCGAGGTACCGGAACTCACGCTTGAGCAGGCACTGGGCAAGTCGGAGGCCGTCGTGGTTGCCGTGCCCCCTGCCGACACCCCGTCAGTGCTCGCGGCGGTCGCCGGCCGGGTATCGGCGGTTCTTGTCGAGACCCCTTCCGGGTCATCAACACCGGATCTCGATGCCCTCGCCGACACCGCTCTCCCACCGACGATGGCCGCCGCCAACCTCCTGCACGCTCCGATCACACGCCGGGCGCTCCAAGAGATCGCATCAATGGATTCACCGTTCCACTTCGCGCTTCGGAGCCACGGCCCCAGACCCGACTGGGGCGATCACGGAACCCCCAGATTCGGGGGTGGAGCGGTCATCGACCCCGGATGCAGGATCATGCCCCTGCTGCTGGCTGCCCTCGGGGCGCCAGTGGTGTCGGTCTGTGCTGAACTACCGGCAGATTCCGAACGGATCGACGTTCGGGCCAGCCTCGAGCTCCGGACCGACAATCTTCTGCACCGCGACATCACCGTCGACATCACCTGGGGTGACGATTCCCCCTCCACCTCCCTCGAAGTCGCCAGCGACGACACCGTGGTCCAACTCGAGCTCGCTCCCCCACCCACGCTCGAGGTGAACGGTGAAACGGTGATGATCGCCGATTCCGACGACCCCTACACCGAGCTGGGGTTCAAGGCCCAGATCGAAAGGCTCGGGGCCATGGCCAGAGGTGATGCCGCCCCGTGGCCCGACTTCAGCCTGGCCCCCGGGTTGATCGACATCGCCACCGCCGCGGCGTTCAGTTCATCCCATCAAGGCATCTCCGTGTCCCCGGGATCCGGGTATCCCCAGCGATCGGTGTGGAGTCTCCTCGGGGGGGCATGATCGCGATTGTCGATGGCCACCCGATTTCAACTAGAGTCGGCAGCGGTCGCCCCTGCCGCCGACCTGTGCCCTGCTCGTGTCACTAGGACTCCCGGTGAAGCCCCAACCATTCGCCATGACAGCTGTCGCCATGGTGATCATGTTGGCTGCTGCTGCGTGCGGAGCATCCACAGCAAGTACCGCCGCTGTCGTCTACCGCGACGCTGAGCAGGTCAGCATCAAGCCGGAGAATCTCGCCCATCCGACCACAACGGTCACCACCACGACCGTCGCGACCACCTCAACCCCGGAGTCCGATTCGGGAGCCTCTGCGTCAGCACCGGTCGACTCGCCGCGGTCCACGACGACAACCGCGCCACCGGCCACGACCACGATTCCCCTGAACGCCGACACCTCCGACCCCGTCGACGGCCTGTTCGCGGCCATGAAGGTTTTCAACGGATGCCTCACCGACAAAGGGACGGCCTTCATCGGAATACCGACGGCCGGCGGCGATCCCAAGGATCCCGTCAACGATTCCCAATACATCAACGACCTGATCGAGTGCGCCGCCGTGAGTCAGATCCAAGGGGCCTTCCAGAAGCTCCAGACAGCCAGCGACAACATCCCGGCCGACGAGATCGAGGGACGCAACCGGGGGTTGGTCCAGTGGGCCGACTGTCTCAAGGGGCGCGGATGGAAGATCGGTGATCTGAAGCCCGACGCCAGGGGGCTGCTTCAGATCCCCCAGGACCTGACACCTCCCCAGGGCCAGTCGATCCTCGAGTCGGACGACATGAAGGAATGCCGCGACATTGCGGTCGCACAAGTGGAAAGCGAATCCCCATGACCATCAACCGTCGCCAGATGATCTCAGCCGTGGTGGTGGTGGCCCTGTTCGTCGGAGGTGTCATTGCTTGGCAGACCACCGGCACGTCCGACCCACAGGTCGCTCCCAGGGAGATCCTCACCGACACCATCGGGCATCGAACCCTCACCGACACCCTCACAGTGTCGGGCGAACTGCGCCGTGAGGAGTTGCAGAAGGTCAACTCTCCGTTCGACGGGAGGGTCAGCCAGGTCGATGTTTCCGACGGCGATCAGGTCAACCCCGGCGACGTTCTGTTGTCTCTCGACGGCCGTCCGGCGGTGGCCGTCAACGGTGATTTCTCTTTCTACCGCACGCTCGATGTGGGATCCGACGGCCCGGATGTCCTGCAGCTCGAACGGATACTGCAGGAGAACGGCTACGACCCCGGCACCGTGGATCGGCTCTACACCGAGGCCACCCGGGCAGCGCTCCGCGAATGGCAGATCGACTACGGCTACGGCGGAGCCACGCCGGAGCCGGTCGAGACGGTGGTGATGTCGTTGCGCCCGTCCAACGGGTACACGGTGGGCGACAAGGACACCGCGGCCGTGAAAATTGGTCCCTCGGTGCCGGAGAGAGTCGGCGGCGAGAAAAACACCACGGTTGGCACCGGCGCCATCCTGATTCCGTTTCAGTCGACCCCGATACCGGCAATAGGCGTACGCGACACCGAGATCACGTTGAATGAGGGCGACACCGTCGACATCGTGCTCACCGCCGATCCGGCCCCTCCCGCCGACATGCAGATCAACCTCGGTTTCACCGGAACCGCCACCGGAGGCGACCAAGCGGCGATCGACGACCCCAACATCGATGTCGACTATCGCAACGATCCCCTCGAGAACTCTCCGATTGTGTGGCCCGCCGGTGCAACCACCCTCACTCTGCCGTTCGAGACCTTCACCGACACCGTGGATGAGGTCGACGAGGACTGGACCATCACCATCACACCGGATCAACCGATCGGAGCCGGCATCAACTACGACGTGGCCCCTCTCAACTCCCTGACGGTCACGATCGTCGACACCACCCCCAACGTCGTACCTCTGCTGTCGCTGAGCCTCGATCGGGGCGCCGACCGGATAACCGAGGGTGCCAACGTCGTCTACAAG
This sequence comes from Actinomycetes bacterium, assembly GCA_024276355.1. GTDB lineage: Bacteria > Actinomycetota > Acidimicrobiia > Acidimicrobiales > Aldehydirespiratoraceae > SZUA-87. The sequence goes on along the minus strand of JAJRXJ010000315.1, from coordinate 5,467 downwards.
CTCAAGTCCGACGTGGTCATCGATCATGCCCTGGATGTCTCCTACTCGCTGGCCGGTTCGGCCACCGAAATCGACGACTACGCCGAGCAGGATCCGGCCCCGGTGTTCACCTTCCCGGCCGGAAGCGATCAGGCATCGATCTCGATCGCAACGGTCCAGGACCAAGCCATCGAGAGCGACGAGTCACTCACTCTCACCCTGATCGACAGCAACGACCCCGACAACGAATACGACCTCGACGTCAACTCCGTATCGGCGACCGTCATCATCGAGGACGACGATCAGCCCACCCTCACGCTCGAGGGAGGCGGAACCGTCGGGGAAGGCGGATCCGTCGCCATTCGCGTCAGGGCCAGCGAGGCACCGTCCACCGACGTGTCGGTCGACTACTCGATCTCGGGCACCGCCACCATGGGCAGCGACTACGAGGTGCTGACCGGCACGGTCAACCTCAGGGCCGGTCGCACCCACGTCGACGTGATCATCACCACCATCGACGACGACGTCATATTCGTGCCTTCCGACATGATCGTGGCATCGTGGCCGGCGCGTGTCGGAACCGTGTTCGTCGACGAGGGCCAGACCGTGCAACTCGGCCAGGAGCTTCTCACCCTCACCGAACCCGATTTCACCATCAAGCTGTTCGCCAATCCGACCGACCGCTCCGAACTGTCCGTCGGGCAGGTGGTCACCGTCGACATCGAGGCCGGCAATCAGAAGTCGGACGGATTCATTTCCCAGCTCGATGACGTGGCCACGGTCAACGGTTCCGGTGGCGAAACCTACGAAGGCATCGTCAGTGTGTCCGACGATCTCATCGCTGTCGACGGTGCCAACGTGACCATCGATGTGACTCTCGACGAACGTGTCGATGCCCTGGTGGTGCCGCGCGCCGCTGTGTCCCAGGACGGCACCGGCAAGGACATCGTGAGGGTCGTTGATCCTGAGACCGGGATTGTCACCCCGACCGAGATAGTCACGGGGCTGCAGGATGGGTCGTTCACGGAAATCGTGTCCGGATTGACCGGCGGAGAGGTAGTGATCGTCGACGTCACCGGCGGACAATGAGTGCTGAACCCCTTCTCCGACTCGACAATGTGTCGCGCATCTACGGCGACGAGGTCCAGGTCCATGCCCTTGATGGGGTGTCGCTCACTATCGAGTCAGGAGAGTTCGTCTCGATCGTCGGCCCCTCGGGATCCGGAAAGTCCACCATGCTGGGTCTGTTGGGTTTGCTCGACCTGCCTTCCCTCGGTGAGTTGTGGGTCACCGGCGCCGCGGTTTCGGAGCTCACGGATGCGGAGCGATCCCGTCTACGCGGCGATGTGGTGGGATTCGTTTTCCAGCAGTTCCACCTCATCCCCTACCTCGACGCGCGACGCAACGTGGAGACGGCGCTGCTCTACCGCGGGCTGTCGTCCTCCGCCCGTCGCCGGCTGGCCATGAACGCCCTGGAAAGGATCGGTCTGGCCGACCGAGCCGACCACCGTCCGGTACAACTCTCCGGCGGGGAACAGCAGCGTGTCGCCATTGCCAGAGCCATCGTCACCGACCCCGCTCTCATCCTCGCCGACGAACCGACCGGGGCCCTCGATTCCACCAACGCCGCCAACGTCATGGAGATCTTTCGCGGCCTTCATTCTCCCGAACGGGCGGTGGCCATCGTCACCCACGACCCCGCGGTGGCCGCGTCAGCCGGGCGCCGAATCTCCATGCGAGACGGCAAGATCGTGGCCGACGAAATCGTCCGCCGCGGCGATGCCGGCTCGGCGTTCGGCGGAACGCTCGGCGATCCGTCAGCCACATCCACCTCGGGCACGCTGTCATGAGCAACATCCGGGACTTGTTGGGGGTGGCGTCCAGCGGCCTCACCGCAAAGCTCACACGAACCCTGCTGATCATGCTCGGACCGATCATCGGCGTCTCGGCGATCGTCGCCGCGGTCGGCCTCACGGAGTCGGCCAAGGGAGACCTTCAACAGACCCTTTCGCAGCTCGGTACCAACCTGATCAAGGCCGAGGCTGCCGGATCGTTCGGCACCCAGGATCCCACCTTTCCCGAGGACGTCGTTGTCAGGGTCGAGTCGCTTTCCACCGTTGAGAGTGCGACCGCGGTGATCAACATCGCTGGTGTCGTCACCAGCCCCTACTCCGCGGCCGACAGTTACTACACGGCATTTCCGATCCCCGTGATCGCGGCCGACTCGGCCTTCCTCGATGTAATGGATGTCGGCCTCGTGTCTGGCCGATGGATCAACTCGTTCGATGTGTCGACCGCCGGACGGGCTGCGGTGATCGGTGCCGGACTGGCCGATGAGTTCGCCTACATTCCCGGCACCGAACGCACGATCTCGGTCGGCGGTTTCAAGTACGGCGTGGTGGGGGTCATGGATCGAGTGGTGCTCGAACCCACTCTCGACAACGCTGTGGTCATCTCCCCCCAAGCCGCCGACAGGGATTTCGACACCGGCTTGGAGGCCACCACCCTCTACGTGCGATCAGACCCGTCCCAGACCTTGGTCACCGAAGCGGCTCTACCGGTGGCGATCAACCTCGGCGGAAACGAGGAGGTGAATACCTCGGTGCCCACCGATGCGCTCGAATCGGCGGCTGCTGCCGACACCACGTTGCAGGCCATCGTGGCGCTCATGGGTGGCCTGGCTCTTGTCGTCGGAGGGGTCGGTATCGCCAACGTGATGTCGATTTCCGTCATTCAGCGCTCATCCGAAATCGGGATCAGACGGGCGCTGGGCCACGGTCGGGGCCTCATTGCCGGACAGTTCATGCTCGAGTCGGTGGTGGTGGGCCTGTTCGGCGGAATGGCAGGTGCAGGGGTGGGGTCCCTGGTGGTGGCGTTCGTGTCGAGGTCGCGCGGCTGGGTGGTGGTCCTTCGCCCGGGACTTCTGCTCATGGGTGTGGCCGCGGCAATCGGCGTGTCGGTTTTGGCCGGCCTGTATCCGTCCACCAAGGCCGCCCGGCTCGAACCCCTCGAGACGCTCCGCTTGGGTTGAGCGGGCTCCGCGCGGGTCTCTCAGTAGGAGGCGTCGAGTTTGGTGTGATCCCACGAGACGATCCGCGTGGGCTCGACGATCACCGCCGTGCGTTTGGAAGCCATGTGTTCAGCAGCCTTGCTCAACAGATCCTCGGGGATGTCGGGCTGGTTTCGCTTCATCACCTCCAACGCCAACGGATGTACCTCAGCCGGGTCTGTCACCAAACGGGCTGTTCCCTTGATCATCACCCCACGGAGCTTTTCGTAGACCGTGCCGTCCTCGAGAAGCACCGTGATCCGGTTGTCGCGTTCGAGGTTCTTGATCTTCTGCGACTTGGTGTACGTCTCGAACACGATGCGCGAGTCGACGACCGCGAACCAGAGTGTCGACAGGTGAACGCTGCCGTCTCTTTCTATGGTGCCCACCTGGAGGCTCTTGTGGGTGTCGATGAACCGCTCGACTTCACTGTCGGTCATCCGAATCGCGTCTCGGCGATTTCTGCTCACTGGACCTCCATCGATGGATCAACGAACGGTAGATGCCACGATGCCTGCTCGCAAAGCGACCGGTCCGGGCCGTCCGACCCACCCGGGCTCTGACATTTGGACCCAACCGGTTCCGCTCCGGTCCCGGTGATCCGGCAGTGGTCCCGAATCGCTGGTTCCGGTGACCCTTTTCGATCCAGCAGCACGAGCCTTTCGCCGATCAGGGACGTGTACGGATCAAACGGCGAGTCGAACGACTCGCCCCACAGACGCTAACGGAGGACAGGTCCATGGCGCCTTACAACAACGGAATCGTGATGGCCACGGTGACTTCACACCCGGCCGCGATAACCATGGCGAACGCCGTGGGTGGAGCGACGTCGGTCCACCCGGTCGGCCAGGAGCGCTGGGCGGTGATTCGATTGCCAGGGAGAGACCTTCCGGCGGCGGCCTGAGTCCAATCAACATCGCACCCCGGAAGACACGGCGGGGATGCCCCTCCCCTTCGGGGCATCCCCGTTCGTGCACCCGACCCGAACCCCCCCCCCACGTTCGATTCGGCATGACCCGTGGACATCGGCCATCTTGTAGGCCGACCACGGAGGAAACATGTCGGACGTCGCAAGAGCATCAGCGGGCAGTGCATGCACGGTCGTTGATCTCCGCGTAGGGGTCGGCGACCCGATTCGAGAGGGAGACCCGGTGGCCGTGGTCGAGGTGATGAAGATGGAACATCTCATCGCCGCGCCTGCAACCGGCCTTGTATCCGAGATCCACGTCGAGGTGGGCTCGGTGGTCGCGCCGGGCGACACATTGGTGTCCATCGAGCGGCAGGCCCTCACCGACAGCCCGCCCGATCACATCGACTCGCGCGCCACCGACATCGGCACGCACGGGATCCGACCCGACCTCGCTGAAGTGACCGAGCGGCGAAACATGCTGTTCGACGGCGCCCGTCCGGAGGCTGTGGCCAGAGTCCATGCCAAGGGCCGTCGAACCGCCCGCGAAAACCTCGCCGATCTGGTCGACCCCGGAAGCTTCGAGGAGTACGGCGGCTTCATGTATGCCGCCCAGACCGCCCGACGCAGCCGCGAAGACCTGATCGCCAACACCCCCGCCGATGGCATCGTCGGCGGACTCGCCCGGGTCAACGGTGATTTGTTCACCGACGAACGGAGTCGGTGTGCAGTCATGTCGTACGACTACACGGTACTGGCCGGAACCCAGGGCGTTCGGGGCCATCAGAAGAAGGATCGCCTGCTCGACATTGCCGATCGCCTCCACCTACCGGTGGTCATTTTTGCCGAGGGAGGGGGAGGCCGTCCCGGCGACACCGACGTCCCGATCGTTGCCGGCCTCAACGTGATGTCATTTGCCTGGATGGCGAGACTCAGCGGCACGGTGCCCACCGTTGCCGTCGTGTCGGGTCGCTGCTTCGCCGGAAACGCCGCTCTGGCCGGCGTGTGCGACGTGATCATCGCCACCCGCGATGCCAATCTCGGCATGGCCGGTCCGGCGATGATCGAAGGGGGTGGGCTGGGCTCATTCTCACCGGACGAGATCGGCCCCATGAACGTGCAGTCGACCAACGGAGTCGTCGACATCCTGGTCGACGATGACGCCGCCGCCGTGGCGGCCGTGAAGCGCTATCTGTCCTACTTCCAGGGCCCGATCGACAATTGGGATTGTGCCGACCAGACACTCCTCCGCGACGTCGTACCCGAGAACCGCAAACGCGTCTACCCGGTGCGCGACGCGATCGAGCTGTTGTCCGATGTCGGCTCTGTCATGGAGCTTCGTTCCGGGTTCGGAATCGGGATCGTCACCTCGCTGGCGCGGCTCGAGGGTCGCCCGGTCGGTGTCATCGCCAACAATCCCGGCCATCTCGGAGGAGCCATCGACTCCGACGCGGCCGACAAGGCGGCACGCTTCATGCAATTGTGCGACGCCCACGGCCTGCCGATCGTGTTTCTCTGCGACACACCGGGGT
>JAJRXJ010000314.1 GCA_024276355.1 Actinomycetes bacterium | reverse complement strand
GCCACCGTCACCCACAATCAGGTGATCCGCTCCACCGACATTCGGGCCTCGGCCCTGCCGCTGGCGCAGGCCTGCCTGGAGGTGGCCTCCCCGCAACTTCGGAACCGGGCCACCGTGGCCGGCAACATCATCACCGCCAGCCCGGCCAACGACACCATCTCGGCGCTGCTGGCCCTCGACGCCACCATCACCCTCACCCGGCTCGACGACACCGGGTCGATCGCCCAGCGTGAGGTGGCGATCGACGATTTCTTCACCGGTTTTCGCACCACCGTCATCGAACCCGGCGAGTTGCTCACCGCCCTCACCATTCCCCGCATGGCCGCCTCTTCCCGGGGAATCTGGGTGAAACTCGGACTGCGGCGGGCCCAGGCGATCTCGGTGATCCACATGGCGTTCGTCGTCGATCTCGATTCGTCGGGTGAGGTGACCGGCGCCCGGGTGGCCGCCGGGAGTGTGGCCCCGCGGGTGGTTCTGTTGCCGTCGGTGGCCGCAGCTCTCGTCGGGCGTCGGCTCGACTCCGGATCCATCGCGGCCGCGGCCGACGCCGCCCGCGATGCCATACGACCAATCGACGATGTGCGGGCCACCGCCGACTACCGAAAACAGACCATCCACACCGTCACGAGCCGGGCCCTCACCACCTTGCAGGGCAATCGGCAGGCCGACATGTGGCCCACCGACCCGCCGTGCCTGGCCGACGCGTCGCGAGCCCCGTCCGCCGCATCCCCAACCGTGATCGACGACTCCACACCCATCACCGTGTCGATCAACGGCACATCGGTCACCGCCGGAGGCGCCGCGTCCCGCAACCTTCTCGACTGGCTGCGCGATCGAGCCGCATCCTCTGACCACACCGTCCAACCCTGTTCCCTCACCGGCACCAAAGAGGGCTGCGCCGAGGGCGAATGCGGGGCCTGCACCGTGAGGCTCGACGGCCAGGCGGTGATGAGCTGCATGGTGCCCGCCGCCCAGGCGGCCGGAAGTACCGTGACCACCGTCGAGGGCTTGGCTGGTTCAGGTTCGGCCGGCGACTCGGTCCTCCATCCGATCCAGCAGGCGTTCATCGACGAGTTCGCCGTGCAGTGCGGGTTCTGCATACCGGGCTTCCTGGTTTCGGGAGCGGCTCTGCTCGACGAGGTCGGGCAGCCCGACGACGAGCAGATCAAGCTCGGGCTCTCGGGCAATCTGTGTCGCTGCACCGGCTACTACCCGATCATCGAAGCGGTCCGATCCGCCGGCCGTTCGACCGCCACGGGGGTCGAGTCATGAGCGTTGGATCCTCCCCCGTCCGCCACGATGCCGCCGACAAGGTCATCGGAGCGGCCCGCTACCCGGCCGACGCCGTGCCCGCCGACGCCCTCCACGCCGTCGTCGTGTTCACCAACAGACCCCACGCCCGGATCGTCTCGCTCGACACCTCCGCGGCCGAGGCCGCACCGGGGGTGGTGGCCGTGCTCACCGCCGCCGACGTGCCGGTCAACGAATACGGCCTCACCATGAAGGACCAGCCGGTGTTCATCGGCCCTGCGGGCATCGACACCGGTCGGGCCGCGGTCGCAGCCGACGTCTCCCGCTGGGAAGCCGACCAGGTGGCGATGGTCGTGGCCGAGTCAGCCGAGCAGGCCCGCTCGGCGGCCGGCCTGATCCGCTCCGAATGGCAGGACCTGCCCCGTCTCGACGGCATCGATGCCGCGCTGGCCCCTGGCGCGCCCATGTTGCATCCCGAGAACGGACTCGGCTCCAACGCCTACCACCACCTCAACATTCGCAAGGGCGACATGACCGCCGGTTGGGCCGCGGCCCACACCGTCGTTGAGGCCACCTACGAGCTTCCCTATCAGGAACACGCATTTCTCCAGCCGGAAGCCGGCACCGCCTACATCGACGATGAGGGGCGGGTCACGGTCGAATGCACCGGCCAGTGGACCTACGAGGACCGGGAGCAGATCGCCCACGCCCTCGATCTTCCCGAGGACCGGGTGAGGGTCATCTACCTGGCCATAGGCGGGGCCTTCGGTGGCAAGGAGGACATGTCGGTCCAGATCGTGCTGGGCCTGGCCGCGAAGGTGCTGGCCGAACGGGGCGAACACCGGCCGGTTCACTGCCGCTGGTCGCGCGAAGAATCGATGGTGGGCCACCACAAGCGCCACCGCGGCCGCATCACCGCCAAGCTGGGTGCCACCGCCGATGGGATCATCACCGCCATCGAGGCCGAGGTGACCCTCGATGCCGGCGGCTACAACTACACGTCCAACAAGGTGCTCGGCAATGCCCACCTGTCGGTGGCCGGCCCCTACCGGGTGCCCAATGCCCGGATCCACAGTCAGGCGGTCTACACCAACGCCATTCCGGGTGGGGCGTTCCGCGGTTTCGGTGGCCCCCAGGGCGCGTTCGCCATCGAGTGCCAACTCAACAAGCTGGCCGCGGAGTTGGGTATCGACCCGGTCGAGATTCGCCGCCGCAACGCCCTTCACGATGGCGACATCGGCATCACCCAGACGGAGATGCCCGAAGGGGTCACCACCACCGAGGTGATCGATGCCTGCGCCCAACGAAGCGGTTGGAGCGAGCCGATACGCCCGGCCGCCCGATTCAACCCGATCGCCTCGCTGCCCGCCGATCCCGACGCCGTGGTGAGGGGCCGAGGCTTCGCGTCGGGCTACAAGAACGTCGGGTTCTCGTTCGGTTTCCCGGAGCGAAGCGAAGCCGAGATCCACCTCCACGGTGATGGCGACGACGACTCACCAACCAGGGCCGACCTGTTCCAGGGGGGTTCCGACGTGGGCCAGGGCGCCCATCTCGCGTTCCGTCAGATCGCCGCCGACGCGCTCGGGCTCCCGGTCGAGGCCGTCACCGGACATTTCTCCGACACGGCCACCAGCGGCGACTCCGGTTCGGCATCGGCGTCGCGCCTCACCTTCATGGCCGGCAACTCGATTCTCGGTGCTGCCGAGGAGGCCGAAAAGGCCTGGCGTGACGGGCAACGACCTGCCGTGGGCAAGTTCCGCTATGTGCCACCGCCAACCGAGACCCTCGACCCGGCGACCGGCGCCGGCGCACCCAACTTCTCCTACGGCTACATGGCCACCGAAGCCGAAGTGTCGGTCGACACCGGCACCGGGCAGATCAGAGTCGACCGAATCGTCTCCACCCACGATGTCGGCAAGGCCATAAACCCCGCCCTGGTTCGCGGCCAGATCGAGGGTGCAGTAGTGCAGGCTCACGGCTACACCATCAGCGAACACCTCCAGATCAGCGAAGGTCACCTCACAACACCCCGGTTGTCGTCCTATCTGATTCCCGGCATCGGCGACATACCCGAAGTGGTCGACTCGGTGATCCTCGAATTGGCCGATCCACTCGGGCCGTTCGGGGCGAGAGGCATGGCCGAAATGCCCTACATCACCTACGCTCCGGCCGTGATCGCAGCAGTACATGATGCCACCGGAGTGTGGTTCGACCAGTTCCCCCTCACACCCAGTCGGGTCTTGGCCGCGCTGGCCACCCGGGCCGGATCAGCGAGCAGCCGATGACCCCCGAGGATCTGGCGTTCGCCGGAATCACCGCTCAGGCCAAACTGCTCCGGGATCGGGAGGTCTCGTCGCGCGAGTTGGTCGACCTCTACCTCGACCGCATCGCCACCCACGACCCGACCATCAACGCCTTTCGGGAGGTGTTCGCCGATCAGGCCCTAGAGGCCGCCGCTGCCGCCGACGAGCGCATCGCAGCCGGAGACGACCTCCCCCTGCTGGGAGTTCCGGTGGCGTTCAAGGACGAGGTGGGCATCGAGGGCCACGTGGCCGGTCACGGCACGAGGGCCTTCGACATCCCGGCGCCTGCCGACGACGAACACGTCAGCCGACTGAGAGCCGCCGGGGCGATCATCATCGGCGTCACCAACCTGCCCGACCTGGCCATCTGCGGGTTCACCGAGACCGAGGCCAACGGAATCACCCGCAACCCGTGGGGGCTCGATCACACACCCGGAGGTTCGAGCGGCGGTTCCGCGGCCGCGGTCGCCGCCGGGCTGATTGGCGCCGCGTCGGGGTCGGATGGTGCCGGCTCGATCCGCATACCCGCGGCCAACTGCGGTGTGTTCGGTCTGAAGCCCCAGCGTGGCCGAATCTCCTTGTCGCCCGAGCCCGAACACTGGAACGGACTGTCGGCGGCCGGATGCCTCACCAGGCGGGTTGTCGACACCGCCCTCTGGCTCGATGTCGCCCACGGCAACGTCGCCGGCGATGCCCACGCCCCGGCCCCACCCACCCGGTCATTCGTGGCCGCGGCCACCACGGCTCCCGCTCGGCTGCGGTTCGCGATGTCCACCTCCGCTCCCCGTGCCCTGGCACCGCCGTTGCACTCCGATGAGGTCGAGGGTGCCGTGCGGGGTATCGGCCCTGTGCTCACCGATCTCGGCCATGAGGTGATCGACCGCGACCCCCGTTACGGCACGATCGGCAATTCTGTCATACCCCGATACCTGCGCGGTATCGCCGACCATGCGGCCACCGTCCCCCATCCCGATCTGCTCGACCGGCGCACACGCGGTTTCGCTCGCCTCGGGAAGATCGTTCCGTCCCGAGTTCTGCGCAGGGCACTCGACCGCGAAGCCAAGGAGGCCGAGCGTCTCAACGAGGTGTTCGACCACGCCGACGTGTTGATCACACCGGTCACCGCGGTGCCGGCCGTCGAGGTGGGACGATGGGACGGCAAGGGCGCGTTGCGCACCGTTCTCGGAATGAGCCGGGTGTATCCGTACACGGTCACCTGGAACCACACCGGCCAACCCGCCGCTTCGGTACCGGTCGGGTTCAGCTCCGACGGCCTCCCGATCGGGGCCATGCTGGTGGCGCCGCCGGGTCGCGAAGACCTGCTGCTGTCGGTGTGTGCCCAGCTCGAAGCAGCCTTGGCCTGGCCCGACCAACGGCCGGACCCGACGTGGTCATCGTGAGCTGCAGCCGCCCGAATGCCGCCATCTCGGATCTGCTCATCCACGGGTGGGTCCCCGAGTGCATCAGCCCCGGATCTCCGGCCCGGCATAGACCCACTGACCCTTGTCGCGCCGAAACATGCTTCGTTCGTGGACCACGCCGGAGTGTGTGCCCTTGCTCCACGACGCCTTGAACTCCACGATCCCGTGTGACGAAAGCTCCCTGCCGTCGACCACGTCGATGATTTCCAGCCCCAACCATTGACGGCCCGGGTCGACATTGATTGCCTTGGGCCGCGAGTTGGCCTCCCAGGTTCGCGACAGGTGATCCACCGAGCCAAGGCAAAACGCCGTGAACCGGGAGCGCATCAGGGTCTCGGCGGTTGGCGCGACCCTTGATCCTTCGACGATGGGGCCACAGCAACGCTCCAGCGACAAACCAGACCCGCACGGGCAATCGATGTGAACCATCCCCGGCACGGTAGCCCCCCACCGACCCCGGGTCAGGCTCGTGGTTGGAAGCGACGGGAGATTCGCTTGTGGTCGGCGAGCATCCCGTCGAGCTTGTCGGACACGACACGGCCGTCCTCCACCACCGAACGACCAGCCACGATCGTGTGCAGCGCCGCGGTGGGACCGCATCGCAACCAGCCTTCGATCGGGTCGTCGAGCACCCCGGCGTAGATCGGGCCTTCGAGACTCCATACGGCCACATCTCCGACCGCCCCGATCGACAGCTCCCCGATCTCTCCCTCACGACCCAGACAACCGGCCCCACCGCGAGTGGCGATCTCGAGGCTGTCGCGGGCCGCGATCGCCGCGGCACCCGACTTGAGCTTGCCGGCGAGCAGCGACAGCCTGGCCTCCTGCCACAGCGAGGCGCTGTCGGCCGAGGACGACCCGTCGCAACCGATCCCGACCGGGCACCCCGCAGCCCTCAGATCAACGACGGGCGCAATCCCGGACGAAAGGATCATGTTGGAACTCGGGCAATGCGCAATGCCCACCCCCGCCGCGCCCAGGCGACGCACCTCTTCGGGATCGGGGCGAACCACGTGCGCTCCCCAGGAACGATCGCTCATCCAGCCGACGTCTTCGTAGTAGTCGACCGGACGCATCCCGAAGCTGGCCACAGAAAACTCGTCGTCCTCGGCATTCTCGGCCAAGTGGGTGTGGAGCCTCACATCGAGTCGCTCGGCCAGTTCGGCGCTGCGCACCAGCAGGTCGCGGGTCACCGAGAACGGTGAACACGGTGCCAGAGCGATCCGGACCATGGCGCCGTGTGACCGATCGTGATGACGGGCCACGTGGCGTTCCGACTCGGCAAGGATGTCGTCTTCGTCGCGCACCGCGTCGTCGGGCGGCAGACCACCGTCCTTCACCGACAGGCTCATCGATCCGTATGTCGGGTGGAATCTCATGCCGAGATCAACCGCAGCCGCTATCTCGGCGCCGAGCAGATCACCGGCGCGGGGAGGATGCAGATAGTGGTGGTCGGAGGATGTGGTGCATCCGCTCATGGCCAACTCGACCAGGCCGACCCACGCGGCCACGTTGACCGCCTCTTCATCGAGGGCGGCGGTCCACAACGGGTAGAGCGACTGCAGCCACCCGAACAACGGAGCCGATGTCATCGGTGGGTAGGCGCGGGTGAGGTTCTGGTAGAGGTGATGGTGGGTGTTGATCAGCCCCGGGGTGACCAGGCAACCCGCCGCATTGATGCGGCGCGATGCCTCGGGCATCGGTTCGGCCGGACCCCCCACGCCCGAGACAAGACCGTTGGTGATGGCAATCCATCCGCCACGGATCTCGCGGCGATCGTCGTCGACAGTGGCCAACAGTTCGGCATCGTGGATCAACAAATCGGCGTTTGAATCAACGGCTGAAACGGTGGGGGAACTTGTGTCGTTGCTCACCCCGCCCACCCTATGTTCCACGCCTAGACCTCCGCCTCCCCAACACCTACAATACGCGGTGACTTCGTTTGGCCCAGACATCCACATAAGCATCAACCGTCTTCTCGCCCGGCTGGCGGCGCTCGCCGAGATCAATCCCATAGAGGGCACCGCGGGGTGCTCGCGTCTGGCTCTCACCGACCACGACAAGGCCGGGCGCGACCTGGTCGTGTCGTGGATGCGAGACCTCGACCTCGACATTTCGATCGATGGTGTCGGCAACGTGGTGGCCACCATGGCGGGCGAGATCGATGGCCCGCCCGTGATGTGCGGCTCCCACATCGACACCGTTCCCACCGGCGGACGCTACGACGGCAACCTCGGCGTGCTCGGAGGCATCGAGGTGATCGAGACCCTTCGCACTGCCGGTATCACCCCCCATCGACCCATAGCCGTCGGTTTCTTCACCGACGAGGAAGGCGCCCGGTTCCAACCCGACATGCTCGGCAGCCTGGTCTATGTGGGTGGGATGGCTCTCGAGGAGGCCCACGACATCACCGGCATCTGGGGCAAGACCGTCGGCGAGGAGCTCGAGCGCATCGGCTACCTGGGTACCGCGCCGCTGCCGGCCGCGCCGCCGGCCGCCTACGTCGAGCTCCACATCGAGCAGGGGCCGGTCCTCGAGACCGAGGGGTTCACGATCGGTGCGCTCACCGGTGTCCAGGGCATCAGTTGGACCGAGTTCACCCTCACCGGCCAGTCAAACCACGCGGGTACCACCCCGATGGCGCTGCGCCACGACCCGGGCCTGGTCGCCTGCCGCGCAGCCGCGTTCGTGCGCGAGCTGGCTCTCGAGCTGGGCCATCCCCAGGTCGGCACGGTCGGCCGAATCGAGCTCGATCCCAATCTGGTCAACGTCGTGCCCGCCACCGCAACCTTCACCGTCGATGTCCGCAACACCGACAACAGCGTGCTGCTCGAGGCCGAACGACGCATCACCGAGTTCATCGAACGGGCCGCCGACGAAGAAGGCGTCTCGGTGGCTTCCCGCAAGTTGGCCCGCTTTGATCCGGTGGCCTTCGATCCCACGGTGATCGACAAGGTGGAGGCCGCGGCCAAGGCGCTCGGCCACAGCGTGAAACGCATGCCCAGTGGTGCCGGCCACGATGCCCAGATGCTGGCCCGGGTGTGCCCGACCGGCATGATCTTCGTGCCGAGCCACAAAGGCATCTCCCACAATCCCGCCGAGCACACCGACCCGTCCGACATAGAAGCAGGAGCCAACGTGCTACTAAGTGTCCTCATGGAACTGGCTGCGCAATGAGCAAAGAGTCGACCCCCACCGATCCCGACGCCGCCGCCGCTGCCGCCCACGCAGAGGCACCGAGCCGACCCCTGCGCGTGGCAGCCGGCCAGCTCGGTCCGGTCAATCGGGCCGATTCAAGGGCATCGGTCGTCGACCGGTTGATCGCCCTGATCGACGAGGCCGCCGATCAAGGGGTCGATCTGGTGGCGTTCCCCGAGTTGGCCCTCACCACATTCTTCCCACGCTGGTTCATGCCGTGGGAGGAGGCCGAGCAGTTCTACGAGACCGAGATGCCCGGACCCGAGACCCAGCGCCTGTTCGACGCGGCGAAGGCTCACGGCATCGGGTTCACGCTGGGATATGCCGAACGAACCCCCGACGGTCATCACCGCAATGTGCAGATCATGGTGGAGCGCGAGGGGTCGATCGTCGGCCACTACTACAAGGTCCACGTGCCGGGTCATCGTGAGTACGAGCCTTGGCGGGAGTTCCAGCATCTCGAGCGGCGCTACTTCGAACAGGGCGACGAGTTCCCCACATGGCGAGCGTTCGATGGGGTGGTGGGCATGGCCACCTGCAACGATCGTCGCTGGCCCGAGACCTATCGCTGCCTCGGTCTGGGCGGTGCCGAGCTGGTGATGATCGGATACAACACACCTCTTCACTACGCACCCGATCCGAGCCAGGACAGGCTGGCCGGGTTTCACAACCGCATAGTCATGCAGGCCGGCGCATACCAGAACGGAATGTTCGTGATCGGCGTCGCCAAGGGCGGCTTGGAGGAAGGCGTCGACTCGCTGGCCGAGTCGAGCATCTTCGCGCCATCGGGTGAGCTGCTGGCCGTGGCCGAGACCAACGGCGACGAGTTGGTGGTGGCCGACATCGACCTGGCCATGTGTGCCAATTACAAGGAAACGCTCTTCCAGTTCGAGCGTTACCGCCGCCCCGAGGTCTACACCGCCATCACCGCCCAGAAAGCGGCCATTCCCCCGCCGCCGCTCCACCAGACCCCCACCGACCAAGTCCCCACCGATCAGAAACACGCGACCTGACCAATGGCAAAATTCACATGCAACGGCAAAGCCGTAACCGTCGGCGATCATCACCCCCATCTGTTGTCAGCGCTACGCGACGAACTCGGTCTCACCGCCGCGAAGGACGGATGTGCTCCCAGCGGCCAGTGCGGCTGCTGCACGGTGTTGATCAACGGCAAGGCCCGGGTGTCGTGTCAGACCTCGCTCGAGAAGGCCGAAGGGGCTGAGATTCTCACCCTCGAGGGTGTCGATGATGCCGAGCGCGGCCGTATCGCCTCGGCGTTCGCTGCCCATGGGGCTCTCCAGTGTGGGTTCTGCACACCCGGGATCGTGATGCGAACCGTCGCTCTTCTCGACCGTCCCGAGCCCGTCACCCGCGATCAGGCGTCGCGTCATCTCGGCGGGCATCTGTGTCGGTGCACCGGCTACATCAAGATCCTCGATGCCGTCGAGGATCTGGCCAATGGTCTTGATCCGGTTCCCGAACGACCGGGCGGCATCGGATCGCGCGGCGTCAAGTACGAAGCCGAGGAACTCTCTCTCGGCGACCGCGGTTTCATCGACGACATGGCCCCGGACGGATGCCTTCACGGCGCGGTGGTGCTCAGCGCGCATGCCCGCGCCGATGTCGTGAGCATCGACACGGCTGCGGCCCTCGCCGCCCCCGGCGTGGTCGCGGTGATCACCGGCGCCGATGTTCCCGGCGAGCTCCGGTCGGGAATCATCCACAAAGACTGGCCGGTGTTCATACCCGAGGGTGGCCGCACCAGTTTCCTGGGCGACGTCCTGGCCCTGGTGGTCGCCGAGAGCCGGATCGAGGCCCGGGCCGCCGTGCCCTTGGTGAACATCGAATACGAGGTTCTCGAGCCGATCACCAATGCCCTCTCCGCCGCCGACTCCGAAGATGCCGTGTGGCAGCTCGACGGCAATGTCCTGTCGACCTCGGCCTACTCGAGGGGCGACGCCACGGCCGCTCTGGCCGCCTGCGCCCACACCATCGACGAGGTCTTCCAGACCCAACGAGTCGACCACACGTTCCTCGAACCAGAATCCACGCTTGCCGTGCCCACGCTCGGACCCGACGGCACCACCGAATCGCTTCACGTCTACTCCGGCGGCCAAGGGGTCTGGGACGACCGGGACGACATAGCCCGGATTCTCGACATCCCCTCCGATCGAGTGGTTGTCGAGCTGGTTTCCAACGGCGGTGCGTTCGGCGGCAAGGAAGACATGTCCAATCAGGGTCAGACCGCTCTCGCGGCCTGGTTGCTCGGGCGGCCGGTGAAGACCACGTTCAGCCGCGAGGAAACCTTCCTCGTGAGCGGCAAACGTCACCCGATCCGCATTCACATGCGGGCCGGATGCGATGCCGAAGGCCGACTGCAGGCACTCCACGTGCGCATGATCGGCGACTCCGGTCCTTACGCGTCGGTGGGCATGAAGGTTCTCGAGCGGGCTGCGGGCCATGCCAGTGGGCCCTACGTGGTTCCCAACATCGACATCGAGGCGGTGGCGGTGCGCACCAACAATTCTGTGTGCGGTGCATTCCGCGGATTCGGTGCCAATCAGGCCCAGTTTGCCATGGAGGGTGCAATCGATCGTCTCGCGGCGATGGTCGGGATCGACGGCTGGGAGATGCGTTCGCGCAACGTGATCGAGCCCGGCGTGATCTGGGGTCCGGGCCAGAAGATGGACGGAGGCAGCGCCGGCGCCCGACGGTGTCTCGATGCCGTCAAGCCCGCCTGGGACGCCGCCATCGCTGCCGGCATACCGGTCGGCATGGGCCTCGGCCTCAAGAACTCCGGTCTCGGCAACGGCGCCAACGAAGTTTCGATCTCAACCGTGCAGTTCATGGCCGACGGCCTCATCGAGATCCGTCATTGCTGGACCGAGATGGGCCAGGGCGTCCACACGGTGGCCCGCCAGGTGGCGATCGAGGAGTTCGGCAAGGCCGGGCTCGATATCGACCCCGATCGAATTCGTGTGCTGGTCGACACCACCCGGGAGCTCGGTGCCGGTCAGACCACCGGGTCGCGGGGCACGCTCATGTGTTCCGGGTCGGTCTCCGACGCGTGCCGGGCCGCCATCGCCGGAGGATGCAAGATCGGTGTCGAATACGAGGGCCGCTACGTCGTCGACTGGACCACCGTGCTCGGCGACGGCAACCCCGAACCCATCATCCATTCCACGTTCGGTTACGCCGCCCAACTCGTCGAACTCAACCCCGACTCCGGTGCCGTGAGCCGGGTGGTCGCGGCCCACGATGTGGGTCGGGCCATCAATCCGCTTCTGTGCGAGGGCCAGATTGAGGGCGCGGTCCACATGGGTCTCGGCTACGCGCTGTCGGAGGGCTTCCCGTGCGATTCCGATGGCCGGCCGCTCAACGACACGCTTCGAAGCCTCGACATCATTCGCCCCAAGGACATGCCCGATGTCGAGGTGATCCTGATCGAGGAGCCCCAGCCCAACTCGCCCTATGGGGTGAAGGGCGTCGGCGAGATCGGCCTCGTTCCCACTGCCGGTGCCGTGGCCGCGGCGATGCATGCCCACGACGGCGAGTGGCGCAACGAGTTGCCGATCGTCAACGCCACCAACCGCGAGCACGAGGCCTCCTGGACATGAGCTCCGGTGGCCCGGGCGCCTCGCTTGGGAGGATGACCACTCCGGGGATGGTTTGCGCCCATCATCACCTCTACTCAGCGCTGGCCCGGGGCATGCCCGCGCCTCCCCACACGCCCACCGGTTTCGTTGATGTTCTCGAGATGATCTGGTGGCGCCTCGACCGTTGTCTCGATCTCGACATCATCGAATGGTCGGCCAAGCTCGGCGCCCTCGAAGCACTCGAGCACGGTTGCACCGCAATCATCGATCACCACGAGTCTCCCAATGCCATCGAGGGTTCCCTGTCGGTGATCGCCGATGCGTGTGCCGAGGTCGGAGTGCGGATCTCGTGCTCCTACGGGGTGACCGACCGCCACGGCCCCGACGGCGCTGCTGCGGGCCTGGCCGAGAACGACCGATACCTCGCCGCAGGTGGGCGCGGATACGTGGGCATTCATGCCGCGTTCACATGCTCCGACGACACCCTCGCCGGTGCCGCCGAACTGGCTGCCAAACACGGCGTTGGGGTTCACGTCCATGTGGCCGAGGGTCAGGTCGAGGGCCGACCCGACGAGTGGCGGCGGTTGCTGCCGTTGTCGAAGCCCGACTGGTTGCTGGTTCACGGAGTTCACCTCCCCGACGACCACGGGCTGCAGGGCACACTGATTCACAACCCCCGTTCCAACATGAACAACTCGGT